>NZ_JBSGVT010000003.1:0-424995 GCF_053608585.1 Rhodococcus sp. NPDC055024
TGAAAACTGAGGGGATGAGTTGTGGGTAGGGGTGAAAGGCCAATCAAACTCCGTGATAGCTGGTTCTCCCCGAAATGCATTTAGGTGCAGCGTCGCGTGTTTCTCACCGGAGGTAGAGCTACTGGATGGTCTAGGGGGCCCACAAGCTTACCGAAATCAGCCAAACTCCGAATGCCGGTGAGTGAGAGCGCGGCAGTGAGACTGCGGGCGATAAGGTTCGTAGTCGAGAGGGAAACAGCCCAGATCGCCAGCTAAGGTCCCTAAGCGTGTACTAAGTGGAAAAGGATGTGGGGTCGCGAAGACAACCAGGAGGTTGGCTTAGAAGCAGCCACCCTTGAAAGAGTGCGTAATAGCTCACTGGTCAAGTGATCCTGCGCCGACAATGTAGCGGGGCTCAAGTACACCACCGAAGCTGCGGCATTCACGCAATAGCCCCCCTTCACTCTGCGGAGTGTTGGGCAGGTGTGTGGATGGGTAGGGGAGCGTCGTGTGGCCATGGAAGCGGCAGGGTGACCTAGCCGTGGAGGCCACACGAGTGAGAATGCAGGCATGAGTAGCGAAAGACGAGTGAGAAACTCGTCCGCCGAATGACCAAGGGTTCCTGGGCCAGGTTAATCCGCCCAGGGTGAGTCGGGACCTAAGACGAGGCCGACAGGCGTAGCCGATGGACAACGGGTTGATATTCCCGTACCCGTGTGAACGCGCCCATGGTGAATCAGTGATACTAACCATCCTGAAGCCACGAGAAGACCTTCGGGTCTCGAGTTGGTGGATGCATGGGACCTGATCTGGTAGTAGCCAAGCGATGGGGTGACGCAGGAAGGTAGCTGAGCCAGTCAGTGGTAATACTGGTGTAAGCGTGTAGGGCGTGACCTAGGCAAATCCGGGTCGCATACAAGCCTGAGACGTGATGCGTAGCCGATTGAGGCGAATTCAGTGATCCTATGCTGCCGAGAAAAGCCTCTAGCGAGCTTTCACACGGCCCGTACCCCAAACCGACACAGGTGGTCAGGTAGAGAATACTAAGGCGATCGAGATAACTATGGTTAAGGAACTCGGCAAAATGCCCCCGTAACTTCGGGAGAAGGGGGGCCCTGTCTGGTGACGACATTTACTGTCTGAGCTGGGTGGGGCCGCAGAGACCAGTGAGAAGCGACTGTTTACTAAAAACACAGGTCCGTGCGAAGTCGTAAGACGATGTATACGGACTGACGCCTGCCCGGTGCTGGAAGGTTAAGAGGACCGGTTAGTTCTTCGGAGCGAAGCTGAGAATTTAAGCCCCAGTAAACGGCGGTGGTAACTATAACCATCCTAAGGTAGCGAAATTCCTTGTCGGGTAAGTTCCGACCTGCACGAATGGCGTAACGACTTCTCAGCTGTCTCAACCGTAGACTCGGCGAAATTGCATTACGAGTAAAGATGCTCGTTACGCGCGGCAGGACGAAAAGACCCCGGGACCTTCACTACAGCTTGGTATTGGTGTTCGGTTCGGTTTGTGTAGGATAGGTGGGAGACTGTGAAACGGTGACGCCAGTTATCGTGGAGTCGTTGTTGAAATACCACTCTGATCGAATTGGACCTCTAACCTCGGACCATGATCTGGTTCAGGGACAGTGCCTGGTGGGTAGTTTAACTGGGGCGGTTGCCTCCCAAAATGTAACGGAGGCGCCCAAAGGTTCCCTCAGCCTGGTTGGCAATCAGGTGTCGAGTGCAAGTGCACAAGGGAGCTTGACTGTGAGACTGACAGGTCGAGCAGGGACGAAAGTCGGGACTAGTGATCCGGCACCGGCAAGTGGAAGCGGTGTCGCTCAACGGATAAAAGGTACCCCGGGGATAACAGGCTGATCTTCCCCAAGAGTCCATATCGACGGGATGGTTTGGCACCTCGATGTCGGCTCGTCGCATCCTGGGGCTGGAGTAGGTCCCAAGGGTTGGGCTGTTCGCCCATTAAAGCGGCACGCGAGCTGGGTTTAGAACGTCGTGAGACAGTTCGGTCTCTATCCGCCGCGCGCGTAAGAAACTTGAGGAAGGCTGTCCCTAGTACGAGAGGACCGGGACGGACGAACCTCTGGTGTGCCAGTTGTTCCGCCAGGAGCACCGCTGGTTAGCTACGTTCGGAAGGGATAACCGCTGAAAGCATCTAAGCGGGAAGCCTGTTCCAAGATGAGGTTTCTCACCCCCTCGAGGGGTTAAGGCCCCCGGCAGACCACCGGGTTGATAGGCCAGAACTGGAAGTGCAGTAATGCATGCAGGTGACTGGTACTAATAGGCCGAGGACTTACCACAAAGAAGCTACGCGTCCACTGTGCGGTATCTGAAACAACACACAGATACCTTGATGTCGATCATCCATCATCGATCAACCCTCTTGAGGTTGGTGGGTGTGTGGAGGATCTGGTTCAGGGCTGGTTACTGTGACAGTTTCATAGAGTTACGGCGGTCATAGCGAAGGGGAAACGCCCGGTCCCATTCCGAACCCGGAAGCTAAGCCCTTCAGCGCCGATGGTACTGCACTCGACAGGGTGTGGGAGAGTAGGACACCGCCGAACACCCGTTAACCGAAAGGGGACCCAACATACTGGGTCCCCTTTCGTGCGTTGTATGAAAGGAATGACTGTGTCGGAGAATGGCGACGAGCGTCGGTCCTTCCGTGGGGGAGGAGCGCCTCGATCAGGTGGCCCCCGTCGTGACAACGACGGGCGTGGATCACGCAGCGCTGCAGGCGGAGACCGCCGCGGTGGTGCCGGAGACAACAACCGTGGCAGGGCTGGAAACAGCAATAGCGGCGGATTCAGTGGCGGACAGCGTCGCGGCGGCGAGGGTGGGTTCACCCCTCGTGGGCGCGACGGCGACCGCAACCGTCAGCAAGCTCGACCTGACGAACCAGATTTGCCCGATAACGTAGAGCCGACCGAGTTGGATCCGGCTGTTCGTCGGGATCTGCTCAGCCTCGACAAGGACAACGCCAACACAGTTGCGCGTCACCTCGTCATGGCGGGCAAGCTCGTCGACGAAGACCCGGAACTTGCACTGCTCCACGCTCGCGCTGCTCGTCAGCGTGCCGGCCGCATTGCTGTCGTTCGTGAAGCTGCCGGAATCACTGCCTACCACGCGGGTGAATGGGCCGAGGCTCTCTCCGAGCTCCGTGCTGCCCGTCGAATGGCTGGTGGACCGGGTCTGATCGCGGTGATGGCCGATTGCGAACGCGGTTTGGGTCGACCCGAACGCGCGATCGAACTCGGTCGCAGTGACGAGGCTGCGCTGCTTTCAGGCGACGAGGCTTCGGAGTTGCGGATCGTCGTCGCCGGTGCTCGGATGGATCTCGGACAGTTCGATCAGGCAGTTGTCACACTGCAGACCAAGGATCTCGATGCAGCGCGTACCGGTGAAGCTGCGGCTCGCTTGTTCTACGCGTACGCCGATGCCCTCGTTGCAGCCGGTCGTATCGAAGACGGACTGAAGTGGTTCCTCAACGCTGCAGCTGCAGACCTCGAGGGTGACACGGATGCTGAAGAACGGGTGGCCGAGTTGACCGGAGAAGATCAGTGACCGTGCTTCGTACCCAGTACGACGTACTTTTGCTCGATCTCGACGGCACGCTGTACGCCGGAGCTCATGCGATTCCCGGTACCCAGGCTGCTTTGGGTCAAGGCTCGCAGGCTTTGTACTACGTGACCAACAATGCCAGTCGCTCACCTTCGGCAGTGTCGGCGCACCTCACGGAACTGGGTTTCGATTCCGAAGACGATCGTGTGGTTACCAGCTCCCAGACTGCCGTGCGTCTGTTGGCGGAGCGTCTCGAACCCGGTGCCGCTGTTCTGGTCGTCGGCACCGACGCACTTGCGGACGAGGTGACACGCGTCGGATTGCTGCCGGTTCGTGAGTTCGCGGATTCCCCGGTTGCTGTCGTTCAAGGACATTCGACGGAGACCAACTGGTCGATCCTTGCCGAAGCGTGCCTTGCGATCAGGGCCGGCGCGCTGTGGGTGGCTGCGAACCTGGACACAACACTGCCGTCGGAGCGGGGTTTGGTGCTGGGCAACGGCTCGATGGTGGCAGCCCTACGCGCTGCGACCAAGCAGGAACCGTTGGTGGCAGGTAAGCCTGCTGCGCCGCTGATGGAGGACGCGCTCGCTCGCAGTGGGTGCTCGCGTCCTCTGGTGGTCGGTGATCGTTTGGACACCGATATCGAAGGCGCACATGCTGTTTCGATCGACTCGCTGTTGGTTCTCACCGGTGTGAGCACGCCCGGTGACGTACTGCGGGCTCCGATTGAGCAGCGTCCCACCTACATTGCAGCAACCCTGGATTCGCTCAATCAGCCGGCCGTCGAGTCGCTGGTCGGTGCGGACTCCAAGTGGTCCGTTTCGGTGAACGGGTCGGCGCTGGTAGTCGACGGCCCGGTTGTCGGGGACGAGATGTCACTTCTACGTGCGGTTGCGCCTGTCGCATGGGCGAATCCGTCGTTCCAGACCCTGGAAGCGTCGGATGCCGGCGTGGCGGATCTGTTTGCATCCTGGCTCGTCTGAGTTCTCGCAAATGTGTTCGACTCGCGGGGGTGCGGGTGTATGCGTAACCGAGAGTCATGCACTAACGTTGTGCCCGATGAGCACGCCGACCCCGCACCCCGGAAACACGAGTAACGGATCTCCGTTGCCCGGGCCACGCCCTACCGTCGAACCGGAACGCATACGTTCTGACGTCGACGGTTTGCTGGCGCGCCTCGGCGGCATCGAACACGATCCGAACGATCAGCACGGAGCAGGTGTGATTCCGCAGAAGGCACATATTTTGGAACAGGCACACGAGGTGCTCGTCCAGGCACTCGCCTCTGTGGACAGGGCTTGACGTGGCACGTAGAGCACGGGTGGACGCCGAACTGGTCCGTCGCGGACTCGCACGGTCGCGAGATCATGCGCAAGAACTGATTTCCTCCGGCCGAGTTCTCATCTCGGGAGCTGTTGCTACCAAGCCTGCGACGGCGATCGAAGCCGGTACTCCGCTTCGGGTCGTCGAGGTCGAGCAGGAAGTTTCGTGGGCTTCGCGTGGGGCGCATAAATTGATCGGCGCCCTCGACGCTTTCGGGTCCGAAGGATTGACGGTCGAAGGCCGACGCTGCCTTGACGCCGGCGCATCCACCGGTGGCTTCACCGATGTTCTGCTGACGCGTGGTGCGAAGGAAGTTGTCGCAGTCGACGTCGGTTACGGACAACTGGTGTGGCGCCTGCAGTCCGACGACCGGGTGCACGTGATCGACCGAACCAATGTTCGTGCAATTGATGCGGAGACCATCGGCGGAACCGTCAACCTGGTTGTCGCGGATCTGTCGTTCATCTCTCTCAAACTCGTACTCGGGGCGTTTGTCGCCTGTACTGCTGACGGTGCGGACCTGGTTCCGATGGTCAAGCCTCAGTTCGAGGTCGGCAAGGACCGCGTCGGTGCCGGTGGCGTCGTACGAGATCCGGAATTGCGAATTTCCGCTGTGCTCGACGTGTCGGAGGCTGCTGCAAAGGTAGGCCTGCGGACGTTAGGTGTGGTGGCCAGCCCATTGCCCGGTCCGTCGGGAAACGTCGAGTACTTCCTGTGGCTTCGAAAGACAGGTACGTCCGGTGATCACGAGCCGGACACCGAGGGAATCTCTTCGGTGGAGGACATGATTCGCAAGGCTGTAGAGGAAGGGCCCCAGTGAACGCGGTCACGAACGGCGAGTCGCGCGAGATCCTTCTTGTCGCACATCCCGGCCGACGCGACATCACGGAAACCGCCAAGCGAGTCGGAAAGATCTTCGAGCGCGCGGGAATCGGACTGCGAGTCCTCGTCGACGAAGCAGACAGTTCGCGCATCGAAGCAATGACGGAGCCCGCGGGATTCTCTGCGCCGGGTCTCGACGTCACGGTTGTTCATCCCAGCCCTGATGCTGCCGTCGGATGCGAGTTGGTACTGGTTCTCGGTGGCGACGGCACATTTCTTCGCGCCGCCGAACTCGCGCAAGAAGCGTCCATCCCGGTATTGGGCATCAATCTCGGACGGATCGGATTTCTGGCAGAGACCGAGGCCGAGCATCTCGACGAGGCTCTCGCACAGGTAGTTCGCAAGGAGTATCGCGTCGAGTCCCGTATGACACTCGACGTCGTGATTCGGGTGGACGACGAGATCATCGACCGCGGGTGGGCGCTCAACGAAGCCAGTATCGAGAACCGTTCGCGTCTCGGCGTTCTCGAAGTTGTTCTCGAAGTCGACGGCCGACCCGTTTCTGCCTTCGGTTGCGACGGCGTTCTCGTGTCCACTCCGACCGGCTCGACCGCCTATGCGTTTTCCGCAGGCGGCCCCGTCGTGTGGCCTGAACTAGAAGCATTGCTCGTCGTACCCAGCAACGCGCATGCGCTGTTCGCGCGGCCGTTGGTCACGAGCCCGAATTCGATCATCGCGGTGGAGACCGTCGCCGGTAGCCACGACGGCCTGGTCTTCTGTGACGGCCGTCGTACGTTGGAACTGCCTGCCGGCGCCCGTGTCGAGGTCGTTCGCGGCGCCACTCCCGTCAAGTGGGTCCGGTTGGACTCTGCGCCTTTCGCTGATCGGATGGTTCGCAAGTTCGAGCTTCCGGTTACCGGATGGCGAGGAAGGAAGCCCTAATCGTGCTCGCAGAGATCCGTATCGACAGTCTTGGTGTGATCTCCGAGGCCAGCGCCCAGTTTCACGAGGGCCTGACCGTCCTGACCGGTGAAACCGGCGCGGGTAAAACCATGGTCGTCACGAGCTTGCACCTCCTCAGCGGTGCGCGAGCCGATGCCGGTCGCGTGCGGTTGGGTGCGTCGCGAGCCGTCGTCGAGGGACGATTCATCGCCGACGACGTTTCACCGGCCACCGAGCGTGAAATCGTCCGGATCCTGGAATCGTCCGGGGCCGAGCGCGACGAGGACGGGACTATCATCGCCGTACGCACCGTCGGCAGCGACGGGCGTTCACGTGCACATCTCGGCGGTCGAAGCGTGCCGGCGGGCGTTCTCTCCGAATTCACGGATCCGCTTCTGACGGTTCACGGACAGAACGATCAGCTGCGTTTGCTTCGTCCCGACCAGCAACGCAATGCACTGGACCGCTTCGGGGACAAGACAATCGGAACGCTCCTGACGCGGTACCGCAAACACCGTCGTGAGTGGCTGGATGCTCGTTCGGAGTTGATCGAGCGCACGTCGAAGGCTCGTGAACTGGCGCAAGAGGCAGACCAGTTGACCTTCGCGCTCAACGAAATCGACGGCGTGGCACCCGAGCCGGGTGAGGATACGGCGATCGTTGCCGAGGTGCGTCGACTCAGCGAACTCGACTCGCTCCGCTCCGCTGCCGAAGAAGCGCACGCTGCGCTCGCCGGTAGTGACGACATGGCCAGCGGTGACGTCGGGGTCATGCCGGCGCTCGACCTGATGTCCGAAGCGCGAGCGCGTATCGAGTCGGTCACCGATGCCGATCTGGACGGCCTCGGTTCCCGCTTGGCCGACGCTATTGCCGTCGTCACCGATGTTGCCGGAGACCTCAACACCTATCTCTCCGGGCTACCCGCCGATCCGGGGGCTCTGGACTCGCTGCTGTCGCGGCAGTCCGAACTCAAGACTCTGACTCGCAAGTACGCCGCCGATGTCGACGGTGTTCTCGAATGGGCGGAAACCGCTCGCGCTCGTCTGTCCAAACTCGACGTGTCCTCGGACGCGTTGTCGCTGTTGGCCAAGCAGGTCGAGGAAACGGCTGGACTGACCGCGGAGGCAGCTACCAAGCTGAGCGCCGCCAGAGTCAAGGCGGCGGCAAAGCTCGCCAAGGCTGTCAGCGCGGAACTCGCCGGTCTGGCGATGGGACGTGCGGGCCTCGAGGTGACGGTTCGTTCGCAGCCCGCGGGCCCGCAGGATTCGGCGCCGCTCAGTGTCGGGGGAGTAGACCTGCATGCCGGATCTGCCGGCGTCGACGAGGTGGAATTTCGTCTGTCCGCGCACAGTGGGGCGCCCTCGTTGCCCATCAGTAAGAGCGCTTCCGGCGGCGAGCTTTCGCGCGTCATGCTTGCGCTCGAGGTGGTTCTCGCCGGTAGCGACACCGGCGCGACGATGGTTTTCGACGAGGTGGACGCTGGGGTCGGTGGCCGCGCTGCCGTCGAGATCGGCCGCCGATTGGCGAAACTCGCTCGGACGCATCAGGTTATCGTCGTCACTCACCTTCCGCAGGTCGCTGCGTTTGCCGACACCCACCTCGTGGTGGACAAGGTGGACGACAAGGGCGGAGTGGTCAGCAGTGGTGTGCGGACTTTGTCGGATTCTGATCGGGTGGTCGAGTTGGCCCGTATGTTGGCAGGATTGGACGACACCGAGACCGGGCGTGCACACGCCGAAGAACTGCTCGAGATCGCGAATGCGGCCCGCGTCACAGATTGAAGGTTCTGTGGTGTTGGTGTGACTGATGTGGTAGTTGTCGGCGCGCCTCCACCGGTCAAGGCGGTTTCAGGTTCATCATCGAAGCCATGAAGATGCCCGGATTGCTCTCACGTAACACCGAATCCTTGCCTGGGATCAGTGGCATCGCCAGGGCCGATCGGAACACGGCGAAGCTTTTACGCCGTGTCGGTCCTGGAGACATCGTGATCCTCGACGAAGTCGACATCGATCGCCGGACCGCCGATGCTCTGGTGAAAGCCGGAGTCATGGCCGTGGTCAACGCGTCGCCGTCGATTTCGGGGCGCTACCCCAACCTCGGACCGGAAGTGATCGTCGCCAACGACATCGTTCTGATCGATGCCGTAGACAGTGACGTCTTCAAGAACGTCAAGGACGGCAGCAAGATCCGCCTGCACGAGGGCGAGGTCTTCAACGGCGAGAAGAGTCTCGTCAAGGGTGAAGAGCAGACCGAAGCCGAGATCTCCGACCGGATGATCGAGGCCAAGACCGGCCTGGTGGATCACCTCGAAGCGTTCTCGGGCAACACCATCGAGTTCATCCGCACCGAAAGTCCGTTGCTCATCGACGGAATCGGTGTCCCGGACATCGACATCGATTTGAAGGATCGCCACGTCGTGGTCGTCTCGGACGGCCCCGAACACGAGGCCGATCTGAAAAACCTCAAGCCCTTCATCAAGGAGTACTCGCCGATTCTGATCGGTGTCGGTGCAGGTGCGGACGTGTTGAGCAAGGCCGGATACCGCCCCGATCTGATCGTGGGCGACCCGGAAGAAATCACCAGTTCCACCCTCAAGTCCGGAGCCGAAGTTGTTCTGCCCGCAGACCAGGACGGTCATGCTGCAGGACTTTCCCGAATCCAGGATCTCGGTATCGGGGCGATGACGTTCCCCGCGACCTGCTCACCGACCGACCTTGCTTTGCTCCTTGCCGATCATCACGGGGCTTCGCTGATCGTGACGGTCGGCAACGTGGTGTCCTTGGACGAATTCTTCGACCGCGGACGCCGTGAAAGCAATCCGTCGGCATTCATGACGCGGCTCAAAGTGGGACCGAAACTAGTCGACGCCAAGGCCGTCGCAACGCTGTATCGAAGTCGAGTGTCCGGCGGCGCGATCGCGCTCCTGGTGCTTGCCGCCCTGGTGGCAGTGATCGTCGCCCTGGTCGTGTCCAATGCCGGTAGTGAAGTTCTCGACTGGGCAGTCGCAACGTGGAACAGCTTCGCGCTGTGGGTTCAGGGGCTCTTCAAGTGATTTCGATGCGTCAACATGCAATTTCCATAGCGGCAATCTTCCTGGCACTCGCGATCGGCGTGGTGCTGGGTTCCGGAATGCTGTCCAGTGGATTGCTTTCGGGTCTGCGTGACGACAAGGCAGACCTGCAGAACGAGATCGAAGACCTCAATCAACAGTCCAATCAGCTTCAGCAGCAACTCAATTCCGCGGACGGCTTCGATGCCGCTGTCGGTGGTCGCGTCGTGCGTGACAGTCTCGCTGGTCGCACCGTC
Source organism: Rhodococcus sp. NPDC055024 (assembly GCF_053608585.1). Classification (NCBI taxonomy): domain Bacteria; kingdom Bacillati; phylum Actinomycetota; class Actinomycetes; order Mycobacteriales; family Nocardiaceae; genus Rhodococcus; species Rhodococcus sp. NPDC055024. The sequence goes on from NZ_JBSGVT010000003.1 coordinate 9,940, forward strand.
GTCGTCATCACGGCACCGGACGCCGATCCCGGTGATCTCGACGGTGTCAACCGACTCGTCACTGCCGCCGGCGGCGCCGTGACCGGACGTGTCTCGCTCACCGATTCGTTTGTCGACGCCACGGGTGGTGACCGCTTGCGGACCGTCGTCACCAATGTCATTCCTGCGGGCATCACCCTCAAGACCGGTGCGGTCGATCAGGGCAGTCTCGCGGGCGATCTGCTCGGATCGGTTCTGCTTCTCAACGGGCAGAGCAGCGAACCGCAGAGCACTCCGGACGAGATGAATCTTGCGCTCGACTCGCTGCGCAGCGCCGGCTTCATCAGCTACGACGACGGCGCGGTCAAGCCGGCTCAGCTCGCGGTCGTTCTCACCGGCGACAACAAGAGCGAATCCGACGCAGCCACAGGTAACCGCGGCGCTGTGATCGCCCGGTTTGCGGGTGCGCTCGACGGACGCGGCGCAGGAACGATTCTCGCGGGCCGTCCCGGCTCGGCCGAGGGCAGTGGTCCAGTTGCCGTCGCCCGTGCGGATGCGGCGCTCTCAGCGGGCTTGACGACCATCGACAACATCGATCGGGAGTCGGGCAAGATCACGACGCCGTTGGCACTGCAGGAACAGCTGAACGGCGGCGCGGGCCGCTACGGCACGGGACCGGGAGCGGCGGCGGTCACCGTCGGCGCACCTACCAACTGACACCCCGGTATTGATACGCCGGTCACATCGGGGGCGGAAAGTCGGCGCGTTGTAGGCACCGACCCCCGATAGGTGTTACCGTGAAATCCCGTGGGTCGGCAGGCCCCAGCATGCTTCATCAGACCAAGCCCTGCACAGTCGTCACGGGAGCCCCTTTGCCACAGTCACGCACTAACACGCGTACCGCCACCAAGCACATCTTCGTCAGCGGAGGTGTAGCTTCCTCGCTCGGCAAAGGTTTGACCGCCTCGAGCCTGGGACAGTTGTTGACCGCGCGGGGAATGCGCGTGACCATGCAGAAGCTCGATCCCTATCTCAATGTGGATCCGGGCACCATGAACCCCTTCCAGCACGGCGAGGTCTTCGTTACCGAAGACGGTGCCGAGACCGACCTCGACGTCGGACACTACGAGAGGTTCCTCGACCGTGACCTCTCCGGCCAGGCGAACGTCACCACCGGCCAGGTGTACTCGACGGTCATCGCCAAGGAACGCCGCGGCGAGTACCTCGGTGACACCGTTCAGGTCATCCCGCACATCACCGACGAGATCAAGCGTCGCATCCTCGAGATGAGCGGTCCGGATCTGCAAGGGCACCGCCCGGACGTCGTGATCACCGAAATCGGTGGAACGGTCGGCGACATCGAATCGCAGCCCTTCCTCGAAGCCGCTCGCCAGGTCCGCCACGACGTCGGCCGCGACAACGTCTTCTTCCTGCACGTCTCCCTCGTGCCGTACCTCGGCCCCTCCGGAGAACTCAAGACCAAGCCCACGCAGCACTCGGTTGCGTCGTTGCGCAGCATCGGCATTCAGCCCGACGCGCTGATCCTTCGTTGCGATCGCGACGTTCCGCAGGGCCTCAAGAACAAGATCGCCCTGATGTGCGACGTGGACGTCGACGCCTGCATCTCGACGCCCGACGCTCCCTCGATCTACGACATCCCGAAGGTTCTGCACCGTGAGGGCCTCGACGCTTACGTCGTTCGCCAGCTCGGTCTCCCGTTCCGCGACGTCGACTGGACCGTGTGGGGCAACCTCCTCGATCGTGTTCACCAGCCGCGCGAGACCGTGCGCGTCGCATTGGTCGGCAAGTACGTCGACCTGCCCGACGCATACCTATCCGTCACCGAGGCACTGCGCGCCGGTGGATTCGCGAACCGGTCCAAGGTCGAGATCTCCTGGGTCCCGTCGGACGCCTGTGAGACCGAAGCCGGAGCGCAGGCCGCTCTCGGTGACGTCGACGGTGTTCTGATCCCGGGCGGCTTCGGCATCCGCGGCATCGAAGGCAAGCTCGGGGCGATCCGTTTCGCACGTTCGCGCAAGCTGCCGCTGCTGGGTCTGTGCCTGGGTCTGCAGTGCGTCGTCATCGAAGCTGCTCGTAGCGTCGGCCTCGACGATGCCAACTCGGCCGAGTTCGAGCCGGACACCAAGCACCCGGTCATCTCGACGATGGCTGATCAGGAAGACGTCATCGCCGGTGACGCCGACCTCGGTGGCACCATGCGTCTGGGTGCTTACCCGGCCGTGCTGACCAAGGGTTCCGTCGTCGCTCAGGCCTACGGAACCGAGGACGTCTCCGAGCGTCACCGTCACCGCTACGAGGTCAACAACACCTACCGCGATCGGATTGCCAAGTCCGGCTTGCAGTTCAGTGGAACCTCACCGGACGGCCACCTGGTCGAGTTCGTCGAGTACCCGCGTGAGCAGCATCCGTTCTTCGTTGCCACCCAGGCACACCCGGAGCTCAAGAGCCGTCCGACACGCCCGCACCCGCTGTTCGCGGCCTTCGTCGAAGCAGCGTTGACGTACAAGCTCGAAGAGCGCCTGCCCGTCGACGTCCACGGTGACGAGAAGATCGACACCGCTGCCACCGAGACAGCGCTCGACGCTGCAGTCGAGAACGTGGAAAAGGTCTAGCCACACATGAGCGATCCCGGTCGGCACGAATTCGACACCCTCGGCTCCAAGACGGTCTACACCGGCGCGATCATCGCGTTGCGCGTCGACACCGTTGCGATGCCTGGTGGTCAGCGTGCCGATCGGGAAGTCGTCGAACACCACGGCGCCGTTGCCGTCGTGGCACTGGACGAGCACGACAACCTGGTGCTGATTCACCAGTACCGTCACCCGCTCGGGCACCGGTTGTGGGAGATCCCCGCCGGTCTGCTCGACGCTGCGGGGGAGAGCCCGGTCGAGGCGGCAGCGCGCGAGCTGGGCGAAGAAACCGGACTCGGCGCCGATCGATGGTCGGTACTGGTCGATGTCGCTCTCTCACCCGGGTTCACGGACGAGGCGGTTCGCGTCTTCCTCGCCGAGGGGCTGCACGAGGTGAAGCGCGACGATCCCGAACACGAAGAAGCCGATCTCGAGATTTCGCGGGTTCCGCTCGCCGACGCCGTCGACATGGCGCTACGTGGCGACATCGTCAATGCCACAGCGGTATCGGGCATTCTCGCGATCGCCACCGCACGCGCGACGGGAAAGCCGTTGCGCCCCGCCGACGCACCGTGGCCCGATCGTCCTCGCGCATTCGGAGAACGCAAGTCGCGAGCCTGAAGTGCTTGCCCGACAGGTGGACTCGTATCTCGACCATCTAGCGGTCGAGCGAGGATCGGCGCGCAACACTCTACTTTCGTATCGCCGTGACCTGAATCGGTACGCGGAGTACCTGAACGGACGCGGCATCGACGACGTCGCGGGCGTGACGGAAAACGACGTCACCGAATTCGTGACACATCTGCGGCTCGGTGACTCCGAGGCCGGCGTCGTACCGTTGGCGGCCAGTTCGGCAGCACGCACCCTGATCGCGGTTCGCGGATTCCACAAGTTCTCCGCCGCCGAGGGTCTGGTCAGCGTTGACGTGGCCCGAACGGTCAAGCCGCCGACGCCCGGGCGCAAGCTGCCCAAGGCCCTTCCTCTCGACGACGTGATCGCCCTCCTCGACGCTTCGGGTGGCGGTGCGGCCGGTGACGGGCCCCGCGACCTGCGCGATCGCGCTCTGCTCGAGCTCCTGTACTCGACCGGAGCGCGAATCACCGAAGCGATCGATCTGGACGTCGACGACATCGATACCGAAACCCGTTCCGTGCTCCTCAAAGGCAAGGGCGGAAAGCAACGGATCGTCCCCGTCGGCAGGCCTGCGATCGCCGCCGTAGACGCGTATCTCGTCCGTGGGCGCCCCAGCCTGGCGACGCGCGGTGTTCCCGCCCTGTTTCTCAACGCTCGTGGGGGCCGCCTTTCGCGTCAAAGCGCGTGGCAGATTCTTCAGGATGCGGCGGCGTCTGCCGGAATCAAGGCGGACGTCTCGCCCCATACGCTCAGGCACTCGTTTGCCACACACCTGCTGGACGGCGGCGCGGACGTACGTGTCGTGCAGGAACTCCTTGGCCACGCTTCGGTAACCACGACGCAGATCTACACACTGGTCACCGTCACCGCGTTGCGCGAAGTGTGGGCTCAGGCACACCCGCGTGCCCGTTAGGGGTTGGTTGGCTCATGCGTGTCTGCGAGACCATTCGGTGATGTAAGCGGTAGCGTTCAAGGAGCGCGAGCGGCCTCCACCGCAGTTTCGGGGGTTTGCCGGCGCCGAGAGCAACCGCCGAAAGAGTAGGGGAGCATCGGACCGTGTCGACATCGCAGCCACCAGCGGCGGAGTCCGCGCCGCCGCATGTCAATGCCCAACTCTTCGAGCGCGTGAACGAATCAGCACCAGCTGTACCCTCCGAACCAGAGGCGATGTTCGAAATAGATACGACGCCAGTAGCCTCTCCACCTGCGGAAACCCTTACCGTTTCCGCGGAAGAACTCGGCCCGACGGGCCGACCGGTCCGCGAGGTGCCGCAACCGACACCGTTGGCGCACCACGGCCCCGCGATGATCATCGCGATGTGCAACCAGAAGGGCGGCGTCGGCAAGACGACGTCGACCATCAACCTGGGTGCATCGTTGGCCGAATACGGTCGTCGAGTGCTCCTGGTAGATCTCGATCCCCAAGGCGCGTTGTCTGCCGGACTGGGCGTTCAGCATCACGACCTGGAACTGACCGTCCATAACCTTCTGGTCGAACCGCGTGTGTCCATCGACGATGTGTTGATGCGCACTCGGGTAGACGGCCTCGACCTGCTCCCCAGCAACATCGACCTTTCGGCCGCCGAGATCCAATTGGTCACCGAGGTCGGGCGTGAGCAGACTTTGGGGCGCGTGTTGCACCCTGTTCTCGATCGGTACGACTACGTGCTCATCGACTGCCAGCCGTCGCTTGGCCTGCTCACCGTGAATGCGCTGGCCTGCGCCGATTCGGTCATCATTCCGATGGAATGCGAGTACTTCAGCCTGCGCGGACTGGCACTCCTCAACGACACCGTCGAAAAGGTGCACGACCGTCTCAATTCGAAGCTGGAGTTGGCCGGTATCGTCGTCACGATGTTCGACGCTCGGACCCTGCACGCTCGTGAGGTGATGGCGCGCGTCGTCGAGGTGTTCGGCGACGTCGTCTACGACACGGTGATCAACCGCACCGTTCGATTCCCCGAAACCAGCGTGGCCGGTGAGCCGATCACGACTTGGGCGCCGAAATCGGCTGGGGCCGAGGCATATCGAGCTTTGGCCCGCGAGGTCATTCACCGGTCTGGTCGTTAGTGGAACTGATTGCATCGCAAGAAGATTCGGTCGAAGTCGAGCCGGATTCGATCGACCCGAACGTGCCGACCGACGCTCAGACCGCAGCCAAGGCCGCCGGTTTCCGAGTCACTCTCCGGAACTTCGAAGGCCCGTTCGATCTGCTGTTGAACCTGATCAATCAACGGCAGCTCGATGTCACCGAAGTCGCCCTGCACACCGTCACGGATGATTTCATCGCGTACACCAAGGAACTCGGCAGTGCGATGGGCCTCGATCAGACGACAGAGTTTCTGGTCGTCGCGGCCACGCTTCTGGACCTGAAAGCCGCCAGGCTGTTGCCCGCCGGGCAGGTCGAGGACGCCGAGGATCTAGCGCTTCTCGAAGCCCGCGACCTCCTCTTCGCGCGACTGTTGCAGTACCGGGCCTACAAGCAAGTTGCGGCGCTGTTCGGTGAGTTGGAGGAAGCCGCACTGCGGCGCTATCCGCGTTCGGTTGCCGTCGAGGATCAGTTCACCGAACTCCTGCCCGAGGTGTTGTTGGGCGTCGATCCTCAGCGTTTTGCGGAGATCGCGGCGACGGTGTTCACACCGCGTCCGGTGCCGACAGTGGGCCTCGATCACCTCCATGTGTCCAATATCTCGATACCCGAGCAGGCCGAGCGAATTCTCGAGTTGCTGCGCGAGCGAGGCATGGGGGAGTGGACACCCTTCGGGGACCTTGTTGCCGAGTGTGAGATCACCGTCGAGATAGTCGCAAGGTTTCTCGCGTTGCTCGAGCTGTATCGGCGGCGGGTGATCGTGTTCGAGCAACCCGAAGCCCTCGGACCGCTGATGGTGAGTTGGACCGGAGACGACCCGACCGCGCCAGTCACAGAGGAGGACTACGGATGAACGCCGAGCCGACGGAATCGGAATCTTCGCAGCTAGACGAGATGATCGAGCCCACTGACGACGCTGCGGATTCCGAAGATTCTGCCCCCGATTTCGATCTCGACGACGATCAACTCGACGCAGTGCTGGAGTCGCTTCTGCTCGTCGTGGATTCACCGGCCGAAGTGAACCAACTCGCATCTGTCACCGGTACCGCACCGGAGCGCGTCGAACAACGCCTGACGTTGATGTCGGCCGCATTGACCGCTCGCGGCAGCGGAATGGACCTTCGCTACGCGGGCGACGGATGGCGTCTGTACACGCGACAAGAGTTTGCCCCGTATGTGGAAAAGCTGCTATTGGACGGCGCACGCACCAAATTGACCCGGGCGGCATTGGAAACTTTGGCCGTAGTCGCATACCGTCAACCGTTGACTCGTGCGCGGATCAGTGCGGTACGAGGCGTCAACGTGGACGGGGTGGTACGCACCCTCCTTGCCCGCGGACTGATCGCGGAAGCCGGGCCGGACCCGGACACCAACGCGACACGGTACTCCACGACCGAACTGTTCCTCGAACGGCTCGGCCTGGCCTCGCTGAGCGAGCTCCCGGAGTTGGCCCCGCTCTTGCCTGATGTCGATCTCATCGACGACATCAGCGAAAGCCTGGAATCCGATCCGCGATTTGCGAGAATGAACAAGGCAGACGTGCCCGCTGACGTAGTGGACACCGAAGTCGACGACTGACCGGAACTCCGGCGCTCGTCAGCACCGAGAAAGACCCGACCACGCTCGGGAAACAGTAGAAAACTGACAGGAAAAAAGTGAACAATCCCGCTCGCCGAGATGGCACACCGGACCGTAACAACTCCCGCGACAACCGCGGCGCACGCAGCGATGCCCCCCGTGGCGGTCGCAGCGACGCACCCCGCGGCGCACGCAGCGAAGCGCCCCGTGGTGGACGCAGCAACACTTCCCGCAGTACCTCCGGATACGACCGCAGTTCCGGAGCCGACCGTCCCCGCACGGACGACCGTCGCGGCGGATTCAATGATGACCGTCGCCCGCCGCGCAGTGACGACCGTCGCCCGCCGCGCAGTGACGACCGTCGCCCCGCACGCACAGACGACCGTCGTGGTGGTTACAACGACGACCGCCGCGGACCCCGCACTGACGACCGCCGCGGACCGCGCAGCGACGACCGTCGTACCCCCCACGTCGACGCTCGTCGCGCACCGCGTGGCGGCGATGACCGTCGTAGTGACGATCAGCGCGGCGCACGCCCCGAGGCTCCTCGCGGCACTGCCTGGGCAAACGCTCCTCGCGGATCCAAATTCGACGGACCTCCGCGCAAGCGTCCGGCAGCCCCGACACCGGCGGCAACCAACAAGCGTGGCAAGCCGAAGACCGAGAAGCCGCAGCGCGTCGTCTCTCAGAACCCGTTGGTCTCCAACGCCAAGCCGGCGCGTCACCAGCATGCCGAGATCACCAAGCACGACGGCCCGCCGAAGGGCGACGGCGTCCGCTTGCAGAAGGTGCTGGCTCAGGCCGGCGTGGCATCACGTCGTGCAGCTGAAGAGCTGATCGACCAGGGTCGCGTCGAGGTCGACGGCCGCATCGTTGTCGAGCAGGGGTTGCGTGTCGACCCTGAGAACGCAGTGGTTCGTGTCGACGGCGTCCGTGTCGTCGTGCAGAAGGATCTCGTCTACCTCGCGATGAACAAGCCGCGTGGCTGGCAGTGCACCATGTCCGACGATCTCGGTCGTCCGTGCGTCGGTGACATCGTCTCCGAGCGCGTTCAGTCGGGTCAGCGACTCTTCCACGTCGGCCGTCTCGACGCCGACACCGAAGGCTTGCTCCTCTTCACCAACGACGGCGATCTGGCTCACCGCCTGATGCACCCGTCGTTCGAGGTTCCGAAGACGTACCTCGCCACGGTTCACGGCGTTGTCGAGCGCAGCACCGGCAAGCAGTTGCGCGACGGTGTCACCCTCGACGACGGTCCGGCCAAGGTGGACGCGTTCACCGTGCTCGAGATCAACGAGGGCAAGACGCTCGTCAAGCTCGTTCTGCACGAAGGTCGCAAGCACATCGTGCGTCGTCTCCTCGATGCCGTTGGTCACCCCGTTGTCCGTCTGGTTCGCACCAACGTCGGAGTTGTCGCTCTCGGCGATCAGCGTCCGGGAACGCAGCGCGTCCTCGGACGTAGCGAGGTCGGTGGACTGTACGAGGCGGTAGGCCTGTGACCGATTCGTCCATGCCGCTGGTAGTCGCAATGGACGGACCGTCCGGAACCGGCAAGTCCAGCGTCTCTCGCGCGTTGGCGCAGCGTTTGGGTGCTCGCTACCTCGACACCGGAGCCATCTACCGGATCGCGACCCTGCACGTGCTGCGTCAGGGAATCGATCTGGCGGATTCCGCCGCGATCACGGCCGCCGTTGCGGCGTTGCCGTGGTCCATCGGTACCGATCCGAGCAGCGAGCAGGTGCATCTCGACGGCACGGACGTCAGCGAGGAGATCCGCGGCGACGCGGTAACCAAGGCTGTCTCCGCAGTGTCGGCCGTACCCGAGGTTCGCGACCTGCTGGTCGCCACTCAGCGTGAGTTGGCGGCAAGCGCAGACCGGATCGTCGTGGAAGGTCGCGACATCGGAACCGTCGTACTCCCCGATGCAGACGTCAAGATCTTCTTGACCGCATCGGCGGAAACCCGTGCGGCACGGCGCAATACGCAGAACATCGGCCAAGGCCGCGAAGACAATTACGAAGCGGTGCTGGCTGATGTGCAGCGCCGTGACCATCTCGATTCGACTCGGGCAGTGTCGCCGTTGCGCCCTGCCGAGGATTCCATTCTGGTGGATACGAGCGAATTGGGAATTGAAGATGTGATCGCCAAGTTGCTGTTGGTGGTCAGCGACAGAACTGGAGCAGTGCAGTGAGCGACGATCTGGTAACCGAATATGCCGGTGACGGAACTTGGTCCGAGGAATCGGAGTGGGATTTTGCCGATCTCGAAGCGGACGGCGAAGGCGAAGCGCACATTGCCGTCCCGACCTTGGCTGTTGTCGGTCGACCGAACGTCGGCAAGTCGACGCTCGTCAACCGCATCATCGGCCGTCGTGAAGCGGTAGTCGAGGACATCCCCGGCGTTACCCGTGACCGTGTCTCGTACGAGGCGAACTGGGCCGGACGACGTTTCCTCGTCCAGGACACCGGCGGATGGGAGCCCGACGCAAAGGGTCTTCAGCAGGCCGTTGCCCGGCAGGCCGAGTTGGCCATGGGAACGGCTGACGCCATTCTCCTGGTCGTCGACGCCGTAGTCGGCGCTACGGCGACGGACGAAGCTGTGGCTCGGGTGCTTCGCCGCTCGAAGACTCCGGTCATCCTCGTTGCCAACAAGGTGGACGACGGACGCACCGAGTCCGAGGTTGCAGCGCTGTGGTCCTTGGGCCTCGGTCAGCCGTACTCCGTGAGTGCGACGCACGGCCGCGGCACCGGCGACCTGCTCGACGAGGTTCTCGAGAAGCTGCCGGAAACCCCGCGTGAAGGTATCCCCGGCGGCGGTCCGCGTCGTGTTGCTCTCGTCGGAAAGCCGAATGTCGGAAAGTCCAGCTTGCTCAACAAGCTGTCCGGTGACGAGCGGTCCGTCGTGCACAATGTTGCCGGCACCACCGTCGATCCCGTCGACTCCATCGTCGAACTCGGCGGGCGCCCTTGGCGTTTCGTCGACACAGCTGGTCTGCGTAAGCGCGTCAGCCATGCCAGCGGTGCCGAGTTCTACGCGTCGCTGCGTACGAAGAGCGCGATCGAGGCCGCTGAGGTCGCGATCCTGCTCATCGACGCACACGAGCCGATCACCGAGCAGGACCTGCGTGTTCTGAGCATGGTGGCCGACACCGGTCGCGCACTGGTGATCGCATTCAACAAGTGGGACCTCGTGGACGAGGACCGTCGACTCATGCTGGACAAGGAAGTGGACCGCGATCTGGTCCGCGTTCCGTGGGCTCAGCGAGTCAACATCTCCGCCCACACCGGTCGCGCCGTGGCGAAGCTCGTGCCGGCGCTCGACACGGCTCTCGAGTCCTGGGACAAGCGCATCCCCACGGGTCGCCTGAACACCTGGCTCAAGGAAGTTGTGGCGGCCACGCCGCCGCCGATGCGTGGTGGTCGCCTGCCGCGCATCATGTTCGCGACGCAGGCAAGCACGCGCCCGCCGACATTCGTTCTCTTCACCACGGGCTTCCTCGAGGCCGGCTACCGCCGCTTCATCGAGCGGCGTCTGCGTGAAGAGTTCAACTTCGACGGCAGCCCGATCCGCGTATCCGTCCGAGTGCGCGAGAAGCGTGACCGCAAGGGCCGCTGATTCTGCGTCCAATTCGGTACTGAAACGGCTCTGACCAGCCGATTGGTACTTCGGCCCGTCCCTGATGTAATCTTTCCAAGCGCCCGAAACAAGGGCGTGGGACGGGCTGTGGCGCAGCTTGGTAGCGCACTTGACTGGGGGTCAAGTGGTCGCAGGTTCAAATCCTGTCAGCCCGACCGAAGTTAGATCAAAAAGGCAGTTTCTCAGAAATGAGAAACTGCCTTTTTTGTTTGTGCCTTCAGAGGTTCGGCAACGGATCGCGCGGGAAGTCCCGCGGTGACGTGATCTCCGCGTCGGCAGCGTTCACGACTGCAACATATTCTTCGTCGATCTCGTACGTTGTGCCCGCCGCAGTGAAGTGCGGCGTGGACGCAGTATCGACCGGTCCGAGAACGGTCATTCTCGGAAACTGGGTGAGGATCGAACTCGGCACTTTTCTGGACCGAAAGCTCGTCGAGAATACGGTGATCGCCTTTCGGCTCACCACGACAATCACACTCGGTTTCGCGCTCATCAGAACGTCCGCTGGAAATACGTACCGGATCTCGTCATCTGGATCCAAGTGAGACCGAAGGCGCTCGCGAACATCCGCAGAAGCCGGCATGGGCGGAAGGTTAGCAGCACGAGCACAAGAGCTTGCTAAGTTCGTAGTGTCGACTGGCCGAAAAACTGAGTATTTCTAGGGCGCTTATCCGCCGTTTGGCGATTTTGCTCCCTGAACCCGTCAATTCAGACGAATGTTGTGGATGGCCACTGTTGCTTCGAATAGCGCGATCAGAATTGCGGCAAAGACTGCTGCCAACCACCACGGCGCCGAATCTGCTGTGCTCAGCCAGAGTGTCATTGCACCGAAGATCGTGGTCGTAATGCCGACAGCACGAGATAGATCGACGTTTCTCGGGTTGACTGGCGGCGTTCTCCACCAATGAAGGCGATGTCCTCGATTCTCACGCAGCATTCGCAGGACGGACCAGACAGTGAGCGGTACCCCAATCGCGAGCATGACTATCCCGCCTACCGTGGCCCCATCGGACCCGTCGCGGATGTACGTCACAGCGCCGCCGAGAACAGCTGCAAATCCGATGGCCGTGAATACCTTCCAAGCCGGGGTGATCGACTGGGGCTGCCGTTGTGTCGCCATACAAGCACCTTCCCACAAACCGCGTCGCAAACCTCAAGCCCGCTGCACGCTTTGGTTGTGCATCACGGTGATAACCAAACTAGGCAGACCGTTGACTGCTCCGAGTACAGCGACGGATATGCCCGCGCTCAGAGAAGGTGCTGTCTCCCAATAGTTGTCGACGACGCGGAGTGTCCTGATCAGACTCAATATCCAACACGGGAGTTGAGCACGCCGAACATGTTGTGCCGCTCGCGTTGGGAACGGTCCCACCGCGAGAGGTAATCTCCGCTTCTTTCGGGTTGTAATCGCTTTCTGCTCCGGACCGCAATGTTCGTTACTGGCATGATCTCTTCGTATGACGGGGATTCGGATCGCGTGGGTTGTATTGGCGGTTGCCACCGGAATTCTGGGATCCGCGACGGCACAGTGGCCGCTGTATGAGATCACCGATTGCGAAATAGGCCTCGGCCCGCTCAGCTCTGCTGATTGTTACCGCTCGATTCATGACTATTTCGGACGCGAACTCTTCTTGGTGCTCGCCTTACCGGTGGCCCTGTGCGTCATTCCAGCCGTGATCCCGCGACCATTCGTTTCCTGGATCGTCTCGGCGACAATGCTTTGTGCTGCAGTGGTGGGTTTCTTTACCGCTTTCAGCTCTGGTATGCCGTCTCTGCTGTCGATGGTGGGGAGTCTCCCTGCGGCAGTGCTGGCATTGGTACTTGCTGCGGTGCATCAGGGGATCGCCTTGCAGAACAAGGGCGCCACTGCGCGTGCTCGCGGCGGGCTTCGCAATACGCGATCGAGTGAGTGATCAGTCGGGGCTGAAGAACAGTTCCATCGAGATCCAGAACCACGCCACCATTGCCGCGACAGAAAGGAACGCGAGCACCAATGGCAACGCGAATTGCCTGCCGGTGCGGCTGGGAATAGTCATAAGTCCGAGAATGACGAACACGGCGGCAGGCGCCGCCCAACTTATCCAGTAGGTGAGCGGTGGCGGGTTGGGGCCGAACGACGTGAACGAACGGTTCAGATAAAGCTGCGGCTGCGGGACATCTGCGAAGTGTTGCCACAGGAGTACCAACGGCAGATAGCCGAACAGCCCGAGCAGAAAGCCGACGACGAGTCCCGCGAAGATTCGCTCGCCCCTCATCTCGATGCGCCCGTCGGAATCAATCGTTCCACCGCCTATGCCACTTCTGGAAAGTCACGAGCCTGCATCCGCAGTGCCCACGCCCGGGCCGCAACGAACGTCACGGCCAATACGAGCACCACCAGCAGTACGACTGCAATCCAGGTGGGAGCGGCGGTGGAGAAGCCCAGCTTCCACGCAGTACCGACACCCGCAGCAGTCGCCGCCAACGCCCCTACCGGAAGCATCGCCGCGACCGCTCGCGTCGTGCGAACAGTAAGTCGATCCCCGGCAGCGCGAAGGACTCCGAACACGGCGGCGACCGAAATGCCATAAGCCAGGAGACCGCTTACGGCATAGACCAGGAGCGGGGACCATCCGATATCAACCGACCCGGTGAATGCCATGCCGATCAAGACCAACAGGGGCGTCAGCCCAAGCGTGACGCCTGCGAGGCCTGCCACCACAGTTCGGACCATTCGATTGTCCTGGCCTCCGGAGATTCGCACGCCCGCGAGGCGGAGCACGAACCCGGTCAGCGCGCCCAGAACGGCGCCGATCACCGCAGCCTCTATCGGCCAGTTCCATTGCTGTTCACCCGCGAAGCCCGAGATTGTCGTGCCACCCGAAAAGAGGGTGATCGTGGCCGATGCCTGTGAAGACCCCTGTGTCAGCGACGCGGCGACCAAGGCAACGGCCGCCCCGAACAAAGCAAACCCGAGAGCCTGTTTCCACATCAAGCCATCATCACCTAAACGGAGCGGGAATTCGGCACAACGGCAGTCTCATCCGGATGCCTTCTCACTGTGCAGATTCGGGGCGCAGCCGACTTCGGCGACAATCGTGTGAAGGGGCTGGTGGTGACACCCTCGTCGTATCATCACCAGCCCACGTCCGACACTCACGACCTGCTGTCACGCACGCAATCGGCGACGTGCTGCCAGTGCTGCCGGAAATCCGAGATCTGCATCGATCACTTCACCGGAGAGACGTTCCGAGATTTCGATCAGTCGACTGCATCCGGTCTCTCCGATCGCCTCGTACGGGTACGACCCCAGCACATCGGTCTGATGCTCAACCCTCTGCCGGCGATCGCGACCCACCTCGTTCAGGTGAAGCTCGGGGCCGTCTTCGAGCCATCCACGCGCCCGCACACTTTCGACGCCTTCCGCCCACTGATCGTTGTCCCATGCCCGGCTCATTTGCAGAGCAGCAGCAGGAACATCACCGGTTCCGGCGTGAACTACCAGCGCTTCGACACCGTTGAGCCCTTCGGTGTGAAGTAGGGCGACATGAGAATCACCGCGATATTCCCGGAGCAAGGATTGGGCATGCCACAACACGAGATGGGGCTCTTCTGGCCACGGTAGGGATGCGTGTCCACCGAACAGCGGCCGACCTTGCGGTCTGTTGCATGCGCGCTCCGCTGCTCGACGTGCGAGTTCGGCGGCTTCTCGAACCTCGGCGCCGTCGACATGTTCTCCCCATGCCTTGCGCAGCGAACGGTCGACAGCGTCGAGTCGAGCGGCCAAGATCTGTTCGGGGGTGGCGATCGTCCAGGCATTCGGCAGGACCGCGTGTACCAGTTCGGGGTTGAAGTTGAAGAAGGTAGCGATGGTGACTTCTGCCGCTACTGCACCCATGGGTGCGGACCGCGAAGCGAAGTACCCCATTCGAGGATGCGTAAAGCCCAGCGCAGCATAGGCTTCCGCGCCGAATGGAGTGAAGTAGATCATGCCGTGTATCGGTTCGGCTCCACGGAAGACGCGGCGCGCAGTTTCTGGTGCGATCAAGGTCATCGGTATTCCTTCATGCGGGTGGTGTGGTGGTCGAGAAGTCGGACTGGGTGCGGGATCTTCGTAAGCTATCTCCCTTTGACATACATGCGATCTCGGACGGCATCACCCACTCGGTAGACGGCCAGGACGACCAGCGAAATCAGAATGCCGGAGGGGAGAATCTGTTGTGGGGCGCTCAAGATGTGCAGGTACGCATCGGATAAGTCACCGCCCCAACTCGGAGTGGGCGGCTGTATACCCAACCCGAGGAACGAGAGGGCGGCCTGCGCGAGAAAGGTCAGACCGGTGAGCACAGTCACCTGAACGACAACCGGTCCGATCGCGTGCGGTAGGAGATGACGCAAAAGCACTACGTGCGGCGGACATCCCGAGAGTCGCGCGCTCAGGACGAAGTCTCGGTTCCTCGTCTCGCTGACCCCGGCAGCCAGAATTCTTGCAATCGTGGGTGCGTAGACGACTCCGAGGGCAGACATCGACGTAATCAGGCTCGGCCCCAGAACGCCCGTAATTGCCACTGCAAGAACCAAACCGGGGAATGCCAGTAGTGCGTCTGCCACCCGGAGGAGCGACGCACCGATCCAGCGTGGCCAGTATCCGGCGATCAGTCCCCATGGAATTCCCAACAGCAGGCTGACAGCGACCGCAATCGCAACGCCGAAGAAGGCGGAGCGTCCTCCCCAGATGAGCCGACTGAGCACGTCGCGGCCGAAACCGTCAGTGCCCAGCAGGTGCTGGGCACTTGGCCCGGCGAACGTGTTGGTCAGGTTCTGATCGGTCGGACTGTACGGAGCCACGAACGAGGCCAAGGCGGACGCCGCGATCAGTATTCCGAGAAAGCAGTAGCTGAGCCATAATCCGGGCGTCAGTCGGTAACGAGGCCGCTTGGAACGAGATTCGCCTGCAGTGGTCACTACGAGTTGGCTCACGAGATCGTTCCCTTTCTCAATTGCGGGCTGATCATGTTGTTGACGACGTCGACCAGGATGTTCACGAGAAGCACGATCACGACGAACAGCAACACGATGCCTTGAAGCATCGGATAATCTCGCGTGTCGATCGCGATGACCAAAGCGCTGCCGAGGCCCGGTAGCACGAAGATTTGCTCGAGGATGACCGTCGCACCCAGCATCGCCACGCCGAGCAATCCATAGACTGTGACAATGGTGGGAACGATGTTTCGTAACGCATAGCGCCACACGATCTTCCGCTCGTCGATACCCATCGCACGCGCGGTTCGCACGTAGTCGCCGGACAGCGTCTCGATCATCGCGGCCCTGGTCTGCCGAACCGCAATCGATGCTGCGCCGGCAGCGAGTGCCGTTGCAGGTAGGACGAGATGGCTCAGATTGTCGATCACACCGTCGCCCGGAGGAACCCAGCCGAGCACCGGTAGAACTCCCAAGCCGAGGGCAAAGACATCGACCAGCACGATAGCGAGGAAGAAGTCCGGCACCGCGAGTCCGATCCCTGAAACCGTGCGGGTCAGGCCATCGCTGCGTCGGCCCATTCGCGTCGCGGTCCACACACCGAGCGGTATGGCGACGACGGCGGAGAGTAACAGTGCGAGTACAACGAGCTCGGCGCTCGCCGGCAGGCGCGCAAGGATCTGTGGGCCGACGGGGGCGCTGTTCTGTAGCGACGTTCCCAGATCTCCGTGCAGAGCCGACACCACCCAGTTCCAGTACTGGACCAGCAGAGGTTGATTCAATCCGAGGCGCTCGTTGAGTGCCGCGATCGCTTCATCGCTGCCGTTCGGACCGAGAAGGGCCTCGGCTGGTCCACCGGGGATTATCCGGATAAGGGCAAAGGTTATGAAACTGGCGATAACCGCGGTCGGAATGATTTGCGCGAACCGGACGGCGATCATCCGTATATATGGATTGACGGGCGATCGGTGAGAGTTTCGAGTCGGAACGCTCTCAGGCTCGGGCATCACCGAATTCTCGTGTGATACGACGGTCGCTGTCATGACTTCGAGAGGTATGTGAGATTGGGGGATCCGTTCAGAGCAGGAACGGCCCCGTGGACGTTCTTCGTGTACGCGACCACGTCGGGAGTGAAGTACAACGGTACGTACTCAGCGGACTTGATCACGACTTGATTGATCTGTTTGACGATGTCGAGCTGAGCGGTTTCGTCATACGTGTTGTTCAGCAGTGCGATCAGCTTCTCCAACTCCTCGTTGGGGACGGAATTCTGCCGGAAGTACGATCGCGAACCCAGAGAGGCTTCGAAATTGAGCGGTGCGGATGCTCGCGTGGGCCATCCCACGCTGAAGACGTCCGCGCTGTTGTGTGCGACGAACTCCGTAATCGCCTGAGGTCCACTCATTTCGACGAAGTCGACCTTGATGCCGACCTTCTCCCATTGTTCTCCGACAAGGACCGCGTTGGTCGAGTACGGCGGTAGGTTGCCTGCTAGTCCGCGCACGGTGACCCCGTTCGGATACCCCGCCTCCGCTAGCAGCGATTTGGCCTTCTCCGGGTCGTATGGCCATGCATCTTCGGTTTGCTCGTCGTAGAACTGCGAACCGGGAGGATACTGACCGAAGGCCGCAGTACCTTCCGCGCTGTCCAGTGCAGCTCGCGCAATTGCCTTGCGGTCGAGCGCATACTGCATCGCCAGACGAACCCGGACGTCGTTAACCACGGGGTTCTTGTTGTTGATCACGACGAGCGCAACTCCGAGTCTCGGGTCGTGACTGACCTTCAGGTTGGGGTTGCGTTCGAGGATCGGAGCACTCGACGGTGTGAGCCCGTATGCAAAATCCGCAGCGTTCGATGTCAGGGCATTTGTCAGCGCTGTGGGATTGGAGATCACCTGGATCTGGATCTTGGCGAGCTGAGGGCTGGGTGGACCCGCCGGTTTGTAGTCGTCGAATCGACTGAATGTGTATGAACTGTTCGGGACTGCGCTGGTGAATGTGTACGGCCCTGCGCCTACAGGCTTGTTGGCGAAGTCTGCCCCTGCTGCTGCCAGCGCAGTGGGGGAGACCACCATTCCCAATCTGCCGTTGAGCCACCCTGGTAAGCCGGAGGTAGGTGAACTCAACGAGATCGTGATGTGATCTGGGGACGTTGCTTCGATGCTCTTGATCGTCGGGACGGAAACGATTCCGAGACTCAAGCAGTGTTCCATGCTTGCCTTGACTGCTGCTGCATCGAGAGTTGTACCGTCGTGAAAGGTCAAGCCGTTCTGCAACGTCATCTTGAACGTGAGGTTGTCCGGTCCGGAGAAACCCCACTCGCTGGCGATTCCGGGCCGCAGTTTCTGGGTGGCAGGTTCAGCATCGATCAGAGGTGCATACATCAACTGTAAGTAGTCGATGTCGTATCCGATGTTTCCCGCACACGGGTCGAGTGAAGCTGGAACGTGCGATGTCGCGACCTTGAGTTCGGCATTCGGATCGGCAGGTCCGGTACTGCCGGCGGTACCGGTGGCGCTACTCGAACAGCCGCTGAGCACGAGAGCAGAAAGTGCGAACGCAGCTACCAGCACACGTGGGTCACTTTTCCCATGATTCTGGAAGCGTGTGATCGGATATCGGGATCGCAAAGACAGACGTCGATTCATATGGTGGACTTTCGCTTTGGTCTTCTCGGAATGGGGAGACTGACGCGGCACGCATTTACCCCGGCGGGTTGGAGATTCCGGTCGATGTGGCCGGGGACGATAGATGGCAGGCGGAGCTGTGTGCGGAATTCGAGGCCGCGCGAAGTGACGGCGCTTCCGACGCACAGCGATCCATCGCAAACGGGCAGCGTGTGCGGAATCGACAGCCCGAGGGTGGATTCCGTGGGTCGGGTAACTCGCCCCGCACCAATGCTTTCCGACGACTGCGCCGCTCGAGTTCGATGTGCGGGGCCGCGGCGAGAAGTGCCTGCGTGTAGGGGTGCGATGGAGTCCTCAGGACCGTGGCAACCGGTCCGATCTCGACGATTCGGCCGAGGTACATCACCGCGACGCGATCGGCGATCCGTGCCACCGAACCCAAATCGTGCGAAATGAAGATGTACGTGAGGTCATGTTCTTCTCGGAGATCGGCAAGAAGTTGCAGCACCTCTTCCTGAAGCGAAACATCGAGGGAGGCAACAGGTTCGTCGCAGAGAATCAGTGGCGCCTTGGAGGCAAGTGCACGAGCGATGGTCACGCGTTGGCGTTGGCCGCCGGAGAGCTGGGTCGGGAGGCGGTCGGCAAGCTCAGCGCCGAGACCGACCCGACGCAACAGCTCGACGGCTTTCGGCCGCAAGGACTGTGGGATGCGCAGACGCCCTGGCACCATCGGCTCGGCTACGCAAGCCCATGAGGTCATCCGATTGTTCAAGGCCGACGTAGGGTTTTGAAAAATGAGATGGGAAGATCCGCCCTTCCCGAACGCCGGGTCGTCGAGATTCATCGTGATGGAGCCTGCGGCCATAGCCACCAGACCCGCGAGGGCGTGAGCTGTCGACGACTTTCCTGACCCTGATTCGCCGATGATTGCAAGGGTTTCACCCCTCTGCACCG
This sequence comes from Rhodococcus sp. NPDC055024, assembly GCF_053608585.1. Lineage (NCBI taxonomy): Bacteria > Bacillati > Actinomycetota > Actinomycetes > Mycobacteriales > Nocardiaceae > Rhodococcus > Rhodococcus sp. NPDC055024. The sequence goes on from NZ_JBSGVT010000003.1 coordinate 29,045, forward strand.
AGAAGCTGACGTCATCGACTGCTCGAAGAGTTTTGCGGCCTCTTCCATACTCGACGGCCAGATTCCGAACATCGACGATGATGTCGGTGTTGCTCATCAGCTCACCAGTCCGAGCAACTCGAGGTCGGAACTGCGGTGACATCTTGTTGCCGATTCTGATGACCCGATCAGAAGTGGATGATCGGATATGCAGAGCTCCTCGGAGTAGTTGCACCGGGCGACGTATCGGCACCCGACGCTGTCAGCAAGGGCTTTGGTCGTGAAATCGCCTCGCGCCTTGGGTGATTGGGAGGAGATTTCTTCGAATGTCGAGCGTGCGGCCTCGAGAAGGCTGAACGTGTAGGGATGCGCGGGCTGGCGAAGCAGCACGTCTCGCGGCGCGACGTCGACGATCTCGCCGCGAAACATGGTGATGACTCGATCCGCGACCTCGGCGACAACCGCGAGGTCGTGACTGATCAACAACACGGCAAGATCGCGCTGTTCTGCCAGTTCTCGAAGGAGATCGACGATCTGAGCTTGGATGGTGACGTCGAGCGCTGTTGTCGGTTCGTCCGCGATCAACAACTTCGGACCGCATGCCAGGGCCATCGCGATCATCACCCGCTGACACATCCCGCCGGAAAGCTCGTACCCGTACGACTTCAAGGTTCTGCGCGGGTCGGCCAGACCGACCTGGTGGAGAAGATCTGTAGCCACGTCCTCCGCATCGACTTTCGTGATGTCGCGGTGGGCCTTCAACACATCGACGATCTGGCGACCGATGCTGACGGAGGGATTGAGAGCCGAACTCGGGTCCTGGAAGACCATACTGACGTCGCGACCGCGTATTTTCCTCAACTCGGCGGCGGGCAGACCCACAAGTTCCTGTCCTTCGAAACGGATGCTTCCGCTGGTTGTTGCCGTACGGGGCAAGAGACCGAGCAGAGCGAGTCCGGTCAGTGTCTTTCCGCTCCCGCTCTCGCCTACGAGGCCGGTGATTTCGCCCGACCCCAACTCGAAGCTCACTCGGTCGAGGAGTCTGTTCGAAATCGATTCTGTCCCAATGTCAATCGTGAGGTCTCGTACTTGCAGAAGTGGGCTCATCGTCGGGTCGTCCACGTGTGATCGTTCATCGCATTCCTCCGTAAACAACTGAACTGTTGTGACTGGAATCACGTACCGGGGAACCATAAACACTCACCTGCAACAAAGTCAATGAATGTTGCAACGATTGCCGTCGATGGCGCCGGCTGATCGTCTCCGGCTACCGACCAGCACGTCGTCAGCGATACATTCACTCCATGGCCGAGACACGTGACATCCGCGCGGAAGCGTTGAGTGCTGCCCGCCGACAGTTCGCAGCCGGAAAACCGCTCGATGTGAACGCTTTGGCTACCGAGTTGGGGGTGGATCGGACCACGTTGTTCCGGCGTGCAGGGAATCGCGACACAATTACCGGTGACGTGCTCGATTCGCTGGCGCGCCGAACATGGCGGATGGGCCTCGAGGAGTGCAGTGGAAGCGGAGCGTCAAGGGTTGTCGACGTCCTCACTTACCATGCACGGGCGACAATCGAGACCGAATTCTTCCGGACGTATTTGACTCGCGAACCGCAAAAGGCGTTGTGCATACTCACAACTGGACTGGGGCCGATTCAGGGCACGATGGTCGAATCCGTGCGAAGGCTGATCGAAGCTGAAATACCAGAGCAGATTCGGCCCGACCTGCCCGTCGAGGACATGGCATATCTGCTGGTTCGCGTGGGTGAGTCGTTCATCTACAACGATTTGCTCACCGGTGGCACTCCGGATACGGAGAAGGCTCGCTTGGCGTTCCGGCTCATCCTCTCGCGTGACTAGTGTGCCGAGTTTCCGTTTTCTCAGTATTCGTGAAAGCGCTTCGAATGCAAGCTATTTCATAGCTATGCCTGATTGTATGACCCAATCAGGCTGGTGGGATCGGCACAAAGTTCCGCATCTCGTCCCGTCCGGGCCGGATGACGCCTGCGGCGGATTCGGGAACCTCGTTCCAGGCGCCAGGAAGGTCGCGCAGAGGCTCGGAGACGACGATTCGGGTCTCCTCGCTCAGATGGTGCAGTGCTTCCACCTCTGGATGGAGCTTGCGCAGCGTGGAAATCTCGGTGGAGAAGAACAACGACCTCGACTGGTGCTCGCTGGAATAGCGAAAGATCCAGGTGGAGATGCCATCCGACGTGGCGACGGTCATCTGAACCGGATTGTCGATTCCCTGAGAGCGAGCCGTGTGCTCGACGAATCCGACGGCCCTCGCGACACCTTCGAATGGATCGTCGCTCAGGCCGAACGTCAGCGCGAGGAAGAACAGAGTTTCCGAGTCCGTCGATCCTTCGAGATCCGGAAAGAGCGACGGATCAATGGCAGTCACCAATTCCCGTTTCATGTCGTGGAATCCGTGTAGTGAACCGTTGTGCATCCACAACCACCGCCGGTGCCGGAACGGGTGGCAGTTGCTGCGCTGCACTGCAGTTCCCGTCGAGGCACGGATGTGGGCGAACAGCAGAGGGGTACGCAATTGGGAGGTGACCTCGCGCAGGTTCGAGTCGTTCCACGCGGGTTCGATGCTCTTGAACACTGCCGGTTGTGGGCCTTCCCCGTACCAGCCGATTCCGAAGCCGTCGCCGTTTGTCGTCGTGGCCCCGAGTTGAGAATGCAGGCTCTGGTCGATCAGCGAGTGCTGTGGCCTGAACAGCAGGTCATGGGCGAGTATCGGTTCTCCCGAATACGCCATCCACCTACACATACTTTCAACTCAAGCTGATCGAGTCGGCGTTGACGATGCGTGCGCCGTGGCGTTTGTCGAATGGCTGGGCTTCCATGTCGACACCGCCCAGATCACGACGATGTTCAGCGCGATGATGAGAGTCGACCACCAGGGGTAGTGCGGCAGCCACAAGAAGTTCGCGATGATCGAGATCGCGCAGATCACGACGGCCGACACCCGTGCCCAGGCCGCTCCGGTGAACAGTGCGAGCCCGACGAGAGCGACGAGCGCGCCCAACACGAGATGGATCCAACCCCACGTCGTCAGGTCGAACTGATAGACGTAGTCGATACCGACTACGAACACTTCGTTTTCGGCGACTGCAGCGAGTCCCTGGAAGAACTGCACGATGCCGACCGTCACCAAGATGACGGCTGCCCCGATCGATGTTCCTACCGCGAAACCCTGCTTGACTGACGTTGTATCCGACATGACGGTTTCCCTTGATTCGGTGGGGGCGACCGGACACGTGCCCGGCACGCTCGTTGTAGTGATCGTTGTTCCACCGGCTGACCGCTATGAAACGGAAATACCTGTCCAATGCGGTGAGAAATCAGTGCGTTCTGCTCCGATGTGCGGGCGAAATGTAACTTCTGGCACCTGTGGATGCGATGTATCCCTTGCCGGAACGCGTGTGCGGAGGAATTGCTCGTAACCGAAGTTCACAGAAAACAACAAGAATTCGGCACGGAATTCGACCTATTTGTCCAGCTGTACTGGTATTTTGACTGAATTGACCGGAAGCTACGGTCCGCGGAAAAGAGTAGCGAGAGAATGACGATCTTCGGCAGGCGTACCGCGGGCATCACCGCGACGGCCTTCGTCTTGGCGACCGTTGTGTCGACAGCACTCCCCGCTGTGGGATCGGCTGCCCCCGTCGCGCTCGCCCGCGCGTGCAACTCGGAAATCAACGAGAATTCGATGTCACTCGATCCGGCCGTGATCGACGGTTGGTATGACATCTCGACTGGTTCACCGGGAACGAAAATCAACTCGATCGAGGCATGGCGAACCGTGCCCGGAGACATCCTCGAGTTTCGCGCGTCGGTGACGATCAGAGCCCACGGAAGCCCCGTCCGAGGCACGCTTCGGATCGACGGCGCCGGCTTGACCGGAGATCAGGATTTGATCTCCAGAATGACGTTGACCCAAGATCTCGGCCGGTCAGGATCAACGGTCACCGACGCTGACGACGGTTCGGTCATCCCTGTACGTGCCAAGCTCACCTTCGATGTCGCCACTCCGGGCCAGGTAGCCCAGAATCGGACAGTCAACCTCTCTGCGGTCAAGATTGTTTTGAGCGGCGACACTACCGATCCGGGAGGTGAATGTCCCGGTCCCGGCCCAGGCCCAGGCGGTGGCGGGAATGGCGGCGGCGGGAACGGCGGTGGTGACGGCGACAACGGTTCCGGCGGGGGCGTCGGGGACAACGGCGGCGCGCTTCCCGGTCGCGACGTCGGAAACCGCGTTCCGATTTCCCAGGTCCCGTCCGGCCCGACTTCTCGTCCGTGACAGCGACACACGGATCTGTGATCCGTCGGACATGGGTCGCTGCGGCAGTGGCAACGATGTTCCTGGTCGGCGGATGTTCCGACGACGGGAACTCGCCGACTCGAGTCCTCGCGACCGGCCAGGAAGATTTGCCGCCGGCAGTTCTCGCCGCAGTCGACAGTCCGGATGTCCCGACCACCCTGCGCATAGGCGAGAGCACCGCTGACATTCTGCCGATCAAAACGACGACGGATGGCGCGCTCGTTCCGCCCGAGGACGTCAGCGAGATCGGGTGGTGGGCGGACTCGGCCTTTCCCGGCTCCGGCGCGGGCACCGTGGTGATCACCGGCCACATCAACGACATCTATCAAGGCGACGGTTTCGGGAAGAAGTTCTCCACCTTGGACATCGGCTCGATCGTGACCGTGACGGGCGGCGGGGGACAGGTCTGGAACTACCGCATCGATGCAGTCGATCACTACGGCAAGGACGGCGAGCTGCCGGTCGAGCGATTGAACAGCCTCGACGGACCCGAAACCATCGCTCTGATCACCTGTGGTGGCGAATTCGTCGGTCCGCCGTTCGGGTACGAGGACAACGACGTCGCGTGGGGGACCCCGGTGGCCGCATAGGCGAAAACTCGACGTAGGGACGGTTGATAAACTGGGCCCCGCGTTCGTGGCCATCCACGCACGTTTCGAAAGTCCGAAGAAGGAGATTGTGCTGTGGTTGACCTCGCCTATGTCATCGCTGGGTCCGAAGCGACTGGCGGTGCCGGCCTGCAGGTCGACCTGAAGACGTTCCAGGCTTTGGACGTCTACGGTGTGGCAACCACCACGTGCATCGTCTCCTTCGATCCCAAGAACAACTGGGGTCATCGCTTCGTGCCGATCGCTCCTGATGTGATCGCTGATCAGATCGAGGCTGCCACTGCGGCTCACGATCTGGACGTCGTCAAGATCGGCATGTTGGGCACGCCCGCCACCATCGAGGTTGTGGCAGAGGGATTGCGTCGGCAGTCCTGGCGCCACGTCGTCCTCGACCCGGTCCTGATCTGCAAGGGCCAGGAGCCCGGTGCGGCACTCGATACCGATACGGCACTTCGTGATTCGATCCTGCCGCTCGCCACCGTCGTCACGCCCAACCTGTTCGAGGCACGCACCCTCGCCGGAATGGACAGCATCGAGAGCGTCGACGATCTCATCGAGGCCGCACGTCGTATCCATGACCTCGGGCCCAAGTACGTGCTCGCAAAGGGCGGCGTCGAACTTGCCGGTGGCGACGCTGTCGACGTGTTGTTCGACGGGACCGACGTGACTGTTCTCTCCGCCCCCAAGGTCGGCGAAGAGCGCGTCTCCGGCGCCGGTTGCACGCTGGCCGCCGCAGTGACCGCGGAGCTGGCAAAGGGCGCCGACGTGGGAGAAGCCGTCGCTCTGGCCAAGAAGTTCGTGACGGCGGGCATCGAAGGCCGCGTCTCGGCGCACACGCCGTTCGACACCGTCTGGCAAGGCGCGTTCAAGGGATAGGCGCAGCGCGGCGCACATCGCCGCGCGCGGCCTGGCAGGATCGAGTGCGTGAGTACTGCGAACCTGAATCGAAGCGAAGTCGCCGAACGATCTCGAACCATCACCGTCACCGGTTACCGGGTGGAGTTGGATCTGCGATCGGCGGTGGACCGCGCCGCGACGACCTATTCGACGGTCACGACAATTGATCTGACGTCCTCGGAGGATTCCACGTGGCTCGATTTCATCGGTGCTGCAGTCGATTCCGTGGACGTCGACGGTGCGTCGATTCCGGTGGAGTACGACGGATCCCGGATTGTGCTGCGCGGACTCGGCGGATCGAACGTCGTGCGGGTGGCAGCTCATGGCCTCTACAGCCGTTCCGGTGAGGGGCTGCACCGATTTGTCGACGACGCCGACGATCAGACGTACCTGTACACGCAGTACGAGCCCGCCGACGCCAGACGTGTTTTCGCCTGCTTCGAGCAGCCGGACCTCAAGGCGCCCTTCACGTTCGAGGTGACAGCACCTGACGGCTGGGAAGTCCTGTCGAATCAGCCCGCGACACAGACTCTCTCCGTCGACGGTGCGCAACGCGTCACTTTCGCCCCGACGCTGCCGATCTCGACTTACATCACCGCGATCGCGGCCGGGCCGTATCACCGCGTGGCCTCGTCGTGGAGTCGCGGCGAACTCACTGTCGAGTTGGGCGCTTTGTGCCGGGCGTCGTTGGCTCCTCATCTCGATGCAGACAACGTTTTCGACATCACCCGTCAGGGGCTGGACTTCTACGCCGAGCACTTCGATTATCCGTATCCGTTCGGTAAGTACGACCAGATCTTTGTCCCCGAGTACAACCTCGGTGCGATGGAGAACCCGGGACTGGTGACCTTCACCGAGGCGTATGTGTTCCGCGGCACCGCAACCGACGAGCAGCATCAGCGTCGCGCGAACACGATCCTGCACGAAATGGCGCACATGTGGTTCGGCGATCTCGTGACCATGGTCTGGTGGGATGACCTGTGGCTCAAGGAATCTTTCGCCGATTTCATGGGATCGCTGGTCAGCGCCGAAGCCACTCGCTTCACCGATGCCTGGGTAGCATTTGCCATCAAGCGGAAGGCGTGGGCGTACCTCCAAGATCAGCTGCCGACCACGCACCCCATCGTCGCCGACATCGTCGATCTCGAAGCCGCGAAGCTGAACTTCGACGGAATCACCTATGCCAAGGGTGCCAGTGTCCTCAAACAACTTGTGGCGTTCGTCGGGCGTGACGCGTTCTTCGAAGCGGCACGCCGGTACTTCAAGGCTCACGCGTACGGGAACACCACGCTGGTCGATCTGCTCGACGTGCTCGCGGAGACTTCCGGACGCGATGTGCGTGAATGGGCCCGAATCTGGTTGCAGACCACCGGGGTGTCCACGCTGTCGCTCGACGGAACCGATGTGGTCCAGACGGACCCGCGGCCGCATCGGCTCGCAGTCGGAATCTACGACTACAACGAGTCCGGAGATCTTGTTCGCACCGAACGCGTCGAACTCGACATCACCGAATCCCGGACGTCGGTCCACCTTCCGCCTGGAGCGCTCACACTGCTCAACGACGAAGACCTCACTTACGCGAAGGTGCGATTGGACGCGGAATCTCTGTCCACGGTCGAGTCATCCCTGGACCGCGTGAGCGATCCGCTTGCGCGCGGGGTGATCTGGTCGTCGCTGTGGAACTCGGTGCGTGATGCGCAGCTCTCGGTGTTCCGGTACCTCGACATGGTGGAACGATTCGCTCCCGCGGAGACAGATCTTGCGATTCTCAGCTCGATCCTGACCGATGCCCACTACGCGGTTCTTCACTACGTTCCGAAAAGCTTGCGGCCCAATGTAAGTGCAGGCTGGTTGGAAACGACCTGGAAGGCGGTGTTCGAAGCCGAACCGGAGTCCGGAAGACAGCTGGCATGGGCACGGGCTCTGTCGGCCGCTGCAGCGGTCAACGATGCTCGCGCCGACGAGTTGCGGTCGATACTCGACGGCACCTGCCCGGGACCGGTCGGACTGGCTCTCGATCCTGATCTGCGGTGGGCATTGTGGATCGCCCTGTCCGCGACCGGCCATGCGAGTGTGAGCGACTTCGACGGTGAGCTGAGCAAGGACAGCACGTCGGCGGGTCGAACTGCGTACGTCCGCGCTGTGGCGTCAATTCCCGATGCCGCGACCAAGGCGGCTGCCTGGGCGTCGGCGACCACTGATGGCTCACTCTCCAACGACCGCCTGGATGCGACGATTGCCGGATTCCGTTCGGGCACGGACGCGTCATTGATCGAGGGATACGCGGACGAATACTTCTCGTCTCTGGGGAAGTGGTGGTCCGAACGCAGCATCGAGATTGCGCGACGGTTGGTGAACGGACTCTTTCCGGCAGCTGAAGACACCGCTGCAGTCGATTCCTGGATCCAGGCCAATGCGGAGGCGCCCGCGTCGCTGCGGAGGCTTGTTCTCGAGCGGCGAGATCACCTGGCCCGGGATCTGCGTGCACAGGCGTCGAACGCGGTGATCTGAGGCCATCAGCTCCGAAATGTCCTGTTCTTGGATATTGTCTAGGCAGGGCTGCGACGGGAGACGACGTGCACACGATCACGGATCTGTCGCTGGTCACGGGCCCCGTCCCACCTGTGGTGACGGTGCTCGGAATTCTGGCACTTCTGTGGCTCATGTTTTCGAGGTCGAGGCGTCACGTCTTGATTTCGATTCCCGTCTGCATCGTCGCGGCAATCGGGATAACCCTGGTGCTGTACTGGCTGATCGAGAAGGTGTGGCATCCGTTCCCGGATCCGATTGCCCGTCCGGTCTACGTGTGGATCGGGCTGGGCATTCTGGGTGTGCTGCTGGGTTTTTCGAGGATCTTTGCCGCGACGCGAATCGACGGCCGTGTGCTCACCGTGGTCTCCGTACTGCTGGTGGTCGTGTCGAGCGCGGCTCACGTGAATCTGCAGTTCCAGTCGTACCCGACTGTGGGAACAGCGCTGGGACTTTCGGACGCGGAGCAGGTCTCGCTTGCAGACTTGGACGACGGCAAGGACGGCGCAGTTCCGGTATCGCAATGGAAGGCGCCGGCGGACATGCCGTCGGCCGGCAAGGTCAGCACGGTCACGATTGCGGGGACGGTCTCCGGATTCAGCGCCCGCGACGCCGAGATCTACCTACCGCCCGCGTATTTCACCAACCCGCGACCGGAGTTGCCGGTGTTGGTACTGCTTGCCGGTCAACCAGGCGCGCCCGAGGACTGGCTGCAGGGTGGCCGCCTCGTCCAGACGATGGACGCCTACGCCGCTGCGCATTCGGGAATGGCGCCCGTTGTCGTGGTAGCTGACGGGACCGGATCGGAACTGGCGAACCCGCTCTGCGTCGATTCCCAACTCGGAAACGTCGCGACGTACCTATCGCGTGATGTTCCCGACTGGGTCCGCGCGAACCTGCAGGTGGATCCCGATCCGAGGAAGTGGGCTATCGGGGGCCTTTCCTACGGCGGAACCTGCGCATTTCAGATGGCGACGAACTTCCCCGCTGTGTATCCGACGTTCCTGGACCTGTCCGGTCAGATCGAGCCCACCCTCGGTGACCGCAAACAGACGGTCGATGCCGCGTTCGGCGGCAACGAAGCCGCGTTCGTGGCAGTGAATCCGCAGGATCTGCTCCGGGAGAAGAAGTTCCCCGACAGCGCCGGAGTGTTTGTCGTCGGTAGGCAGGACAACGACTACCGCCCAGGTCTTCAAACGCTCTACGAATCCGCAAAGGCCGCAGGAATGGACGTCCAATACGCCGAGGTCGACGGAGGACACAGCTTCCAGGTATGGTCCGCCGGTTTGGCGAGTCAATTAGGTTGGCTGGGAACGCGACTCGGTCTGCCCGGGTGAACGATCGTCCGGAAGTTTCGTGGATCCGATGATCAGCGGGTGAATTCGTCCGGTCGCCCCGGCCTCGGAGCCCAACCCCTGCGGATCTGCCACACTCGCGAGCCGAAGGTCGAGCGCACCGGTCCATTCACGGGTCAACTGCGCATCGAGAGCGTCGACGCGCTCGAGCAGCGGAGGGTGCTGGTCCGGCGGGCAGGCCTCGAGCAAGGTAGCGAATACCGCGCGTAGACGCCGCTGCACCTGTGCGGAATTGGTACTGAAGTGGCGGATCTCGTCGGTGGCGACCGACACGTAGTCAGCCCACGTGCGTTGCTGCCCGCGGATCAGCGTGAGATCCGAGGTGGCCGTGTCGAAGCGGACTCTCGGAGCTAGCAGCACCAGAAGATCCTCGATGTGATCGAGCGCCTGGACGGCTCGACCCGGATCGTTGATGGCGGGTGAGAGCGCCTTGAGCGCGATGTCCACGATCGACTGCAGCGCTGCACCGGGGCTGACGACCGGGCTGTGCGTGTCGCCGAAGATCAGGCACGACATCAATGTGTCCGGACGAACCTTCAGCGACGGCCCGCGAATCTCGAAGAGGGGCGCGTTCTGGGCGACGAACTCGCCGATGCTGGGCACCACCTCGACAGCGACGCCCCAGCGACCGGCCAACCGCTGCAATCGTGCGAGATCGATCGCCAGCAGAATCCGGCCGTTGGGAGAAAGATGGCGCAGCCGAATCACCAGTGTGTCGGTGTTCTCGGAGTTTGCGGACTCGCTCGGCTGGATCAAGGGGAGTGGCCGGCTGGGTTTCGGTGCGCCGGAGGGTAACTCCTCGTACAACGGATAGGCGCGGATTGTCGCGCTGCGACCTTGGGCCGCTATCCAACGCAGTAACCGACTGGAATTGAGAATCGACCCGACCTTCGCCACCAACGCGATGAACAGGATCGCACTGGCCAACGCCAGAAGCAGTGCGATCGCCGTGGAGATGGTCGGAGAAGAATTTTCCGAATCGAGCGCCAGATCGAGCGCAATGATCAAGGAGAAGACGAACGTCGCCAGAAACATGCCGATCGACCACCGCATCACTCGCTGCTGCGCGAGCATCGGGACGACCCGCACCGAAATCTGCGAGGCACCGAACTGCATGGCGAGAGTGATGGCAGTGAACACCAGACCGGTGAGAGTGATCATCCCGCCGGCGATGACGCTGAGCAACGTCGCAGTCGCTCCGGCGTCCACGCCCTCGGAAATGGTACCGACGTCGCCGTCGCTGACGAGATCTCCGTCGATCCCGACGAGGATGTTCGCGGTGACGACGGACAGGACGACGAGGATCACGGGGAGGCGCCAGACGGGGACTGTTCGTAGTCGTCGGCGAGTTCGACGCCAGCGAATCATGTCCGAGAGCCGCCGCGACAATCCGACCTTCGACGTGGGGGTTGTGGTGTCGACGACGGGGAGCGGCGGTGGGGGCGGGGGAGTGGAACCGAAACTTCCCGACACCGTTTCCTGAATGTAGATCTTCGCGTGAATCATCGGCTCGCGATAGCGCTGCTCACGGGCGACTGCCCGGCTCATCTTGGCCGGCTTGTCGCGGTAACGCGAGCGCGCCCACGGCGCACCCGGGCGACTCAACCGAATTGCTCCGACCAACAGAAGCGGGGTGAAGAACAGCCCGATCAGGCCGGTCCAGAGTTTGCCCTTCATCAACGTGATCACGGCGAGTCCGAGTTGGATCACGATCGCGACGACAACGCTGATCAACGTCGCCAGGCTACGGTCCTGCTCGTACGGGTCGAACTCGCCCGCGAATCCGATCGGGTGGACCCCGAGAAGGAAAAGGAACGAGATCGCGATGGCAACGAACACCGCGTCGATGGACGAGCGACCTTCCTCGGCCCAGTAGACATCGCGCAGATGCAACACGAGCGCGTACTCGTCGAGGACCAACGCGCTGCCGATACCGAAGACCGACGCGAGAACACAATTGGCGATCGGGGTGTGATAGTCGGCCAAAGCGATGAAAGCAAAGCCGGACACGAGCATCATCATCAAACCGAAAACCATGTGGTGGATATGCATTCCGCCGGGCGTGACATTGCCTGGCCACCACGAGACCTCCGCCCGGATCATCCGGACGCTGAAGCGGATGAACAGGAACGTCAGGACAAAGGCGAGTAGGAGGAAGAACAGCGGGAGCCTGCCGGTGTCGACGACCGTGTGCTCGAACCAGGACCGCACGGCGTCAACTCTTGCTGGTAGCGAGCTTGATCAGCTGAGGAGCCGTCGCGTCGGGTAGGTATGCACGCGTCAGTGCGATTCCGATCCGAGGCAGGTCGGCCTCGTCGCGGAAGCACAGGAAAACGGGTTCGTACCTCGGCTTGAACTTCTTCTTGAACGCGTGAAGAGACCGGAAGCCGTAGAGCGGTTCCATCGCGGCTCCGAGCATGTCCAGCAGGCGGTCCATGGATGCGGCGTCGGCGGCGTCGGCGCTGCGGGCGAGTGGTGCTCCGGACAGTGAGACGAATTGGGCACCTTGTTCTTTGAATTCGAGGGCCGACGATGCGATGAGGAACTCGACCACCGGACGGAACCCGTCGGGGCGTCGACGCATGACGTCGAGCGTCCAACCCTGGACCACTCCGCCTTCGCCGTACACCGGCAACCACGAGGTGACGCCGTGAATGCTTCCGGTCGGGTCGACGGCCAAACCGACCCGGACGTCGCGATCGAGCGCCTCCTCGACGCTTCCGAGGGTGAACCCCATCTCGGGTAGTCCCTTGTCGCCCACCCATTCCTCGGAAATGGCGCGCACCTGAGCCAGCACGGAGAACGGCTCGTCGGCCAGAGTTGTCATCCGAAAGGTGATGTCGTCCTTCTTGGCCTTGTTGAGCGCCGAGCGGATGTCCTGCCAGGATTTACCGGTGAACTGCAATTCCGGCAGGTCGACGATCGTGTCCTCGGCGACTTGAACGGTGCGCCAGCCGCGCCGGGCGGCGGCATCGGCTGTCTCCTTCCCCACGGAGAACAAGCAGGGGGTGAGGCCGTTGGCCTCGGACATCGTCGTGAATTCGTCGACCGCTGCGGCAAGTCGGTCGGGGCTCGCGATCGGATCGGCGAGGACCACGACGACGCCGACGTGCCGTTGGAATGCAACGACGCTGTCACCCGACTCGCCGAAGTAGTAATTGTTGCCGTCCCACGTCGTCATCCACGACATGGTTCCGCCGCCATGCTGTTTGAGCAGTTCCCGAGCGGCGGCGCGCGGATCGTTCCCGGACAACGGCCCGCCTCGAATCTTGCGCCGCATCGGTACGTGAAAAGCGTGACGGCCCTTGATCAACAAGATGAGTTCGAGAAGCCAGAGCAGCGCGGTTCCGACCGTGACGGCCCCGGCGCTCTCGTAGTCGAAGAAGATGACCGAACCGAGGACGAGGGCGGTGGCCAAAACCGTCAGTGAACCGAACACGACGGCAACCCACCAGGCCCAGCGTCGTCCTCGTCGCAACTGATCCGCGATCAGGGCAACGATGATCACGTCGACCAATGCGGTCCACCCCGAACCGGTTTCGGCTTCCGTCGGCCCGAACGGTCCGCTTCCGGGGAACAGCCAGACGGCGATCTCGACCACGCCGATCAGGAGCAGACCGATGAATCCGAGCAGGCGGATCTCGCGTCGCGTTCGGGGGATGAACCCGCGCTCTCCGTCGCCGAAGAACTTCTCGCCCACCGGCAGGAATATCGCGACCGCGATGAGGTGCTGCACGTCGGCGAGGCGGCCTTCGAAGAGGAACGCGATCGCAATGTACGCACACAGAATGGCGCGCACTCGCATTCGCCAGGGCGAGCGGAGTGTTGCCGTGGTCGCGGCGAGGGCGGCGATGATTGCGGTGGTCACACCGACGTCGCGGTGGGTGGCGAGGTTGCGGGCCCAATCCCAGTCGGTGTGGCTGCCGGCCCAGAGGAGGAGCGAAGCACCGAGTTCGCCCGCCAACTGCCCGCTGATCGTGACGAGGGCCGCGTTCTTGGTTCCCAGGCGCCATTCGCACCAGCCGACCGCGAAGGCGAAAACGACGATGAGCGAAACATACTGACCCGGCGTCAATCCGAAGAACCACCCCGTGACGAGTGTCCACCACTTGCCTTCCTGCAAGGCAGGGACTCCGTAGGCGATGTCGTCGAACCACGAGTAGGTGCGGACGTGATTCCACAAAGCGCCGGTCGCAATCCCGACGACGGTGATGGTGAGGACAACGATCGAAGTGAACGGCACGCGCCGCAGGACGCTCAGTGCGTCGGAAGCAAAGCGAGAGGCCCGATTCGGCGCACCCGGTGCGCTCTCCTCGGTCTGCGGGGTGGGGGTCTGGGACTGCTCAGCCATCGAGGTTCTCTTCTCGCCATGCCGCACGGTGGATTCTGCCTGTTCAGCATGACAGGAATACCGACCGATAATCAGGCGAAGCGGTCAAAATGGAGCAGACTGACTGGGGTCTCGGACTCGTGGCGCTACTGTCGAGCCATGGTGAACGGAGATTTACTGAATCGGGACCACGTTGTCACTTCACTTGCCGCTTTCGAACCTCGATCGGTCGAATTGGACGGAAGGCGTTCTGCGTCGGTGGTCATCGTCGTCATGCGGAACGCGGACGGGACACCGGTGTTTCCGGTAACCAAGCGGCCCAGCAAGATGCGAGCTCACCCCGGTCAGTTCGCGTTGCCAGGCGGAAGCGTCGATCCCGGTGAGACGTCCGAACAAGCAGCGCTTCGGGAACTGTCCGAGGAGTTGGGCGTCGAAGTTCCCGAGTCGAACATCATCGGCCGGCTCGACGACTACGTCACCCGTTCGGGATTCGTGATCCGTCCTTTTGTCGTCTGGTCCGGCGAGGACGTCGGGGGACTGGTACCCAATCCGGACGAGGTGGCACAGGTGTACGCCGTGACGGCGGAGGAACTCGACGTGGACTCGCGATTCGTCACCATCGAGGAATCACCGAACCCGGTGATCCAGTGGCCGTTCCGAACGAGCCTGATCCATGCGCCGACCGGAGCTGTCATCTATCAGTTCCGCGAGGTGTTGAACGGCCGGCACACCCGCATCGACAACCTCGAACAGCCGGTGTTCGCCTGGCGATGAGAGCAGCCCGACACGCTCGGGGTCGTTCGGGCTTTGGTGCCTCGGCGAATAGTGCGCCCCGCTGTGGAAAGCTGACCGCACGGCAATCGAACGACGCGAGGTGTGTGCAGTGAACTCTGGCGAACAAGAACCGATCCCCACGGATCGGATTCTCACTGTTCCCAACGTGCTCAGTATCGTGCGTCTACTCGCCCTTCCGCTGTTCGCCTACCTGCTGCTCGTCACACACTCGGACGGGTGGGCGTTAGCGCTGCTGATGCTCAGCGGGTTCACCGACTGGCTCGACGGCAAGCTGGCCAGGGTGCTCGGACAGACCTCGCGTCTGGGAGCGCTACTCGACCCGCTGGTCGATCGCCTCTACGTCGTGACGACGCTGGTCACCTTCGTCGCCCGCGATTTCATTCCCTGGTGGGTTGCGGCGATACTCATCGGCCGAGACCTTCTGCTCGCGTTGACGCTGCCGATCTACCGCAGACGTGGACTGCCGCCACCCGAGGTCATCTATCTCGGTAAAGCCGCGACCTTCCTGCTGATGTTCGCGCTGCCGCTGATCCTTGCCGGGCACGGAGACTGGGCCATCGGACCGTTCACCCATGCCTTCGGTTTCGCTTTCCTGATCTGGGGAACCGTCCTGTACGTGTGGACTGCAGCGATCTACGTGCTCAAGGCCGTCGACGTGGCGCGAACGCACGAGGTCGTGCCCCGATGAAGTCGACCGGGGAGGACGTCCGTCGTAACCCGGTACCGTCGCTGCTTCGGTCGCTCATGACCGAACATCTCGACCCGGGCTACGAAGCAACTGCATTCGAACGCCAACACGAGCACACCAAGAACACGTCCTCGAAGACCGGGCCGTGGCTGGCTCTCGGCGCTCTGTTGATCGGGTTCATCGTCACGGTCTCAGCAGTTCAGGCGACAACGCAGGTGACCGGCACCGAAGAAGTTCGAAGCGAGTTGGTGGCAAAGGTCCGTGACGCGGAGGATCGAATCGATTCGCTGGCTGCCTCCCGCGATTCGCTCGGCGGCGACGTCGATGCTGCCAGAGGCGTGGCGCTCGAAGGCGATGTACGCGGCGGCGCCGTCCTCGACCAACTGCGAGCGGTCGAATCCGGTGCCGGGGCCGAAGCTGTCCACGGTGAGGGACTGGTGGTGACGCTGACGGACCCGGCCGGACGCCCGAACCTCACGGACGCGTCGCAGCGGAGCGTCGGCGGCAAGACCGTCGTCCTCGATCGAGATCTGCAGACCGTCGTCAACGCGCTGTGGGCAGGCGGCGCGGAGGCAATCGCCGTCGGCGGCGTGCGAATCGGGCCGACGGTGACCATCCGTCAGGCCGGCGGCGCGATGCTCGTCGACAACCAACCTGTCTTCTCGCCGTACCGCGTCGAGGCGATCGGCGACACGCGTGCACTGCAGCGAGAGTTCGTCGTCAGCGACGCCTACGGGAGAATGTCGAGCGTCTCGCAACTGTACGGAGTCGGTTTCGCGGTGGCCGAAGACGATTCGTTGACACTGCCACCCGCGACGCCGCGCGCCGTCCGGGTGGCAACAGAACCCACAGAACCCAAGTGACAGAAGGAGTTCGATGAAGGCCGGTTCCGCCCTGTACGGACTCGCAGCACTGGTCGTCGGCATCGTCCTGGGCGTAGTTTTCAGCCCGCAGGTGCCCGACGTCATCCAGCCGTATCTTCCGATCGCGGTCGTTGCGGCACTCGACGCCGTCTTCGGCGGACTACGCGCGTATCTCGACGAGATCTTCGACGCGAAGGTGTTTGTGGTCTCCTTCGTCTTCAACGTGCTCGTCGCGTCGTTGATCGTCTGGCTCGGTGATCAGTTGGGTGTGGGTACTCAACTCTCGACGGCGATCGTCGTCGTGTTGGGTATCCGGATCTTCGGCAACGCAGCGGCATTGCGACGCCGACTGTTCGGAGCGTGAGTCATGGCGGAACACTCCACGACCGAACCCGAAGAACCACCCGTCACCACCGCGAGTGAAGGTCGGCACGAACTGCGTTCACCGTCGAAACACCGCACCAACGTCGTCTTCGCCATCCTCGCGGCCGTGCTCCTGGGTGTGCTCGGTGTCGCGATTGCCACACAGGTACGTAGCACCGTGGCCGGAGATTCACTCGACGCCGCGCGCCCTGCCGACCTCCTGGTCGTTCTCGACAACTTGAATCGGCGCGAAGCCGCGCTGAGGCAGGAAGTTGCCAATCTTCAGGAATCGCTTGCCACTTTGGAAGCCGGTGGCAACACCGGAGCAGCATTGGACGAGGCGCGGGCGCGGCTGACCTCGCTCTCCATTCAAGTCGGGACCGCTCCTGCTGCCGGACCGGGTGTGACGATGACCCTGACGGATCCGGCGGGCGGTGTCGGCTCCGAAGTGATTCTCGATCTCATCCAGGAATTGCGTGCTGCCGGTGCCGAAGCCATCTCGATCGCAGGTGCGAACGGCGAACCTATTCGTATCGGCGTGAACTCGTGGGTGAGTGGGCGCGGCGGTGAAATCGAATTGGACGGAACCCGGATCGAGCAGCCGTACACTGTGACCGCGATCGGGGATCCGCCGACGTTGGCAGCAGCGTTGAACATTCCCGGAGGCGTCTTCGACAACGTCGCACGCAACGGCGGAAGTTCCTCGGTCGAGCAATCGCAGCAGGTCACGATCTCCGTCTTGCGACAATTGAATCCGCGCCAATACGCTCAACCTGGAAATTGATCTTTTTGCGTCCGACTTTCGGACGGCCTGTGAAAGGAAGCCACTGTGAGTGAGCTCGATACACCTACCGATCTGCGCTACACCGCGGAGCACGAGTGGGTGAAGCGGACCGGCCCGACCTCAGTTCGAGTCGGTATCACCGACTTTGCTCAGTCGCAGCTCGGTGACGTCGTGTTCGTCCAGCTTCCCGCTGTCGACGAAGACGTGACCGCCGGTGAATCGCTCGGTGAGGTCGAGTCGACCAAGAGCGTCTCCGACATCTTTGCTCCGTTCACTGCGAAAGTTCTTGCAGCCAACGGTGAATTGGACGGACAGCCTGACCTCGTCAACACCGATCCGTACGACAAGGGTTGGTTGGTCGAGCTCGAGGTTGCCGACGAAGCCACACTCGATGCCGCACTCGCGGCAACTCTGGACGCGGAGGCGTACAACGGACTCACGTCCGAGTAGAAAACCTATGCGTGGACCGGCCAACTCGTGTTGTGTCGCGGCCTGTCTCGCTGCACACGGCGGTCTGCGCAGGGTACGGTCGTTAGGTACGCATGTGCCGAGTCGGGGCGCAGGGCCGTATCGAACGTGACTGTGAAAGATGCTCGTGAAGAAAGTGCACTGCGTAGTCCAGTGATTCATGATCTGGATGATTGACCCAGGAGGAGAAACAGTGAGCGAGAACGGTAACGACGCGGGCTATGGGGAGTCGCCGGCGGAGACCACTTCGGTTTTCCGTGCGGACTTCCTCAATGAGCTCGACAACACCTCCTCTGCAGCACCGGCCGCCGAGCAGCCGGTTTCGGGCGTGGAAGGCCTTCCCGCTGGAGCCGCACTTCTGGTGGTCAAGCGGGGACCGAATGCAGGATCCCGCTTCTTGCTCGATCAGCCGACGACGTCGGCAGGTCGGCACCCGGACAGCGACATCTTCCTCGACGACGTGACCGTCAGCCGTCGCCACGCCGAGTTCCGTCAGGAAGATGCAGATTTCCACGTCGTCGACGTCGGAAGCCTCAACGGCACCTACGTCAACCGTGAGCCTGTCGATTCGGCAGTTCTCGCGAACGGTGACGAGGTTCAGATCGGCAAGTTCCGTCTGGTGTTCCTCACCGGCCCTCGTGCCGGCGGTTCGCAGGTCGGCGAGTCGTCAGCAGGTGCGGGTAGCTAATGACGGCAGTGCGGCAGCAGAGCCAGCCCGGAATGTCGATTGGTTCCGTGCTGGATCGGTTGCGTCCAGATTTTCCCGACGTGACGATTTCGAAGATCCGTTTCCTCGAGTCCGAGGGCTTGATCAGCCCGCAACGGACACCGTCGGGATACCGCAGATTCTCCGTGGAGGACTGCGAGCGTCTTCGCTTCGTGCTGACCGCTCAACGCGATCAGTACCTGCCGCTCAAAGTGATCAAAGAACAACTCGAAGCGATCGACAGCGGCGCGGCGACGGTGAGTGCGGAAGTTCCTCCGCCTCGTCGTGCCCGCGTCCTGTCGATTGCTTCGGGCGATGTCTCGCCGGAAGCTTTCCGTGTCGACCGTGAAGTTCGAGTCGGTCGTCAGGATCTTCTCGCGCGTGCCGACATCGACGATCGGTTTCTGACCGATCTGATCCGCACCGGTTTGATCGTTCCCGGCGCGGCGGGCTTCTTCGACGAGGACGCCGTGACATTGGCGCGCACCGCGAAAGCGATGTCCGAGTACGGCTTGGAGGTCCGCCATCTGCGGGCGTTCAAGTTGGCTGCTGACCGCGAAGCGGGACTGGTGACTCAAATCGCCGGACCGGTTGCCAAGGGTCGTGACGCCGGAGCGCGTGATCGCGCCGAGGAAATGGTCCGGGAACTGGCTGCCCTGTCACTGACTTTGCACACGTGTCTGGTCAAATCGGCGGTTCGGGGAAGTCTCGATCGCTGAGTTCCTCGATCAGCGGGGCTCACTCGAATAGAATTTCAGTACGACCGCATCGGAGTCGGTCTACTGGATCACGTCAGGTTGGAGGCAAGCTCGATGGGCGAAATGCGTGTGATCGGAGTTCGTGTCGAGCAGCCTCAGAATCAGCCGGTCCTGTTGCTGCGGGAGTCCGACGGCGATCGGTACCTGCCGATCTGGATCGGGCAAACCGAAGCTACCGCGATTGTTCTCGAACAACAGGGAGTCGAGCCGGCGCGACCGCTGACTCACGACCTGATCAAGATTCTGATCGAATCCTTCGGTCGGAGTCTCAAGGAAGTGCGGATCGTGGACCTGCAAGAGGGCACGTTCTACGCGGATCTGGTCTTCGACGAGCAGACCACCGTGTCGGCACGTCCGTCGGATTCGATTGCATTGGCCTTGCGCATCGGCGTTCCGATCTTCGCGTCGGAGGCCGTCCTGGCCGAAGCCGGTCTCGTCATTCCCGACGAGCGCGAGGACGAGGTCGAGAAGTTCAAGGAATTCCTCGACACAATCTCGCCGGACGATTTCAAAGCCACTGATGGCTAGCCTGATTTGACTGGTTGCGGACTTTAGTCTTCAACTCTCAAGTAGAGGTTGAGTCTCGGTCGGCGTGTTGCGTTGACCGCGCACCCTCCTGGTCTTAGCGTTGCGTGCGGTGGAGATCTTCTCGCCTTGTCGATCGAGGCGTACTCTAGGTAAGTCCACTCATGGAATTACCTGCCTTGGATTCACATCTGAAAGTTCGGTCGGCACGGAATTCTCGTGACTGCTGATAGCACAGGTTGGTTACATGATGGCGAAGCGAGAGGGAGACGGCAGTGGAAGAACAGTCGAATGAGCGCGGGACGGGCATAGCCGGTAGTGCCGCGACTGCAGAAATGTCTTCCGAAGAGCTGCAGCCGGGCCTGTTCCCGGACGATTCCATCCCCGACGACCTGGTCGGATACCGAGTACCCAGCGCTTGCCAGATTGCCGGGATCACTTATCGCCAGCTCGATTACTGGGCACGGACGTCGTTGGTTGTGCCGTCCATTCGTGGCGCTGCCGGATCCGGCAGCCAGCGCCTGTACTCCTTCAAGGACATCCTCGTCCTGAAGATCGTGAAGCGTCTGCTCGACACCGGAATCTCGCTGCAGAACATCCGCGTTGCCGTCGATCACCTGCGCAAGCGCGGCGTGCGCGATCTTGCCAACATCACGCTCTTCTCCGACGGCACCACCGTCTACGAATGCACGTCTCCCGAGGAGGTCGTCGACCTCCTTCAAGGTGGGCAGGGTGTGTTCGGCATCGCGGTCAGCGGCGCCATGCGTGAACTCACCGGAACCATCGCCGACTTCCCGGCCGAGCGCGCCGACGGCGGTGAAAGTGATCCCAACCCGGAGGACGAGTTGGCCTCACGACGCAAGAATCGCGCCAGCCGCAAAACCGGATAACGTACGTCACATCTCTTTGGAGGATGCCACGGTGCAGGTAGGCGCCTCGGTCTACTAGACTGGGCCTGCGTCGCCGGCGTACGGGAGAGCCTCGGATACCGAATTCACCGAACTAGTCTTTGTTTCAAAGGCCAGTGGTGAGCGGGATCAGGGCGCCGAAGGAGCAATACCTCCCCGTCAATCTCTCAGGCACCAAGGACCGTACGGGCTCCGACGCCTCTGGAAAGCGGTGGGAAAACCCACCCGCCGACGGGGAAAGGCTGTGGCTTCCGTCGCTTGGCGGGTCACTACCGAATCTCTCAGGCGCTCGGGAATCGAGCATGCGACAGAGGGGGAGGAACGCACCGCAGGTCGGTGTGTGTCCTGATCCTCCGATCTGTCTGGGAGTTGTCGTGATCGACGCTGCAAGCCGTATATTTGCCGACCGCCATGTCGGTCCGAACGCCGCGGAACTCGCGCGCATCCTCGAACTTGTCGGGGTCGATTCACTCGACGAACTGGCAACCAAGGCCGTTCCTTCCGCCATCCTCGACGCTGCACCGGACGGCATCGCGGCCGGCCTCGACGCTCTGCCGCTGCCGGTCGGAGAGCACGAGGCACTCGCCGAACTGACCGCTCTCGCCGCCCAGAACACTGTCGCGACGTCGATGATCGGCCTCGGTTACTTCGACACGTTGACGCCGCCGGTGTTGTTGCGCAACATCATCGAGAACCCGGCCTGGTACACCGCGTACACCCCGTACCAGCCGGAGATCAGCCAGGGCCGCCTCGAAGCCCTCCTCAACTTCCAGACCATGGTCGCCGATCTCTCCGGCATGGAATTGGCCAACTCGTCGATGCTCGACGAGGCCACCGCAGCCGCTGAAGCCATGACGCTCCTGCGCCGCGCGAACCGCAGCAAGTCCCCGCGATTCGTCGTCGACGCCGATCTGTACCCGCAGACCCTCGCCGTCATCGAGACTCGCGCCGAGCCGCTCGGCATCGAGATCGTCTCCGCAGACCTCACCGCTGGTCTTCCCGAAGGTGACTTCTTCGGCGTCATCGCCCAGATTCCCGGAGCCTCGGGACGGGTCGTCGACTACACCTCGATCATCGCGGAAGCTCACGAGCGCGGCGCACTTGTTGCCGTCGGCGCCGACCTCCTTGCGATGACGCTCATCACCTCGCCGGGCGAACTCGGTGCGGACGCGTGCTTCGGCACCACCCAGCGTTTCGGTGTTCCCATGGGGTACGGCGGACCGCACGCCGGTTACCTGGCCGTGCACTCCAAGCATGCGCGTCAGCTACCCGGTCGCTTGGTCGGTGTCTCGATCGACGCCGACGGAGACAAGGCATACCGCCTCGCGCTGCAGACACGTGAGCAGCACATTCGCCGCGAGAAGGCGACGTCCAACATCTGTACCGCTCAGGTGCTCCTCGCCATCCTCGCTGCGATGTACGCGAGCTACCACGGCGCCGAGGGGCTCAAGGCGATTGCTTTGCGCGTCGCTGCCCGCGCGAACGCGTTGGCAAACGGCCTGCGCGAAGGCGGCGTGACCGTTGTCCACGATTCGTTCTTCGACACCGTGCTCGCTCAGGTTCCGGGCAAGGCGGCCGACGTTGTCGCTGCGGCCAAGGAATCCGGGATCAACCTGCGTCTGGTCGACGCCGATCACGTCGGCATCTCCTGCGACGAGGCCACCACCGCCGATCACGTTCTCGCAGTGCTCGACGCGTTCGGCATCGAAGACGCTGTTGTCGCCATCGAAGCGGAGGGCAACTCGGTTCCCGCTGCTCAGGAGCGCACCTCCGACTACCTGCAGCACGAAGCTTTCACCCGTTACCGTACGGAAACGGCAATGCTCCGTTACCTGCGCGCGTTGTCCGACAAGGACATTGCGCTCGATCGCAGCATGATCCCGCTGGGTTCGTGCACCATGAAGCTCAACGCGACCGCCGAGATGGAATCCATCACCTGGCCCGCGTTCAACGCGATCCACCCGTTCGCGCCCACGTCGGATGCGCCCGGTCTGCTGAAGATCATCAAGGATCTCGAAGACTGGTTGGTCGCGGTCACCGGCTATGACAACGTGAGCCTCCAGCCCAACGCCGGCAGCCAGGGGGAGTACGCGGGCTTGCTCGCCATCCGCAACTACCACCTCAGTCGCGGCGACGATCACCGCGACACCTGCCTGATTCCCTCGAGTGCTCACGGCACCAACGCGGCTTCGGCTGTCATGGCCGGGATGCGCGTCGAGGTTGTCGCGTGCCGTCCCAACGGTGACGTCGACGTCGACGATCTGCGTGCGAAGATCGCCGATCACGCCGAGCGTCTCGCCGCGATCATGATCACCTACCCGTCCACCCACGGTGTCTACGAGCACGAGATCTCCGAGATCTGCGCAGCGGTACACGACGCCGGCGGCCAGGTGTACGTCGACGGCGCCAACCTCAATGCGCTTGTCGGCCTTGCTCGTCCGGGACGCTTCGGCGGCGACGTCAGCCACCTGAACCTGCACAAGACCTTCTGCATCCCGCACGGCGGCGGCGGACCCGGCGTCGGCCCGATCGGTGTGCGCTCACACCTGACGCCGTTCCTGCCCGGACACCCGATGGCCCCCGAACTCGGTGGTGGAGGCACGATCTCGGCAGCGCCGTACGGCAGTGCGTCCATTCTGCCCATCACCTGGACCTACATCCGGATGATGGGAGCTGCGGGCCTGCGCCGCGCCAGCCTGACCGCCATCGCGTCGGCCAACTACATCGCGCGTCGACTCGACGAGTACTTCCCGGTTCTTTACACCGGTGAGAACGGCATGGTCGCGCACGAGTGCATCCTCGATCTGCGCGGGTTGACCAAGGACACCGGCGTCACCGTCGACGACGTCGCAAAGCGTCTGGCCGACTACGGTTTCCATGCTCCGACCATGAGCTTCCCCGTGGTTGGCACACTGATGGTCGAGCCCACCGAGAGCGAGAACCTCGAAGAGATCGACGAGTTCTGCGAGGCGATGATCGCCATTCGCGGCGAAATCGATCGCGTCGGCGCCGGCGAGTGGACGGTCGAGGACAACCCGCTACGCGGTGCTCCCCACACCGCGGGAAGCATTGCAGCGCAGTGGGATCACCCGTACTCGCGTGAGATCGCCGTCTTCCCGCGTGGCAAGACTCGCCCGAAGGTGTGGCCGTCCGTGCGTCGTATCGACGGTGCACATGGCGACCGCAACCTGGTCTGCTCCTGCCCGCCGATCGAAGCGTTCGCGGGCAACTAAGGCGTGTGCCCGCCGGAGATCATCACCTCTCGCGTACGAGTTCGAGAACGGTGATCTCCGGCGGTGCGCCGACGCGTACCGGAGGGCCCCAGGCCCCGGCGCCACGTGTCGTGTACAGCACGGTGTTTCCGACCTTGTCCAAACCTTGCACCGAAGGCTGCTGCAGCGGAACGAGATACCTCAACGGCCACATCTGACCGCCGTGAGTGTGCCCGGACAGTTGCAGATCGATACCCATCTCGGACGCCTCGATCGCTTGACGCGGTTCGTGCGCGAGAAGCAAGGCGAAAGTATTCGGATCGCGACCTGCGAGCGCGGCAGTCAGGTTCGGCTCGTACGGGACCGGCGACGTGTAGTCGTGGATGCCCACGATGTCGATGGTATCGCCGCCATGCTGGATCGAGGTGCGGCTGTTGCGAAGTGTGGTGATCCCCAATGTCTCCCACACGTCGAGCCATTTGCCGCCGTCGTCGGCGTAGAACTCGTGGTTTCCGCTGACTCCGAAGATTCCGTCGGGCGCCCGAAGATCGGCGAGCGGAGCAAGATCGGGAGCAACTTTCGCGACGGTTCCGTCCACGAGGTCGCCGCCGATCGCGATCAGATCGACATTCTGCGAGTTCACGATATCGACCACCTTGCGGGTGAAGCCGACCCCGCGGGCCGGTCCCACGTGCAGGTCGGTGATCAAGGCGATCCGGTACCCGTTGAAGCCCTCAGGTAGGCGAGCGAGCGGCACGCGGACGCGGGAAATCTTGGGGCCCGACGCCTCGTAGACGCCGTAGCCGGCGGTGCCGATCGCCGCGAGAGTGACTGCTGCTGTAGCCAACTGCAACGTACGACGCTTGGCTGGGTCGACTTCGGTCGTGGTATCCGTGTGGCGTGCACGTAGTCGACCGATCCCGGCGAACAGGCCGATCACGAGCAGTCCGGGAATCAGATACAGCCACGAAGCCAGCCAGACCCATCCGACAAATCCGAGCGGTCGCGCCCACGATGTCGGAAAGACTTCGCCGCTGCCGACCCCGATGAGCGTCGAGACCGCCAAGACGACAAGCGCAGTGTCGGCGAGACGAGCCCATCGCCTCGGGATGCCGGTGGCGCGAACGAGTCGGCGATGCAGGAACCAGGTCAGAAGGGCGAGAAGGACTGCAAAAACCGCGACGCGCCCCATCAGGACAGCATCTTGGTCACTGCAGCCGCGAGAGCGGGGTCGGACGTCGAATCGACGCGAACCAAACTTCCGCCCGTCCTATCCGAGACGTCTTGGAGCGTGGAGACGTCGTTGCCTGCACCGACGACGATCACGTCGACCTGCACCGGACGCGACGGATTGCCCGCAGCGGCGATCGCGCTGAGCAATTCGCTTCGCGTCGTAGTGGACTCGTCAGGTGTACTCGAGGTGATCAGCAGCACCGAGTTGACCCGTCCCGCGTCGAAACCGTCCACCGCAGCCTTGTACGAACTGGCGAGCGCCGGATACTTGGAGGTCTTTCCGCCGGAGCGAAGCCCGTTGAGGAAATCCGTGATCGTGGCACGCCGATTCGGCTCGGACAGTGAACCGCCCGGAACCAGGATGCGCTCGGACGGTTTTCCGTCGGTGCCCGTGCTGAACTCGCGAAGGCCGATGTCCGAAGCGTCAGGGCTGCGACCCAATTGAGTGTTCACTGCCGCGGCAACGTTCGCCAAGCGGGTAGTGCCACCGTCGTCGGTACCCATCGACGCCGACGTGTCCATCAGGATGGTGGCACTACGCGGAGAGACCGGGTTGGCGACGATGTCACCGAGCATGGCTGCGGTTTCGGCCGAAGCCGGTTTCAACGTGGACGAGATCTTGGCCGGGGACACCGCACCGAGATCGGGAAGGTCTTGGCCCTCGACCCGGAAACCGGCGCCGACGAACAACTGTGACTGATTCGGCTCACGCATGAAGTCGGCAAACTGTGCCGCTGCGCGCGAAGCCGTTTCGTCGATCCCGCTGCCAGCGACGATGACCGCCGGATAGTCCGCGACGGGCGTTGCGCCGGTGGGTGAGTACGTCGTCATTGCAGCGTTCGCGCTCTGCGCTATCGACTGTTCCGTGGCCGGAACGGCTTTCACCGAATCCGGTGTTCCGGCGCTCAGTGCACCGAGGGCTTCGGCGGTGGACGTGGGGGGAGTCGGCAAGGATTGGAATTGCAACGCCCGCGCACTGAGTGCAGCGTTGACCTGGGCGGACTTCGCTTGATCCGTCGTGACCGGACCGGCGCCCGCATCGGCGACATCGGCAGCGATTGCCTGTGCAGCCATCGATGTTTCGGTACTTCCGACCGGCAGGGCAACCGTCAGATCCGAAGGCAATGACTTCCAACTCGATGCTGCGCCGGCCAATGCTGCTGCGGTCTCGGGACCGGCTGCCAGAACGATCGGGGAACTCGCGAGCGAGCGAGGATCACCGTTGATCACGGCCTTGCCCGCTAGCGGCGCGAGTTCGAACGAACTCGTCGGGATCCACAGGGAGGGACGCGGTCCCAATGCTGCGTCGTCCCATGGCGCCGCCGGACCGGCTTCGAGTGCCGTCGAGACCGACGCGGACGGCGCACCGTGCACCACAACGGCGATGCAGTGATCACGCACCACCGGCGAGGTTTGGGTGTACCGCTTCGCCAGTTCCTCGACCTGTGGGGCGATGGACGGATCCGCGGAGACGTCGAGCGTCTTGTTGCCCTCGACGCACGTGCCTGCTGCCTGCTGTCCCTGATCGTCGATCCGGTTGCTGAGGGCCTTCCATCCGAAGAAGCCTGCCACGATCAAGACGATCAGCACGACGACAAGAATCGGCCCCTTGCTGATACCTCTGGCGCCTGACCCGCCGCGATGTTCGCCCACGTACCTTGCCCTACCTTGGTCACTCGAAGAATGTCTGTTGAACGGACTGTGTCCTCGGCCAGTCTAGTGACGAATCTTCGGGGCCTACGCGAACAGCCTCGACACCGGGAGCG
Source organism: Rhodococcus sp. NPDC055024 (assembly GCF_053608585.1). Lineage (NCBI taxonomy): Bacteria > Bacillati > Actinomycetota > Actinomycetes > Mycobacteriales > Nocardiaceae > Rhodococcus > Rhodococcus sp. NPDC055024. The sequence continues at coordinate 56,147 of NZ_JBSGVT010000003.1, forward strand.
GTGCCGAGGCTGTTCGGGTTCAGCTTCGAGTTCGAAGAAGGTGAAATCAGGCGTTGGCAGCCTTGTACTCGCGGCGGCGGCGATGCAGGATCGGCTCCGTGTATCCGCTGGGCTGCTTCGCACCTTCCAGGATGAGTTCTTTGGCAGCCTGGAAAGCGATGTTGGAATCGAAATCAGGTGCCATGTTGCGGTACTCGGCGTCGCCCTCGTTCTGACGGTCGACAACCGGTGCCATGCGCTCGAGCGCAGTCACGACGTCGGTTTCGCTGACGATGCCGTGACGCAGCCAGTTGGCGAGCAGCTGGCTCGAGATGCGCAGCGTGGCGCGGTCCTCCATGAGCGCGACATCGTGGATGTCGGGAACCTTGGAGCAGCCGACGCCGGCGTCGATCCAGCGGACGACGTAACCGAGGATGGACTGGCAGTTGTTGTCGAGCTCTTCCTTCTTCTCCGCGTCCGTCCAGTCGGTTCTGGGAGCGAGCGGGATGGTCAGGATGTCGTCGACGCTCGCGCGCGGCTTGCCCTTCAGTCCGTCCTGAACAGCGAACACGTCGACGCGGTGGTAGTGCGTCGCGTGCAGCGTTGCGCCGGTCGGCGAAGGAACCCACGCGGTGTTTGCGCCGGCCTTGGGGTGGCCGATCTTCTGCTCGAGCATGTCCGCCATCAGCTCGGTCATGGCCCACATGCCCTTACCGATCTGAGCCTTGCCCTGCAGGCCGCAGGCCAGTCCGGTGTCGACGTTCCAGTCCTCGTAGGCGCCGATCCACTTCTGCTTCTTCATCTCGGCCTTGCGCACCATCGCGCCGGCTTCCATGGAGGTGTGGATCTCGTCGCCGGTGCGGTCGAGGAAGCCGGTGTTGATGAACACGACGCGGTCGACGGCTTCCTTGATGCAGGCAGCGAGGTTGACTGTCGTGCGACGCTCCTCGTCCATGATGCCGACCTTGAGCGTGTTCTCGGGAAGCCCGAGGACCTGCTCGACGCGGCCGAACAGTTCGGTGGTGAACGCAACTTCCTCGGGACCGTGCTGCTTGGGCTTGACGATGTAGATCGAGCCGGTGCGGCTGTTGTCGAGCGGGCCGTTGGCGTCACTGATCGACAGGCCGTGGACTGCGCAGGTGCTGGTGATCAAAGCGTCGAGAATGCCCTCGGGAACCTCGTTGCCGTCGGCGTCGAGGATCGCGGGGTTGGTCATGAGGTGACCGACGTTGCGGACGAACAGAAGTGAACGACCGTGCAGGCTGAGTTCGCTGCCGTCGACGGCCGTGTACTTACGGTCGCCGTTGAGCGTACGAGTGAAGGACTTGGCACCCTTCTTGATCTCCTCGGACAGGTCACCGCGGTTGAGGCCCAACCAGTTTCGGTAACCGACAACCTTGTCGTCGGCGTCGACAGCGGCGACCGAGTCCTCGAAGTCCATGATGGTGGTGACGGCGGATTCGAGAACGACGTCCTTGACGCCGGCTGCGTCGGTGCTGCCGATCGGCGAGGATGCGTCGATCTGGATCTCGGCGTGCAGTCCGTTGTTGAGCAGCAGGATGCTCGTGGGTGCGTCCTTCTCGCCGAGGTAGCCGACGAACTTCTCCGGCTGGGCGAGCGTGGTGACCGTACCGTCTGCCAACGTGATCTTCAGTTCGCTGCCGTCGACAATGTACTTGGTTGAATCTGCGTGCGATCCCGACGCGAGAGGTGCTGCGGCGTCGAGGAATTCACGCGCCCAGGCGATGACCTTGTCGCCGCGGACCTTGTTGTAGCCGGAACCCTTCTCGGCGCCGTTCTCCTCCGAGATGGCGTTGGTGCCGTACAGCGCGTCGTACAACGAACCCCAGCGGGCGTTGGACGCGTTGAGTGCGAAGCGCGCGTTGAGGATCGGGACGACCAACTGCGGGCCGGCCGTAGAGGTGATCTCCGTGTCGACGTTCGCGGTGGTGACCGAGAACTCGGCAGGCGTCGGCAGAAGGTAGCCGATTTCCTGCAGGAACGCCTTGTACGCGGCGGCGTCGATGGGAGCGCCGGCGTGATCGCGATGCCACTGATCGATCTGAGCCTGCAGATCGTCACGCTTGGCAAGCAAGTCGCGGTTCTTCGGTGCGAGCTCGGTGATGACCTTGTCGGCGCCGGCCCAGAACGTTTCGGCGTCTACACCGGTGCCGGGAAGAGCCTCCTCGACCACGAAGTCGTAGAGAACCTTGGCAACCTGAAGACTGCCGACCTGAACGCGCTCAGTCATGAATAGCCTCACTTTTCCGAAAGCGGAGCACCACATATGGATGCCATGAACCAACATCAATGTTACCTGGGAGTATTCCCACCGCTGTCCGCGCCCTGAGCTGCGATAATCGGGCGCGAATAGCTGAAACGATCAAGTGAAATTCGTTCTGTCTAGAGTTTGCGCGCGGAAATCTCGAAACCGGCTTTGCGCAGACGCTCGACCAGGACGTCGCCGAGCGCTGTCGCGGGGGTCAGGACGCCGGTGGCCTGTGGGAGGTCCCTGTGGTCCTTCGCCAACGACAACGCAGATTCGCCGAGCATCACCGCCGTCGCGCTGTATCCCGGGTCGCCCTTCGCCTTCACTCGTGATGTGTATCGAGCGCCGGTCGTGGTCGTGGTGAACACGTCGAGCGTGAAATGACCCTTCTTCTGGGTGCTCTCGCTCGGACCTTCACCGGGAGCAGGCAATACCTTGTCCAGAAGGAAGCGCGTCGGCGGAAGGGCGAGTCCGGCGACCAGCGCACCGAGGCCGACCGCCACTCCGCCCGCGATCACCGGAGACACGACGGAAGAGCCGACGCTCATCACCTCGCTGTACTTGAACTTCTTGCCGTACGCCCACTCTCGGAGCGCATTGCTGCGACGGACGACTCGTGTGTTGTACGACGCCATCACGAACGGTGCCTTCCACCCCTTCAGTGAAGGATCGATCTTCTTGCCGTCGACCACGCTCACGTCGCTCTGGCGTCCGAGTTCGGGCTCCCGATCACGATCGGGGCTCAGCGAGTACGGCGAGGCGGCGAGTTTCCGCAGGGGCGCATCGTCTTTCGACACGTCGATCTGGTTGCGAAGCGAATCGATGGTGCCACCGCTCACGCCTCCGCGCAGCGCGGTGACTACCAGGGTGGTGTCGGTGAGTTCGCCGGCGCCGTCGGCGGCGACCTTCTCGTGCAGGACGTGAACTCCGAGATCGGAAGGGATGGAATCGAATCCGCAGGAATGGACGATCTTGGCACCGGTCGACACGGCCAGGTCGTGGTTGGCGTCGATGCTCTCGCGGTGGAACAGCACCTCGCCGGTGAGGTCGACGTAATGAGTTCCGGCGGCAGCGCATTCGTGAACAAGAGCGTGGCCGTACTTGGCGTACGGACCGACCGTGGTGGCGACGACCCGGGTTCGCTGGGCGAGTGCCTTCAGTGCTGTGGCGTCGTCGGCGTCGGCGATGATCAGGGGGAGGTCGGCAGCGGCGGTACCCAGATCCGCGCGGGTGGCTGCCAACTTCTCGAGTGAGCGGCCGCCGAGGCCGATCTTCGTGCCTTCGGGTGCGTGTTTGACCAGGTAGTCGGCGAGTAGCTTTCCGACGAAGCCGCTCGCTCCGTAGACGATGATGTCGAGTTCTCGGGCGGGCGAGGTTCCAGTCATGGAGCCAGCCTACAAACGAGTACCGGAAAGTGATGTGACCGCGGTCACTCGGCGGGGAGGGGTTCCTTGACGACGAGGATCGGAGCCTCGACTTCGAGCAACAGGCGCTGCAGTGGGCGTTCGAGCAGGAACTTGCCGATGGGGGACATCCGGCGCGTTCCGACGATCAGGAGATCGACACCCGCGCCGTGCACCAGGTTGACGAGCGCGGTCACTGGATCGCCGTCATGCTCGGTGGTGCGCAGATCCCACTTCGTCTCCGAGAATCCACCGGCGTCGAGCGCCGACTGAATCTCGCCGCGAAGAGCGGCCCGATCATCCTCGGTGTTTCCGATACTGACGGTGTCTCCGATGTTGACGTCGTCCAGGACGTGCAGAACCAGCAGTTCTTCGCTTCGACCCACGGATTCCCGTGCAGCGGCCACTATTGCGGCGCGGCCTTCCGGGCTGTCCTTGTGTACGACGGCGATCGTCATGGTTCCTCCGAGTCGGTGAGCAGGTTCGCAGTCCATTATCGCCTGCGATGCTGTGCTCTACCTGAAATGAGCTACTCGACACGGGGGTTTGGGGGTGACGAGATCGCCACATCGGGGCGGCTAGGTGCCGCCTGTCACCACTGCGGCGGTGCCGCCCATCATCACCGCGGCCGTGCCGCCCATCTCACCACGGCGAGGGTTTGTAGTCCTTGAGGAAGCAGCCGTGCAGGTCGACGCCCAGTTCACCCTGAACGATGGGGTCGTAGACGCGGGCGGCACCGTCGACGAGGTCGAGTGGTGCGTGAAAACCTTCGTCGGCCAACCGCATCTTGGTGAAGTGTGGGCGTTCGTCGGTGATCCAGCCGGTGTCGACGGCGGTCATGAGGATGCCGTCGTCGAGCATTTCCTTGGAGCTGGTGCGGGTCAACATGTTCAGTGCTGCCTTGGCCATGTTGGTGTGCGGGTGGCCAGGGCCCTTGTACGCGCGGCTGAACTGACCCTCCATGGCGGAAACGTTCACGACGTACTTGCGTCGCGCTGCGGCCGCAGCCATCGACGGGCGCAGGCGCGAAACGAGGATGAAGGGCGCCACCGAGTTGCAGAGCTGGACTTCGAGAAGCTCGATCGGATCGACCTCTTCGACGGTCTGAACCCAGCTGTTGGTGTGCGCGAGGTCCGGCAGCAGTCCGCCGGCGTCGATGGCAATGCCCTGCTCGATGCGATCGGGTGACGCCGACTTGGCGACGAGAGCGAGCGAACTGACCGCGTCGGCCGAGAGATTTCCGGAGGTGATACTCGCGACGTCCGACAGCGATCCGGCCAGAGCAGCGGGGTGAGCGTCGCTCGTCTTGCCGAAGGTCAGGACATCGGGCAGTTCACCGGCAGGCAGTGCGCCGGATTCGGCGTCCACCAAAGCGCCGTAAGCACCGGGGGAGCGTCGAACTGTTTGTGCGGCGTTGTTGATGAGGATGTCGAGCGGACCCTGTGCGGCAACAGAATCCGCGAGTGCAACAACTTGGGCGGGGTCGCGGAGGTCGATGCCGACGATGCGCAGACGATGAATCCAGTCGTTGCTGTCCTCCATCGCCTTGAATCGGCGGATCGCGTCGTTGGGGAATCGCGTCGTGATGGTCAGATGCGCACCGTCACGCAACAGGCGCAAAGCGATGTACATGCCGATCTTCGCGCGGCCGCCGGTGAGTAGTGCGCGTCGGCCGGTCAGATCGGTGCTGGCGTCACGTTTGCTGCGGCTGGTGGCAGCGCAATCGGGGCACAGTTGGTGGTAGAAGGCATCGACTGCGGTGTAGCGCTGCTTGCAGATGTAGCACGGCCGCGCCTTGATGAGCGTGCCGGCGGAAGCGCCCGCGGTGTTCGACTTGATCGGAATTCCAGCGGTTTCGTCGTCGATGCGATCGGGTGAACCGGTGGCCGTCGCGGCGACCACTTGGCGGTCGGCTTCGTTGACGGCTGCGCGCGAAGCGAGGCGGCGCTTCTTCTTGAGTCGCTTGAACAGATGGCCGACAGCGCGCTGCATGGTGATCGAGTCGGGATGCTCGTCGTCGAGTTCGGCGGCTTCGGAAAGGACCTTCAAGCAGATTTCGAGTTCTGAGGGGTCGAGTCCGGTGAGTTCGGCTCGAGCAGATTCTGAATCGGCTGTTTCCAGCGAATCTGCCTGCAGTGCATCCGACTTCTTGGTGTCTGTATCCACTTCGAACTTCTGTTCCATCTCGATCGCCGCTCGCGCGGACTGTTCCCTGGTTCGGGAACTTCGCCAATTACGAGAAAAGCTCCGGTTCGATGAACCGGAGCTTTTCCTGTCTGTCTCAACACAGAGTGTCCGAGGGGGGACTTGAACCCCCACGTCCGTTAATAGGACACTAGCACCTCAAGCTAGCGCGTCTGCCATTCCGCCACTCGGACTCGGCCCCGATTTCTCGGTGCTGGGAAAGAGTATCCGATTAGCTCAGCTGCCCCAAATCGCCAGGTTGCGGGGCATTCCGGTCGCCCGCGCCGTTTGATTCGATGGTAGGAAAGTGGAATGACCACAACCCCGATTAATCCGAATCCGAGCAGAGCCGAAGCAGAAGTAGTCGAACTGGTCAGTTCTCTCATCCGCTTCGACACCTCGAACACGGGAGAACTCGAAACCACCAAAGGCGAGCGTGCGTGCGCGGAGTGGGTTGCCGCGCAGCTTCAAGAAGTCGGTTACGAGACGGAATACGTCGAGTCCGGTGCACCTGGCCGCGGGAATGTCTTTGCTCGCTTGAAGGGAGCCGAGTCGGGTCGCGGCGCGCTGATGCTTCACGGTCACCTCGACGTCGTCCCGGCCGAGCCCGCCGACTGGAGCGTGCACCCCTTTGCCGGCACCGTCCAGGACGGTTACGTCTGGGGGCGCGGCGCCGTGGACATGAAGGACATGGTCGGGATGATCCTGGCCCTCGCCAGACAGTTCAAGGCGGAAGGCGTCGTACCGCCGCGTGATCTGGTGTTCGCCTTCGTGGCGGACGAGGAAGCCGGCGGAAAGTACGGATGCCAGTGGCTGGTCGAGCATCGCCCGGATCTGTTCGAGGGAGTGACCGAGGCCGTGGGTGAGGTCGGCGGCTTCTCGCTGACGGTTCCGCGACCTGACGGAACCGACCGCCGCCTCTACCTGGTGGAGACTGCGGAAAAAGGTCTCGGGTGGATGCGTCTGACCGCCAAGGGACGCGCCGGGCACGGCTCCTTCCTGCACGACGACAACGCGGTCGCCACACTCGCCGGCGCGGTCTCGAGGCTGGCTGCCCACCAGTTCCCGATCGTGATCTCCGATTCCGTCGCGGAGTTCCTGACCGCCGTCGGCGAAGAGACCGGATTGGACTTCGATCCGGGATCACCCGACATCGACGGGACCCTCGCGAAGCTGGGCACGATCGCCAACATCATCGGGGCGACGTTCCGTGACACCGCGAACCCGACGATGCTCAAGGCCGGTTACAAGGCGAACGTCATTCCGCAGACGGCCGAGGCGGTCTTCGACTGCCGTGTGCTGCCGGGCCGGCAGGCCGAATTCGAGCGAACGGTGGACCAACTGATCGGTCCCGACGTGACCCGCGAGTGGATCACCAAGCTGGACTCGTACGAGACGACGTTCGACGGCCACCTTGTCGACGCCATGAACGAGGCGATTCTCGCCCACGATCCGGAGGCTCGCACAGTTCCGTACATGCTCTCCGGTGGAACCGACGCGAAGGCATTCGCGAAACTCGGCATTCGCTGCTTCGGTTTCGCACCGTTGCAGTTGCCGCCCGAGCTGGATTTCAGCGCGCTGTTCCACGGCGTCGACGAGCGAGTTCCGGTGGACGCACTACTGTTCGGGACACGTGTTCTGGAACATTTCCTGCTCAATTCCTGACGAGCACGTGGATAGATCCGTGAGCTCGACTCACATCGAGCTCTCTTGTCACAGAAAGGATTCGCATGGCGCACGATCCGTACGAACCATTGCCGAAGTTGCCGAGTTTCGAGCTGACCAGTGACGACATCACTGCCGGCCAGCCGCTGAAGCTTGCTCAGGCCAGTGGTGCCTTCGGTGTTCCCGGTGGCGAAGACATCTCACCGCAGCTCTCGTGGTCGGGCTTTCCGGCCGAGACGAAGAGTTTTGTCGTGACGGTGTTCGACCCGGACGCACCGACGGCGTCGGGATTCTGGCATTGGGCCGTGGCGAACATTCCGGCTTCCGTCACCGAACTTCCGGCCGGTGCCGGCGCGGCCGACAGCAGTGTCCTGCCTGCCGGAACCGTCACGCTCCGCCACGACGGCGGCGGGTTCGGTTTCATCGGTGCAGGCCCGCCTCCCGGGCACGGTCCGCATCGCTACATCGTCGCAGTGCATGCCCTCGACGTGGGGACGCTCGACGGTGTCACTGCCGACTCGTCACCGGCGTTCCTCGGTTTCAACGTGTTCCATCACGCGATTGCGCGTGCAACCCTGACCGGGACGTTCGAGGTCGAATAGTCACCCCGCTGTGCGCCTTTATTAACCGCCCGCGGTTAATAAAGGCGCACAGCAGTTTCTAACGAGGGTTCTCAGCTCCGACCGCCTGCGCGATCGACGAGAAGCCTGCCGCGCGCACGCGCTTGGCGATGCCTTTGTGGATGCTGCGGGCCCAGAACGGTCCGCCGTAGATGAAGCCGGTGTATCCCTGCACCAGCGTCGCGCCGGCGAGGATCCGTTCCCACGCCTGATCGGCCGTCTCGATACCGCCGACCGAGATGATGGTTATCTTGTCGCCCACTCGGGCGTACAGGCGCCGAAGTACCTCGAGCGAGCGCTCGGCAACCGGTGCGCCGGACAGCCCGCCCGCGCCGAGTGCAGCTACCTCTGCGTCCGGGGTGTTCAAACCGTCGCGACGGATCGTGGTGTTGGTCGCGACTATTCCGGCAAGTCCGAGTTCGATTGCCAGATCGGCGACCGCGTCGACGTCCTCGTCCGAGAGGTCGGGCGCGATCTTCACCAGTACCGGCACGCTGACGGTGTCGAGCACGGCCTGCAGGATCGGGCGCAGTGATTCGACGGCCTGTAGATCACGGAGTCCGGGTGTGTTCGGCGAGCTGACATTCACGACCATGAAGTCGGCCAGCGGTCCGAGAAGCTGCGCGCTGGCGGTGTAGTCGGCGGCGGCGTCGGCGGCTTCGACGATCTTGGTCTTGCCGATGTTGGCGCCGATCGGCACCGTGACGCGGCGCTGCCGCAGGAAGTTGGCGGCATGACCGGCGCCGTGGTTGTTGAAGCCCATCCGGTTGATCAGAGCGTGATCGGCCGGAAGCCGGAACAGACGCGGCGCGGGGTTACCGGGCTGAGCCTGGGCCGTCACCGTACCGACCTCGGCGAAACCGAAGCCCAACGGGCCCCAGGCGTCGACTCCGGTGGCGTCCTTGTCGAATCCGGCCGCCAGACCGAGAGGTGCGGGGAACGTCAGACCGAAAGCCTGACTGCGCAAAACCGGGTCGTCGACGACAAGAACTTTCGAGACCAGCCAGCGAAGGGGAGCGAACCGTGTCACCAGTTTCATCGCAGTGAAGGCAATGTGGTGGATGCGTTCCGGTGGTACCCGGAACATCAGGCTCAGCAGCAGTTGGTACACGATTCTCCAGCTCTTCGGTGGTGTGATGTTGTCAGCGGCTTCGACGGCGACGGATCCTGTTCGTATTTCGAACGATCAGTGCTGAATGCCGTCCGGATCGGTCACGTGCAGCGGCGTCTTCTTGCGCTTGAGAAGCACACGTCGGCTGCCGTCGGGGTAGAGACGAACGCGGGAGAGTTCCCAACCGCCGAACTCGGCGGAGATCGCCAGCCGCATCGACGCCGTGACCCGCGAAACGTTCGGCGGTAGCCGGAGTGGCACGTAGTCGAACTTGTCGTCCGACGTTTCCCACTGCGCGGGGATCCCGCGCGCACGCTTTTCCATCAGTTCTCCCGTGACGGGATGACCTGCAGCCCGTCACCGGTTGCCGATCCGACGATCAGATTGCCGTTGGAAGAGTCTACGGCCAACGAATTCGGCTGTCGCACCGTCTTGAACCGTCCGGTCTCCACAGGGATGCCGGACGACAGGTCGAAGCCGACTACCTCGTTGGTTGCGGTCAGCGTGACCCACACTCGATCCGCGGTCTCGTCGTAGGCAACGGCGTACGGCGACTCGCCGACGGGGTAGCGCTGGTGCATCAGGAGCGGATCGGCAGTGAAGACGAGCAGTTCGTTGCCGGTGGTGTCGGTGACAAGGATGCGTCCGAAGCGATCGGTGGCCAGGTGGGTCGCACCCTCACCGGCACGGAGTGCAACGCCGAGTTTGCCGTCTTCGAGGTTGATCGCCGTCAGCGAGGTCTGACGGTGATCGAGGGCGCTCAGGTTGTCGCCGGTCACCGCGAGTTCGTCCACGGATGCGAATCCCGAAACCTTCTGTGACTGATCGGTCTTCGGGTCGACGATGTGAACTGAACCATTGTCCGTACCGATCGCGATGCGGCCGTCGGTGAGTTCGACCGCGGAGTTTGCCTGGCCGTCGACCGGGATGGACGTCTGCTCGCCCGAAGTCAGATTCAGCTTCACTACCTGGCGATCCATCGACAGCAGCGCGTTGCCGTCAGCGGCGATCGAGACGTCGCGCACGTCCGAATTCAGGGTGATCGGACGACCTGTCGAGGCCGGGTCGGCGCCGGACAAGCCGTCCGCAGGAACGACCAGCACCGAGCGGGGGTTGCCGGCGACCAGGACAGCGCTGCGCGTGATCGGGTCGAATGTGATGGAATCGATCAGACCTGAATACGGGTGAACCACGCCGTCCGGGGTGCTGGTGGTGGCCGGCGAGACCGCGGCCGTTGCGGGATCGATCGTGATGAGGTCGTCTCCGCCATCTCCGGAAGAACATCCTGTGACCAGCAGAACCGCCGCCCCCATTGCTGCTGCAGTGGTGCGGATCCCTAGGCGAGCCATGTGTAGTTCCTCTTTTTCTTGTCATCTGTTCTTCACGCAGTGCGACTGTCATCGATCATCCCTGATCGCAGTCGGGCGCCGTTCATCGCGTCGAGGAACTACCGACCATTCCGCTCACACCCTTGACGCGATACCGTACGAACAGCGATTGCGGTTGACGCTGCAATCACCGAGGAGATCATTGTGATTCCCACAGAACCCACCGATTCCGGCGCGCAGTCGCCCGAACCGGCGCGGCCGGGCTTCGAGATCGAGGACCTCACCGTCGGCGCTCACGCACACGGTTTCGGCAGGTCCGACGGTCGAACTTTCGCGTTTCGCGTACGCAAGAGCGTGTTGTTCGTCGAGGTTTACGGCGAATACTGCGAGCACAGTGTGCCAACCCCGTCGGATGTCATTGCTACGGCCGAGCGATCGGTGACCGATATCGATCTGACCGACGAGCGAAGCATCGCCGGTGTGGTCCGCGACGCAGTTCTCTCGACGGAGGCTGATTGGTCACAGCCCGGTTCCGGTGACGGAGTTCGTGAGGCCGACAGTCGCAGCCTGCCGACGGTGAGAGCCGTCCTCAGCAGGCTGGGATCGATCATCGATTCTGTTCGGTGAATTCTCGGCGCGGGATCACCAGGGTTGCTCCGGTCTTCGGATGCGGAAACACCTCGACCGGATAACCGTAGACGCGGGTCAGAAGTTCTTCGTGCAACACCGATTCCGGGGGACCGTCAGCGGCGATCCGTCCATTTTCGAGCACGACGATCCGATCCGCGTACGCCGCTGCCAACGCGAGATCGTGCAACACGACGACGACGGCATCGCCGTCCGCAGCGCGGGCGCGCGCCACGGACATCACCGCCTCCTGGTGTCCGAGATCGAGTGCTGCCGTCGGTTCGTCCAGCAGGATGGTCGACGTTTCCTGCGCCAGTACCCGCGCAAGTGCGACTCGCGCCTGCTCGCCACCGGACAGCACGGCAAACGGCCGATTGGCGAACCCTTCGACATCGCAGGTCTTCATCGCCGCGGTGATGGCAGCGCCGTCGCGGTCTTCTCGGCGAGTTCCGGCCCAGGGTGCGCGGCCCATGCGAACGACCTGGCGAGCACTGAACGAAAATCCGATGGTGTGTTTCTGGGGGAGCACCGCGCGTCGGCGCGCCATGTCGATCGGCGACCACTGTGTGAGGTCGGTGCCGTCGACGTCCACCCGCCCCGCGATGACGGGCTGATCACCGGCCAACGCCGCAAGAAGTGTCGACTTACCGGCGCCGTTCGGTCCGACGAGGACGACGACTTCTCCGGCGCGGACTTCGATGGACACGCCTTCGAGAATGTGCCGACCACCGCGCTCGACGGAGATGTCGCGCGCTTCGAGGGTGACATCACCGACGTCAGGGCTCTCCGGTTCGGGGGTGACGCGGCCGAAGAGTTCGCGCCAGTTTCGGATGAGGCTGCTCATGCCCACCCGCCCTGTTGTGCGCGAGTGCGTCGGAGAAGCCAGAAGAAGAACGGTCCACCCACCAGAGCGGTCAGCATTCCGAGTGGCAGGTCCGCGTTGTCGATCAGCGACCGCGAGCCGAGGTCTGCGACCAGCAGAACCAGTGCGCCGGCAAGGGCGCTCGCGGGAATCAGCGCGCGGTGGCCAGGTCCGACGAGAATGCGCATCAGGTGCGGAACGACCAGACCGACGAAGAGGATGATGCCGGTGAAGGCAACACTCGCCGAGACCAGGAGAGCGACGATCAGAACCGCGAACTGGCGAAGCCGTTCGACATTGACGCCCAGGTGACGGGCCGCGTGTTCACCGAGCGCCAGCAGGTCGAGACGTGGGGCGATCATCATGGTCGCGGCGATCCCGACGACGGTCATCGGGGCCACGATCAGGACTGCGTTCCACGAAGCACCGTTGAGTGAGCCGAGTTGCCAGAACACGATCTGATCGCGAGCAGACGGGCTGGCGACAAAGGTGAAGAAGGCGATGAGACCGCCGGCGAACGCGTTGATCGCAACGCCGGTCAGCACCAGCGTCACCACTTCGGTTCTGCCCTCGTGCCGAGCGAGCAGATACACCGCAGCGGTGGTGACCAGTCCGGCGACGAACGCGGCGGCAGCTACAGCCCAGCCGGCCACGAACGTGCCGCCGACAACGATGACAGCGCTCGCGCCGACCGCCGCACCCGCGGACACTCCGATCACTCCGGGCTCGGCCAGCGGATTGGAGAACACACCTTGCAGAAGCGCACCGGAACATCCCAGCGCCGCGCCGACACAGATGGCGAGCACGACGCGGGGGAAACGAACCTCCCACAAGGTCACTTCACCACTGGGATGGGCGGGCATCGGACCGAGATCGAGCCCGATGCGGTGCAGGATGCTGCCCAAAACCTCGAGCGGTGACGTCGGAACCTGACCGATGCACGCCGACAGCACTGCGACGATCACCAGAGCGAGAGTCAAGCTGATCAGAACCGCACTCACCCGCGACCGCGACGCGGGGCGAGATGCCGACTTGTCGGCGCCCTTGACGTCGTGTGAATCCTCCGCTGCGGACCCGGTCTTACCTGCGTCGGAACTATCTGTTTCTGTACTCACGAATCAACACTCACAAATCTCTGCTCACGATCCACCGGGCTCGTAGATCGCTTCGGCAAGTGCCGCCATGACACGTCCGGTGTTCGGCCCGAAGCTGAGCAACACTCCGTCCTCCATGTCGACTACTCGTTTGTTCTTTCCGGCCGGTGTCTGAGCAATGCCAGGGACCTTATCGAGGCCGTCGATACCGCCGATCGACGCCAACCCGTCCGTCATCATGAGCAGGGCGTCCGGCGCGGCGGCGATGAGCGCTTCGCTGGTGATGGGCACGAACTGTTGTGTGATGCCCGAGGCGGTTCCTGCATCGGTGGCGCCGAGTGCCTCGATCAAGGAATCGGCTCCGGACCCTTCACCGCCGATCATGGTGATGGCCGATCCGCGCATGTAGAGGAACGCGATCTTCAGTGGATCGCCCTCGGCGGGGACCAGATCACGAGCTCCAGCGATTTCCGATTCGGTCCGATCGACCAGCGCCGCGCCCTGGGCGGGGACGCCGAGCGCGTCGGCGACGGCCTGGAGTTGTCCCGGCACACCCTCGAGTGTTCGGGTGGGATCGAAGAAGACGACAGGAACACCGGCGGCGCGCAACTGATCCTGGACGCTCTTGGGCCCGATACTCGTGTCGGTGAGAACCACGGTGGGATCGAGGTCGAGGATCGCCTCGGTGTTGAGCGATTGGCCGCCGACCGTGACAACCGGAACGTCTGCGACTGCGGGGAACTTGGCTGCAGTGTCGCGGCCGACAAGATTGTCACCGAGGCCGAGCGCCACCGTCGTCGTCGCGAGCGTCCCGTAGCGGTCGGCCGCAACGATCCGGCTGATGTCGGTGATGGTCACGTCGACGCCGTCGAAGCTCTTCACCGTCACGGGCAGTGTCGCGGTCGGGTTGTCGGACACGGGAACCGGGCTGGAGTCTTCGAGTACTGCGGTCCGGGCACCCTGAGATGTCGTGGAATTGTCGCTGGAACCGCAAGCCACCAGACCGAAACCGGCTGCTGCGACCAGTGCCGCCGCGGCCAAGCGTTTCATCATTTGACGAGGTAGCTCTCGATGTCGCCTTCGAGGTCGGCGAACAGGTCGCCGTTGAGGCGGTACGCCAGATTCACCTCGTCGATGAAACGCTGCTGTTCCTCGGCAGGAATCTGCAGTGCATCCAGATTCGAGCGGTAATCGTCCTTGAAGGGCTTCGGCTTGGGGATGCCTTCGAAGATGTAGAAGCGAAGTCCGTCGGTCTCGAATCCGTAGGCGCGTTCGAGCATGCGGCGGATGATCTGTCCGCCCGAGAGATCGCCCATGTACCGAAGGTAGTGATGTGCGACGAAGCCGGCAGGCCAGTCGAACGCCACCTCCTTCAGGCGGGCGATGTAGCGCTCGGTTGCCGGCAGTGCCACGAGTTCGTCGCGCCAGTTCGGTCCGCCGAGGAATTCGAGATCGGACTCGAGTGAAGCCACCCGCAGCAGATCCTCGGACAGGAACGGAGTGACCAACTCGTTGTCGGCGTGGGTGCGGCCGGCTTCTTCGAGGCTGGTGTAGACGAGGTAGGTCTGCCCCAGGAGAGCGGCATAGCCTGCGGTGGTCAGCTCACCGCCGAGCAGAGCATCCACGAAACGCGACTGCTCGGTCTCGCGGTGCGCTGCGTCCGTCTCGGTCTTGATTCGTTCGGAGAAGGCGGGGCCTGCGTCTGCGGAAAGGCTGTCTGCGTCGAGCGTGGTCATGGATTCTCCTGAGGCTGTAGTAAAGCGTTGCCTACTAGGTTAGCCTGCCCTCGCCAAGACGATACCTTCGGTATTTCGATCAGCGGGACAGATCAAGCGCTCACGTCGTCGAGAGCCGCGGCAATCGCTTTCGGAAGTTCCAATTCTTCGGTTGCCAGTACTCCTGTCAACTGGGCGAGATCACGCGTGCCGACGACGGCGCTGGCCACCCCGGCGCGATCGCGCGCCCAGGCCAGTGCCACCGCCAGTGGTGAAGTACCCAGACCGTCGGCGGCGGTAACGACGGCGTCGACCACCCGGATCGAGGAATCGGTGAGGTAGCTCTGAACGTCCTGTGAATGTGCTTCGTCGGCGCCGCGGGAATCGACGGGAATGCCGTCGCGGTATTTGCCAGTCAGAACGCCGCCCGCGAGAGGCACTGCGGCGAACACTCCGACGCCGTGATGGGCCGCCGCTGCGAACAATTCCTCCTCGACGCCGCGTGCGAGCAGTGAGTACTCGGCCTGCGTCGCGGCGAGTGTTGTTGCGCCACCGGCTCCGACGGCCGTCGCGAGCTGCCAGCCGAGGTAACCTCGTACCCCGACGTACCGCACCTTGCCGCTCGAGACCGCGTAGTCGAGGGTTGCTGCAACCTCGTCGACGGGCGTGAGCGGATCCCAGGTTGCGACCTGCCACATGTCGAGGAAGTCGGTTCCGAGTTCACGAAGAGTCGCGTCGAGTTGGCGGAGCAATCCGCGCCGCGAGCAGTCGACGCGGTCGGTGCCGATCGGAGTGGGATCGATGCCGGCGCTAGAGCTGATGATGAGTTCGTCACGCGGAACGACGTCGTCGAGCAACTCGGCGAGGATCCGTTGCGCCGCACCGGCGCCGTACGCGGGCGAGGTGTCGACCAAGGTTCCGCCGGCCTCGGCGAAGGCGAGCAGCTGCGCCGCAGCCTCGTCGCCGTCCGTGTCGCGTCCCCATGTCAGTGTGCCGAGCCCAAGTCGCGAGACCCGAAGTCCGCTCGTTCCGACAGATCTGTGCTTCATAACCGCCTGCATCTCGCGCCCGACTCGTGTGCGCAAGTGCGGCACCCGAGAGATCTCACCACGTGCAGACTAGTGGGCGCTCGCCTCGAGTCGGGGTATTCGGACACGGACGTGCCGGGCGCGGCGCGCTGCAGTGAGCACCGGTAGCGTGGCGCCGGTGAAACGTGAACCCGACACACGAAACCTGTGTGCAGTAACCCCATTCGAATCAGCCGGGATCGGTGAGTGATGGGCGAAGCGATGACCTGGCTCCAGGCCGTGATCCTGGGCCTCGTGCAGGGATTGACCGAGTTCCTGCCCATCTCGTCTTCCGGACATTTGCGAATCGTGTCGGAGATATTCTTCGGCAGTGACGCCGGTGCGTCCTTCACCGCGGTGACGCAGCTCGGCACCGAGCTGGCAGTGCTGATCTATTTTGCGCGCGACATCGTGAGGATCATCACTGCCTGGTTCCGGGGTGTGTTCAACGCCGAGCATCGGGGCGATCTCGACTACCGCATGGGTTGGTACGTCATCATCGGCACCATTCCAGTCGGCATTCTCGGGTTCTTCTTCAAGGACCAGATCCGTACCGGCGCACGCAATCTGTGGTTGATCGCCACAATGTTGATCGTGTTCGCGCTTGTCATCGCCGCTGCCGAGTACTACGGGCGCAAGACTCGGCCCATCGAAACGCTCACAGCGCGCGACGGCATCATCATGGGTTCGGCGCAGGCACTCGCGCTCATCCCGGGCGTCTCGCGCTCAGGTGGCACGATCAGCGCCGGTCTTTTCCTCGGGCTCACCCGTGAGGCCGCAGCTCGTTACTCGTTCCTCTTGGCGATTCCGGCAGTTCTCGCCTCCGGTTTGTTCAGCCTCCCGGATGCCTTCGAGCCGGCCGGTGAGGGTCTGAACGCGAGCGGTCCGCAGTTGCTGGTGGCAACCGTCATCGCCTTCGCGGTCGGTTACGCAGCGATCGCCTGGCTGCTTCGATTTGTTGTCGATCACTCCATGTACTGGTTCGTCGGATACAGAATCGCTCTCGGCGTAGTCGTCCTTGCGTTGCTGGCCACAGGGGTCGTGTCCGCGACATAGGGCCCGTTTCGACGTCGACCACCCGTCCGTGCGGCCACCGCCCCATTAGGGTTGTGGAATGACAGTTGTCCTACTGCGGCACGGGCGGTCGACGTCCAACACTGCCCATACCCTGGCCGGTCGAACGCCGGGTGTGGAACTCGACGATCACGGCCGGAAACAGGCCGAAGGCGTCGTCGATCGGCTGGTTGGTCTGGACATCGCGGAGATCGTCCGCTCGCCGCTGTTGCGGTGCGAGCAGACGGTCGGCCCCATTGCCGTCGACCGTGGTCTGACGCCGCGGGTGGAGGATCGCCTCATCGAGGTCGACTACGGAGACTGGACGGGCCGCCCTCTCAAGGAACTGCTGGAGGAACCGCTCTGGAAAGTGGTGCAGCGCCACGCTTCCGGTGCCGTGTTCCCAGGCGGTGAAGGACTGGCCCAGGTCCAGGCGCGAGCCGTTGCCGCGATCCGCGAGCACGACGCACGGCTGGCCGAAGAACACGGCAAAGACGTCGTCTGGATCGCGTGCACGCACGGCGACGTCATCAAATCGGTTCTCGCCGATGCGTTTGCGATGCACCTCGATTCGTTCCAGCGCATCGTCGCCGAGCCCGCTTCGGTCAGCGTGATTCGGTACACGGCCACTCTGCCGTTCGTACTGAGGGTCAACGACACCGGAGACGTGCTCGCAGCGATCGGTGCAGCGAAGGCCGCGACCAACGGCTCGGCTCCTGCACAGGAGTCCGTCCCCGGCGGAGAGGTCGGTGCGTGAGCTGTGACGGATAATGGGTACTCAGTGATGTTCTGCTCGAACTCGAGGAGGTGCAATGTCGCGCGCGATTCACGTATTTCGCACTCCTGACCGATTTGTCGCAGGGACGGTGGGCGAACCCGGTGACAGGTCTTTCTATCTCCAGGCCGTGCACGAAGCACGGGTGGTGAGTGTGCTGCTCGAGAAGCAGCAGGTTCAGGTCCTCGCCGACCGCATGGGCCTACTCCTCGAAGAGGTACATCGCCGGTTCGGAACCGAGGTTCCGCCGCAAGCCGACGACGTCTCCGATCTCAGCCCGTTGGTCACTCCGCTCGACGCGGAGTTCCGGGTGGGCACGATGGGACTCGGCTGGGACGCCGATGCCGGCGCGGTCGTCGTGGAGTTGCTTGCCGTCAGCGAGACGGAGTTCGACGAATCGGTTGTCCTCGACGACGCCGACGACGGTCCGGACGCGGTCCGTGTGTTTCTGACACCTGAGCAAGCGCGCGAATTTTCGCTGCGGTCCGAACGCGTCATCGCGGCGGGACGCGCGCCGTGCCCACTGTGTGGTGAACCGTTGGCGCCCGAGGGGCACGTCTGCATCCGCACCAACGGCTACCGACGCGGCGAGTCCTTTGGTTTTGCGATCGACGACGCAGACGACGACGAGGTCTGACGTCGTGGCCGAACCTGGGGTGCCGGACGTTCTGCTCGAGGGTGATCTGACTCTGATCGGTCAGATCACCACGGCGAGCAACGCCACGCTGGTGTGCGAGTCGACTCTGGGGGAGCAGTCCACCCGTGTGGTCTACAAGCCGGTGCGTGGGGAACGCCCCCTGTGGGATTTCCCGGACGGCACTCTGGCGGGGCGTGAGGTCGCGTCGTACCGAGTGTCCGAGGCGCTGGGCTGGGGAGTGATTCCGCGAACAGTGTTGCGGGACGGTCCTTTCGGGCCAGGAATGGTGCAGCGGTGGATCGACACCGTCGATCGCCGCGCGGACGGATCGGGCGGCCTCGAGATGGTCGACCTGTGCAGTCCCGGCAATGTCCCACCCGGGTGGTTCGAGGTTCTGCAGGCCTTCGACTCGGAGGGCGAACCCGTCTCCCTCATCCATGCGGACGATCCGCGGCTGCAACGAATGGCCGTTCTGGACGTCCTCATCAACAATGCCGACCGCAAGGGCGGTCACGCCCTCGAGGGCGTCGACGGCTCGGTGTACGGGGTTGATCACGGAATCTGTCTTCACTCGGAGAACAAGCTGCGGACCGTGTTGTGGGGGTGGGCGGGGCAGCCCGTACCGGGCGCCTTGATTACCGACGTCGCCGAACTCGCGACAACTCTCGACGGGGATCTGGGCGACGAGTTGTCCGAACTGATCACCGAGGAAGAGATCGTGGCTTTGGCGGTGCGGGCGATGCAGTTCGCAGAGTCCGCTGTGATGCCCGAACCGAACGGCCATCGAACGATTCCCTGGCCGGCTTTCTAGTCTCGAGACGTTTCCTGCTGTTCGCGAGTTGCGGTCTTCAATCCGGGTGAGCGAACCAATCGCAGTAGTTGTTCGCGCAGCGCGGCGACATCCCCGACCCCGACGGTCAATGCCGCATCTTCCTTCTCGAGCGTCAGCAGTCGCTCGTACGTCTGGCGGCCGGCGTCGGTAATCGCGATCACGCGCCGACGCTCGTCCCGCGGATCGGTGTCTCGGGTGACGTGCCCCGCTCGTTCGAGACGGTCGATCGTGCGACTCATCGTCTGATCGGTGACTCGGGCGTTCTTCGCGATGTCGCGTTGCGACGCGGGTCCACCAGCGATCGAATGGAGCACGATCAGGCCCGCGTGAGTCATGTCCTGAGACCGCAGAACCTTCTCCCACGAGTGCTCTACCAGGCGTGCAGCGGTGGACAACAGTCGGCCGGTGGGCCAGTCGTCCAGGCCGTCGCTGCTCATGTTTTTGCCTTCCGTTTGCAATTACTCAGCATGCTGAACAAAATAGTCGGCAAGTCCTCATCTGTTGCCGATCTCTGGAGACCCAGTGAGCACACCAGTACAAAATCGTCCTGTTCGTCGCCTTCGATGGATTGTGCCAGCTCTCCTCGTGATCGGCTGGCTGGCAATCGGAGGGATCGGAGGGCCGTTCGCCGGAAAGCTCAGCACGGTGCAGCAGAACGACAACACCTCGTTCCTGCCCGCCTCGGCCGAAGCCACCGAGGTCGCGAAGCTTCAAGAGAGCTTCACGGACACACGCTTCGTGCCGGCCATCATCGTGGCGGAACGATCAGGTGGACTCGAGCCTTCGGACTCCACCTTCCTGTCCCAGACTGTCGATTCATTCGTCGGTACCGAGGGGTTCGGGGACGCGTCATCGCCGCCGATCCCGTCAGCCGACGGCCAGGCACTGCAAATGTTTTTGCCGGTCGACAGCACGCTCGAGGTCAAGGACAGTGTGAAAGCGCTGCGCACGGCGCTGGAATCGAGCCCTGATGGACTCACGGTCAAGGTGACCGGACCCGCGGGGCAGGTTGCGGATCTTTCGGCAGCATTCGCGGGCATCGACGGATTGCTGTTGTTGGTCGCCGGGTCCGTGGTGATCTTGATTCTGATCGTCGTCTACCGGAGCCCGATCCTGCCGTTCGTCGTGATCTTCTCGGCGATCTTCGCCCTCGGTTTGTCGAGCTTGCTCGTATATCTGCTCGCGGACGCAGACGTCATCGCCTTGAACGGTCAGAGCCAGGGCATTTTGTTCATCCTCGTGTTCGGCGCCGCCACCGACTACGCGCTGCTCCTGGTCTCGCGCTACCGCGAGGAGTTGCGGATCGAGAAGGACAAGTACGCGGCGATGCGTACCGCGTGGCGCGCGACGCTCGAACCCGTCGCAGCGTCCGCCGGAACGGTCATCGCGGGCGTTCTGTGCCTGTTGCTCTCCGACCTGAACTCCAACCGCGGACTCGGTCCGGTGGCTGCCATCGGGATTGCCGCGTCCTTCCTCGCGTCGATGACGTTCCTACCGGCAGTGCTGGTGTTGTTCGGGCGAACTGCCTACTGGCCGACCAAGCCGAAGTTCGACGCCGACCGCGAGCACCACGACGAGGCGAACGATCACCGGTTCTGGGCCGGGCTCGCTGCTCGAATCGGTAGGCATCCGCGCCGCTTCTGGGTGGCGTCGACGCTGGTGTTGGTGATCTTCGCGCTGATGATGCCGCAGTTCAAGGCCAGCGGTGTCTCTTCGTCCGACATCTTCTTGCTCGACGTCGATTCGGTTGCAGGCCAGGAGATTCTCGGTGAGCACTTCGACGCCGGTTCAGGGTCGCCGGCCGTGGTGATCGCCAATGCCGACCAGGTCGATGCGGTCGCGGCAGCAAGTCGCGTCGACGGTGTCAGTGATGTGAGTGTCGTCCAGAACGGGGGATCACCGCTGGTTGTCGACGGACGAGTCTCCCTGCAGGCGACGCTGACCGACGCTGCCGACTCACTCGCGGCCGAAGACACGATTGTCCGCCTACGTGATGCAGTTCACGCTGTGGACGGCGCCGACGCATTGGTAGGCGGTGTCACAGCGACCGATCTCGACACCAAGACCACGTCGACTCGGGACCGGACTCTCATCATTCCGGTGGTGATCATCGTGGTGTTCGTCATTCTTTCACTCCTGCTGCGTTCGCTTCTGGCGCCGTTGCTCCTCATGGGCACCGTTGTGCTCTCGTTTGCTGCGACACTGGGCATTTCGTCGCTGGTGTTCGACCACGTCTTCGGCTTCCCCGGTGCGGATCCAGTGGTTCCGCTGTTCGCATTCGTGTTCCTCGTGGCGCTGGGAATCGACTACAACATCTTCCTCATGACGAGGGTGCGGGAGGAAGCGCTGAAGATCGGCACTCGCGCGGGTGCTCTGCGGGGACTCACAGTCACCGGCGGCGTGATCACTTCTGCCGGAGTTGTTCTGGCAGCAACCTTCTCGGCGTTGGCGGTGATCCCGCTGTTGTTCCTCGCGCAGATCGCGTTCATCGTGGCGTTCGGCGTCCTACTCGACGCCCTGATCGTCCGATCTCTGCTGGTACCGGCCTTGACCTACGACATCGGTCAGAAGATCTGGTGGCCGAGCAAGCTCGCGTCGACGCCCGAACCGGAGCAGGATCAGCCAGCACCTTCTCAGCCTCAGAGCAGCCTCCACTAGGCTCGGCAGCATGCAGTCTTGGTCCGATACCGCACTCCCGTCCGTTCCCGGTCAGGGGCCGCCGTTGCGGCTGTACGACACAGCCGACCGTCAGGTTCGTCCCGTCACGCCGGGCAAGAAGGCGACGATGTACGTCTGCGGCATCACCCCGTACGACGCCACCCACCTCGGTCACGCGGCCACGTACCTCACGTTCGACCTCGTGAACCGCATCTGGCGTGACGCCGGACACGACGTCCACTACGTCCAGAACGTGACCGACGTGGACGACCCGCTGTTCGAGCGCGCCAATCGCGACGGCGAGGACTGGATGGTCCTCGGCATGCGTGAGACGGCACTCTTCCGTGAGGACATGGAAGCGTTGCGAGTGCTACCGCCGAAGGACTACATCGGCGCCGTCGAGTCGGTGAACGAAGTAGTCGAGTTGGTGGAGAAGTTCGTGGCATCCGGCGCCGCCTACGTCGTCGACGACGCCGAGTTCCCCGACGTCTACTTCCGCGCCGACGCGACCGAGCAGTTCGGTTACGAGTCGGGCTACGACCGCGCGACGATGGAGAAGTTCTTCGCCGAACGCGGCGGAGATCCCGATCGCGTCGGCAAGCGCAATCCGCTCGACGCACTCGTCTGGCGTGCGGAGCGTCCCGGCGAGCCCTCGTGGCCCTCGCCCTTCGGGCCGGGACGCCCCGGTTGGCACATCGAATGCGCTGCCATTGCGCTCAACCGCATCGGCTCCGGCTTCGACGTCCAGGGCGGTGGCAGCGACCTGATCTTCCCGCACCACGAGTTCTCGGCTGCGCATGCCGAATCGGCGACGGGCGATCGCCGTTTCGCACGGCACTACGTGCATACCGGCATGATCGGCCTCGACGGCGAGAAGATGTCGAAGAGTCGCGGAAACCTGGTCTTCGTCTCCAAGTTGCGCGGCGAGGGCGTGGACCCCGCAGCAATCCGACTCGGACTGCTCTCCGGCCACTACCGCCAGGATCGCGCGTGGACCGAACAAGTCCTCGAGGATGCTCAGTCGCGTCTTCAGGTGTGGCGGGAGGCAGCGGCCCTCGGTTCCGCACAGTCCGTCACCGACACCGTCGCACGGTTGCGTCAGCACCTGGCCGACGACCTCGACACCCCGAAGGCTCTCGACGCGCTCGACGGGTGGGCACGCCGCGCAATCGAAGGTGGCGGATCCGACGCACAGGCACCCGGCGAGTTCGCCGATGCCGTGGATGCGTTGCTGGGTATTTCGCTTCGCTGAAGTCCTGCTGTGCGCCTTTATTAACCGCGGGCGGTTAATAAAGGCGCACAGTGGTTTCTAGGCGTAGTCCAACGCACCCTCGGCTGGGGTCGGCACCCGGCGCCGCAGCGGCGAGCCCAGCGCCCGCGCCAGATCCGTTCCGTCGTGCTCGGCGAGCAACTCACCGTTGGACCACACCAGCAGCGCGGCGCTGACTGCCTGCTCGGCAGTGGAGTGCGCGAGGTCGTAGTGCGCACAGCCGGGGACGTCTGCGTACGTGATCCACAGGTCGTAGCCGGTCATGAAGAGATCCAGATCGAACTGAACGCTCAAGCCGAGAAGCTCGCTGCGACCGTTGTCGTCGACGCCGGCGAAAGCCTCGTCCAGTGCCAGCAGACGTGGGGCGTGCGGGTCGGCCGAGTCCAACATGACATGCGCTGCTGCGAAGAGCGGAAGGTGCAGCGAAACCGACTGCTCGCCACCGGACAGCGCGCTGTGCCGAGCAACAGTGAGCCGGTCTTCCTTGCCCTCACCGCTGATCAGAGTGAACGAGAACACACGCCACTGCCGGTAGTCGAGGGCCGAGGACAGAATCTCCGGGTACGAGCGTTCGGGGTGCGCTGCGCGGGCGGTACGGATCTGAGTCGCGAAATGCGCTCGCAGCGTCGCCAATTCGTCAACCCCGAGGGCCGACGCATCTCGATCCAGCAGTTTGGAGATCGCCCGCGAGCTGTCGTCGAGGTTGTCGGCGAGCACCCAGTGAACGCCGATGGTGTTGCCCGAGGACATGCGACGCTCACGCATCTCGGTGCCCATCTGTGCGATCAACTCTCGAGCGTCGACGGTGCGCTCGTGAATCTGCTGAGCCAATCCGGTCAGCAGGGCATCTTCGAGAATGCGACGCTCGGATTCGGTGAGCAACTGCTCCTGATCGCCGCGAGCGTCGTGGATCCGCGTCGCGAATTCACCGATCGACGAATAGCCCTGATCGTCCTGCACTCGTACGACGGTCAGTCCGTCCGGTGCGTCCCACTGCAGGCGGTAGTCCTGTCCGGCGGCGGCGAGTTGCGCGTCGAAGTCCTGCAGCGCCGAGGTCAGTGCCGTGCGGGTTGCCTTGCGGGCGCCGTCGGTGACGCGGACCGCCGAGGTCGCAGCCTCGAGCGCTCGGTACAACTTGTCGACGTCTTCGGGGAGGACGGGCGGGTGCGCCGCGTCCTCGCTGCGATCTTCGTTCTGGATGCGGTAGACCAACTGATCGGGACTCATCCACGCCGCCGAACTGGCCGGCCAGCTCAGATGTTCCTTGACGCCCAACAATTCCAGTAGGTCGGGACGAGCGTAGGGCGCGAGTCGCTCTGCATCACTGCGGGTTTCGGTCAGGGTGTGACGCAACGTCTCGACAGCGGTGTTGTATGCACCCTCTGCCGTGCCGATCTGGAGGACTGCAGCGTCGTACGCCTTTCGCGCAGCACGCTGCTCGACCTTGCATTCTTCGATCTTCGCGCGTGCTTTTGCCAGGTCGAGATCGATCTGCTCGGCGCTGGCACCGAGAGTGTCGCGGAGCGTCTCGAGACGCTGCACCTGCTGGAGCAGACTCTCCTCGGCGATGGCGGCTTCTTCGGCGAATTCCTCGGCGTTGGCCCGTGATTCGTCGAGGCGGTCGCGGGACTCGCGCTCGAGTTCGACTTCCTTGGCGTGCTCGCGCCGGCAGCGCAGCGCCAGTTCACCCTGCTTCTCGAAGTGCCGGATCGCTGCGGCGAGGGAGTCCAGTTCACGGCCGACGTGCGGCGTCCGGTGCTGCGACGCCGTCGCCCGGAGTTGCTTTTCCTTCGCTGCGAGATCGGCGATCGCCGCGTCGAGTTCGCGTTGCGCTGTTTCGGTGGCCTCCGAGCGAGTGCGGAGAGCACCGGCGGATTCGGTGACGGTCTTGAGTGCGCGCAGGATCGAACCGGTCTTCGGCAATTCCTTTGCCGCAGAGTTGATCCGGCTCAGCTGCTCGTTGGTTTGCGTCACCAGTGCCTTGGCTGCATCGACTGTCGCCGCAAGCTCTTCCAGAGCCGCGTCGATCTCGGTGATCCGAGCTTCGCGTCGACGCGCCCGTGCTGTGGTGCCGATGTACTCGGCGTCGGCCTTGACGTGCCGGCCACGTGCGACGCCCTGCCAGAAGCGGCCGTCGACGCCGATCGCGACGCTTGCGTCGGAGTTGCCCGGTGCCTCGACGAGACTGATTGACGCGAGAATGTCCTGTACCCGAGCGTCGGGTACGTCGGCATTGCCTTCGACCTCGAGGACGTCGGCCAGCGTTCGTCCCTTCGGGCGCTGCTTGACCGGAAGAGCGGTCAGGAATTGCTCGCTGACGTGATCGGGAATCTTTTCGTCCGGGCAGACCCAGCCGTCCAGCAGATTTGCCGCCTGGAGCGCGGATTCGATACCTGTGGCCACGTCCGGTTCGACGGAGTCGGCGAAGCGCACCAGCTGCCACAGCGGTGCACCACCCAGTTCACTGCGGTTGTCGGTGCGTGCGTGGAAGGCAGGCGGAGCGTCGTCGTGTTCCGCCGAGACGGCTTTGCGCTCGGATTTGAGAGCCGCGATGGAGGTGTGTGATGCCGAGATTTCCGCTTCTGCTTCGCGACGACGCTCGCGCAGCGTCTCGGTTCCGGCCTCGGTGTGCTCGGCGAGAACTGCGGACAGCGCCGGAGCGTCCTCGTCGCCGACTTCGGCGAGCGCTGCGTCGAGAGCCTCGAACAGCGACGTGTCGGCGCCGACAGCCGAGAACAGAGAGGAGTGATCGGTCCACCACGCGCGCAGCCCGCTGGCGCACTGACTGCGTGCGAGTTCCACGGCAGCTTCGCCCTCGAGCACAGCCGCCTTGGACGCTTCGAGCAGCTCTTGTCCACGGCGAGAGCTGTTTTCGGCCCGGGTTCGTTCGGTCGCGGCCTTCTCGACGGTCGCCAGTGCGGTGCGGACGACGCGTACGTCACCGTCACGTTCCTCGGCATGGCCACGGACGGCGGCCGTGATCTGGTCGCTGCGTGAGCCGTCGGGCAGGGGAGTCCAGACGATGCCGGCGTCCTCGGCTGCTGCCTGCAGTTCGTCCTCGGCGCGCGAGAGTGCTTCGGCTGCACGCTTGACCGACGATGCGGCCTTGTCGGCTTCGTCGCCGCGTTGTGCGAGTGCGGCCTGCGCTTTCCGTGACTTGTCTGCCTGCTGCTCGGTCGAGAGCTTCAGCGTCGCGACGGCCTGGGCGAGATCGTCGAGTTGCTGCTTGCCTTCGTACGCGCTCGAGCGTTGCAGTGCTTCGACATTGGCGCGCGCGTTCTCGAGTGCCTGCTCGGCCTGGTTGAAGCGTTCCTCGGCAGCTGCCCGTGCCTCACGGCTGCGGGTCTGGGCGAGCGACGACTCGTCCATGGCGGCAACACCTCTGGTGACCGCTGCGAGGCGGGTACTGACCTGTTCGATCTCTCCGCGGGACTGTTGACGCAGGTACTTGGTGTAGACCCCGATGAAACTCTGCGCCGCCTGATCGGCGGCCGCCAACCCCTCGAGCGCCCGGCCGACCTCCTCCATGTCGCTGAACGAACGCGCAGCTTCGAGGACCAGCTGGTCGTCGAGCGGACGGAGACCGTCGGTGAGTGCCTGCGAAAGGCCCTTCGGGTCAAGGTTCTTCGCGAGCTGGGGGCGGCGAAGCGTGAGAATGAGGTTGATCAGCTGGTCGTAGCGCTGCACACCGAGACCGAACATCCGCGCGTCGATGGCAGTGCGGTAGTCGAGGGGACGGTCGGTGATGGAATCGCTGCCGAGTTGTTCGGCCAACTGCTTCTTGGTCAGGGGACGATCGTCGTTGCCGATCAGCGAGAAATCGACCCCGACGCGGCCGTCGGCGACGAAGTACCAGCGAGTGACCTTGTCATTGGTGCGTGTTGCACGCATGCCGATTCCCACGGTCACCGACTCGGGATCTTCGAGTGAGCCGCGGCAGAACTCCATCCACACGTAGGAGTGCGCGCTGTCCTGACCGCGGTAGAGCAGGTTGGACTTCATGGTGCGCTCTTCACCGGCGAACGGGTTGAGGCGCCGCGGTTCGATGCGGCCGTCGAAGACGAACGGGAACAGGACCTCGAGGGCCTTGGTCTTGCCGGATCCGTTGGGTCCTCGCAGAACCAGTCGACCATCGGCGAACGAGAACTCTTGGTCTCGGTAATCCCAGAGGTTGATGATTCCAGCCCGAGTAGGTCGGAAGCGGGCGTTGCTCATACGTTCTCTACCTCTGATAGTTCGCCGTTGGGGGATGGTTCGGGGCCGAATTCGTCGACCGGATCCGGTGCGGAGTTGTCCACCGCGAAGTCGATCTGAGGGTCGCGTTCGCGCACGGAGACCACGACGTCGCGGTACCGGGCCAACACGGGCAAGACCAGAACTCCGCCGTCGACCACGTGCGTCAGTCGTAGACGCTGCAACAACCCGAGCGCCTGCTTGCGCAGTCCGTTGTGATCGGCCTGCCACTGTGCCGCGAAGGTTCGCCCGAACTGGTCCACCAACTCGGTGACCTTGTCGGCGAGCCAGTCGTCGTCGATTTTCGGGTACGTGACGGGTTCCGGTGGCTCGGCCGGTTCGCCGACGGGCAGCACGAAGTCGTCGTCCTCGTCGGCGAGGTCCTCGAAGATTCCAGCCTCGGGGATGGCGGCATCGAGTTGTTCGATCAGGTGATCGTCCGACACGTGCGGGATCGGAAGTTTCGGCAGTTCGGGAGCGTCGACGTCGAGTACGCGGTCGGCAATCTCGCCGGCCAGGAGAAGTGCCACCTGAGCGATCGTTCCGGTGCTCGGGAAGCGGACGTCGGAGAGTCGACCGGTGGGATCGATCATCGCGATTCCCTCGGCGCGACGCTCGGCCACCAACCCCGTCAGGAGTTCGACTTCCGACGCGGTCTTGGACTGCGCCAACGCGATCAACTCGTGCTGATCGAGTTCGCCGGCCAGTACGACCGGGCGCTCGACGAGTGCCCGACGCACTCGGCGTCCGATCTCTTTCGCGTCCACGGGAATTCCGTCGTCCTCGGAGGCGCTCGAGGTCTCCGCCGCCAGTAGCCCTCGGATGGAGTGCAGGTGCTGCAAGGCGCGCGGCGGACGGAACAGGGCCACGACGACGGAACGATCTATGTCGTAGAGCGCTTCTCCCGCTTCGGGATTGGACGCCCAGCCGTTTGCGTCACCGTCGGCGAGGGCGATAGCGCCCCGGACGCCGAGCCAGCCGACGGCATCGACGAAGGCGTCGCGGTCCGACGCACGATCGGTGGACAGTTCGACGCCGTCGACCTGCGCGGCGTCGGCCGCGACGTGATCGGCCAACTCCGACAACGTGATCTGATTTCCGGCGCGGCCCAGAGCTGCCAGGCACAACGCCAGATAGGCGTAGCGCGTGCGATCGAAAGTTCGCTCGGAGGCAGTTCTGGCCGGTGCTGACGGGTTGAGTCGATCCGACACCGTGAACAGGCGCGCGGTGGTCTCCGTCACCTCGAGGCGGTATCCGAACAGTTCGAGCAAGTCGTCACGTAGCTCGGTGGCCCAACGGCGCAAGAGCGGCAACGCAATTCGATCCGGGTACGTCGAGGTGATCAGGTGATTGGACAGAATCACACGCGCCGCTCTTTGGTACGAATCGAGGGCAAGGGGCGTGATCTCGCGAGCTCTCATCGAACACTGACCTCGATACCGTCGAGATGCATACGTCCGCGAGCAGTCTTGATGGTGGTCGAACCGTCCGAGGGACTGAGCGTGAGCTTCACCCCGTTCTCGCTACCGGTGGAACTCTTGACGCGTCCCACCACCGGAACGCGCGCGGTCAGTGCTGCATTGAGCAGACTCAGCAAAACTTCGGTCTCCTGCTCGTTGAGTTCGCGTTGATAAACACCGTTCGACGCGAGAGATTGCGCGGCGGCGCTGCGGGTACGTTGCGCCGCCAACTGCTCTTCGCGCAGTCGGCGGATGCTGCCGTCGTTGCGGGCAACCTTGCTCGGCAGCCCGGGTGAGGGCGGCCGGCCGGTTTCGGCGAGTGTCCGCGCGATCTCCACCGGCGGTGCCTCCCACCACGAACGCGAGTGCGAAATGATGTCGGCGTCCGGATGCACCATCGACAAGTGGCGGGGTCGGCCGAGATCGAAGACAGCTTGAAACAGAGCGTGAGCTGCGTCTTCGGACGGGGTGGCGGCAAACCAGCCGGCGAGGTGCCTGAGTTGGCTCTCACGGCTGACGCCGCCGCGACGGGTCTCCGTGACGCGGCGAAGGAGCGCCAGAACCGCGGCGATCGCACTCATCGTGCCTTCACGCAGGCGTTCGGACTCGCTGATCCCCGATTCCGCGGAGACGAACCAGGCGGTCAATCCTCGCCAACGCGCAGCCCAGTCGTCTTCGCGTTCGGCGATCGGGACGAACACCCGCTCGTCACTGGCGGCGGCGAGGCGGATCATGCGATCGACACCGGTGGATTCGACGTGCTCGATCGCTTCCTTGAGCTTCGGGGCGTAGCGCGCCAGATCGGAGCTGAACTCGCGCATGTGGGTGAGCAGAGCGTCCTTGTGCGTGAGGAAAGTCTGCGGAGTGATCTCCGTGGTCCGCACCAAGTCGCCGAGGGTCAGATAGAAGTGCGCGGCTCGATCGGCCATGTCGGAGAGCGTCGAGTCGAGGCGCTTGAGCTTGCGGAAGATCAGATCGCCGTCGGAGCTTCGGTTGGCTTCCGCGAGTTCGGACATGTCTGCGAGCAGGTCCGCCAGAGCGAGACGAGAGAGCGACGCCGAGTCCAGGCGTGCGGCAAGAACGTCCTCGACTGATCGATAGACCTGGTATCCGGCCTGACCGAACTGGTAGACGAAGTGGCGATTACGGTACTCGGCCAGCGTCGCTGCACGGGTGCCGTCGTAGCTGCGCTCGAGGATCTCCCACACGTGGAGCTGATCCAACAGGGGAGTGACCTCTGCTGCCGACAGGTCGGCGGCCGGATCCGAGCCGCCGATCTTCTCGAGGATGTGTGCGACGGTTCCGGCATGCAGCAGCACGGTGTAGTTGGCCCGAGCATGGTCGAAGGCACGAAGCACCCAGAGGTACTCGGCCCGTTTTTCCGCGATCGTGAACGAAAACAGCTTCAGTCGATTGGTGTCGGCGTACGCGGCGTAATCGGGCGCACTCGTTTCTTCCACCATGACAGGGTAGGCGAGAGACGCCCCCTCTTTTTCCTACGGGCGATCCGTAGCAGGGGATGCGGCGCGTCGCCACTGTGATTCGTTCTCGATCATCCACGTGAGCAGGTGCTCGGCTGCCGCTTCGTCGGAGTCCGGGCCGACCAGAAGATCAGCGAACGCCTGGCTCGGCGCGACGATGCGGATGCCGTCGCGAGTGAGCAATCGATCGAACGCGGACGGTGAGAGGGGAGCGGTGATCCACACGTCACCGCCGGATTCCACACGTCGAAGGCCGAGAGCGTCGGCGAACTGGTCGACGTTGTCGGCATGGAAGTGTGCGCGTTGGGTGGGGGCGTACCGAGCAAAGGGCGCCGCGGCCACCGAGGCGGTACCGGCATAGATGTGACCGCTGAGCTGACGCAGTTGGTCGAAGAGAGCTTCCAACCCGTCCGGCGCGTGAAAGCCGCGAGGCGTTGGTGCTTTGGCCCCGGCCTCAGCCGCCCATTCACGAAGCATCTTCGGCCAGCGGACGTCGCCAATTCCGCCGCGGGGGAGACGCGTCACCAGTTCGCGATCCGAAAGTGTCTGCACCACCCGATAGGTTGCTCCCGTCGACGCACCGGCCAGGCGCACCAAGGCAGTGATCGCCAGTGGCGCCGCGAAATCGGCAAGCGCACGCACGACGCGAGCTGACGGATCGCCCGTCAGCTGTCCGGAAGGACGTCCGGGCCCCCGCCACGGATCGGCATCGGCCCCGCGTCCGCGAACCCAGACGGCGGGTCGATCTGCGGTCAACGACACGTTGCCCGTGGCATCTGCGTACGAGATCGCGTGGGAATCGAGCTGCCGGCGGACCGGCTCGGACAGATATTTTGCGCACACGAAGCCCGATTGGCCGGTGGGGAAGCGGTCGGCGATACCGGGAACGTCGCTGCTCAGGACACCGTGAGCGGCGTACACGCCGAATTTGGCCACCGCGCCGTCAGGGGAGCGGAGGTCGAGGCGGAGCGGCGCCTCGGACAGGTCGGGGGAGCGCTGTGTCGACAAAGACCAGGTAGGAGGCAAATTTTCTTCGATGACGGCAACCGATCGCCGGAAAATGTCGATCGGCCGTTCCGGTTCCGACTCAGATTCGCTCATGTTCCAATGGTACCAATATCTGTCGCGGACGGAAACACGAAATTTTCCGAATATGGCTCGGACGGTCGGTCACCAAACAACGGTGGCTCTTTTCCCCAAACACCTCACCATTCGCGCGACAAAATGTCCGAAACCAGCCAAGACCGATCAGCGTTGCTTCGGCATCACCAGGGGAGCGACGACGGCGAGCAGTATCGCGGGGATCAGGAAGCTCGCGGCAGGCGAAGAGTCGTAGATCGGTGTCAGGGCCAGGGGAGCAAGGGCAGCGCCGCCGAAGCGCATCGCTTGCACGACCGACACGGCGCCGCCGCGGTTGGGCCCCTCGGAGCCGAGTACCGCCGCGTTGACGCCTACCAGGACGAACTGGCTTGCGACGCCTGCGACAAACCAAGCGATCGCGATCACCGGCACCAGGCCGGCGAGGCCGACGACGGACACCAGAACTGCACCGCCCAGGGCGCCGATCATCACGGAGGACCGTGCGCCGATGCGATCGATGAGGATTCCGATGCGTCGGGCCGAGAGGATGCCGGCCACACCGAAAACGGTGAGCAGTAGGCCGCGGACGGTGGGGGACAGTCCGAACTCGTCTTCGAAGCGGAAGGCAAGCAGGAAGCTCAGCCCACCGAGGGCGCCCCAGCCGAGTAGTGCAGCGATGCCGATCCGGAGCACTTCGGGGCGCAGTGCATCGCGTAGGCGTGCGGGAGTAGTTGCCGTCGGCGCTTCGGACTTCGGGAGCCCGACGGCTCCCAGGATGCCTGCGACCACAGCAATGACGAGAAAGGCCAGACGCCAGTCGAATTCGGCCGCGAGGCCGCCGATCAACGGAGCTGACGACTGCCCAGCAGCCTGGAAAGCGCCGAAGGCTCCGAGCGCTCGGCCCAGTCGAGCCTGCGGTGTTGCAGCCGCCAACGAAGCAAGCAGTAGCGGTGTGGTGAATGCGTTCGCCGAGCCCTGCAGTACCCGGGCGGCCAGGAAGATCTCGAGAGTCGGGGCGAGGAAGCACGCCAACGACGCGAAGACGTAGACCCCGTATGCGATCCGCACGGTCCGGACTTTGCCCCACCGTGTCCCGAGTGTCCCGGACACCAACATCAGTGCGGCGAAGGGGAGCAGGTACGCGGTGAGCGAGGAGGCGGCCGCCGACGGCCCGACCTCGAGATCGTCACCGATTTCGGGGAGGATCGAAGCAACCACACCGCCGCCGAACGGGCCGAGGAACCCGCCGGCGTACAGCGCGATCAGTTGAAGCCGGAGACGCACGGGGCGCTGTGTACTTCCGCCTTCTTCCTCTGGAGTGTTCTTGCTCACAGTCCGAAGCTGCCGGGGCCTCGCCGTCTGAGGTAGCGCTCGAATTCCGCGGCGATGGCGTCGCCGTCGATCTTGGAGATGGCTTCGCTGATGTCGGTTTCAGCGTCGCCCCGTTCTTCCAGGGTGCGCACGTATTCGCCGATTTCCTCGTCGTCCGCGGTCATTTCGTTGACCGCTTCCTCCCAGTCCTCCGACTGAGCTGGGAGCTCCCCGAGGGGGACCTCGATGTCGAGAACATCCTCGACGCGTTGAAGGAGGGCCACTGTCGCCTTCGGGTTGGGTGGCTGCGACACGTAGTGCGGAACCGCTGCCCAGAACGAAATAGCGGGTACACCAGCACGAACGCACTCGTCCTGAAGGATTCCGGTAATGCCGGTCGGTCCTTCGTAGCGGGTCTGTTCCAGATTGAACCGGGCGGCGGATTCACTGCTGTACGCGGTGCCGGTGACCGGGACCGGGCGTGTGTGCGGAGTGTCTGCAAGCAGTGCACCGAGGATGACCACGGTCTTGACGTTCAGTTGGTCGATCAATTCGAGCAGATCCTCGCAGAAGCTGCGCCACCGCATGTTGGGTTCGATCCCGCGCAGCAGGACGATGTCGCTCTCGCTGCCAGGAGGCGAACAGACCGACAAACGTGTTGCCGGCCAGACGATTTCGCGGGTGACTCCGTCGACCTGACGGACCGTGGGACGGTTGACCTGATAGTCGTAGTAGTCCTCGGAATCGAGTTCGGCGAGCGGCTGGGCATCCCAGATCAGCTCGAGATGTTCGACCGCACCACTGGCCGCGTCACCGGCGTCGTTCCAGCCCTCGAAAGCTGCAACGAGGATGGGATCACGTAGGACAGGGATGTCGCCCTCGAGGCGGTCGCTGCTGTCGACGGCAAAGCCGTCAGGGCTCTCGAAGGCCGCGGAATCGTCGAAATCGACCGGGCCGTCGGGAGTGACGGGGAACTCACTTGGACTCACCCACCCAGCCTACGGCCAGAGCTTGTCGGTGCGCCCACTACTCTGGACGGCATGTCTGCCCCATTTAACTCTGCCCTGCTTGATGCGCTGAAACAGCGCGTTGTCATCGGCGACGGAGCGATGGGCACCATGTTGCAGGCCGCGGACCTCACCCTGGACGACTTCCTCGGCCTCGAGGGGTGCAATGAGATCCTCAACGACACCCGTCCCGACGTGCTCAAAGACATCCACCGTGCGTACTTCGCAGCTGGTGCCGATGCCGTCGAGACCAACACCTTCGGTTGCAACCTGCCCAACCTCGCCGACTACGACATCTCTCACCGGATCCGCGAACTCTCGAAAAAGGGCACTGCTCTCGCCCGCGAAGTAGCGGACGAGATGGGACCAGGCCGCGACGGGATGGCCCGATTCGTACTCGGCTCGATGGGGCCGGGAACCAAGCTCCCCAGCCTCGGACACGCACCGTACGCAGTCCTTCGTGACGCGTACACCGAAGCTGCGCTCGGCATGATCGACGGTGGCGCCGACGCCATCCTCGTCGAAACCTGCCAGGACCTGCTTCAGGTGAAAGCTGCAATCCTCGGCAGTCAGCGCGCGATGGAGCAACTCGGACTGCGGTTGCCGATCATCACGCACGTGACGGTCGAGACAACCGGAACGATGCTCCTGGGCAGTGAGATCGGTGCGGCGCTGACGGCACTCGAGCCGCTCGGTATCGACATGATCGGCCTGAACTGCGCCACCGGGCCGGCCGAGATGAGCGAGCATCTCCGACATCTCTCCAAGTACTCGACGCTGCCGGTGTCGGTCATGCCCAATGCCGGCCTGCCGCAACTCGGCCCCAAGGGTGCCGAGTACCCGCTGACCGCCGACGAATTGGCCGAAGCCCTCAGTGGTTTCGTCTCCGAGTTCGGACTCGGTCTCGTCGGTGGCTGCTGCGGTACGACACCGGAGCACATCAGTGCGGTGGCCGAGGCGGTCCGCCAGGTCGAGAAGGCCCAGCGCACTCCGATCCACGAGCCGAGCACCTCTTCGCTGTACTCCGCGGTGCCGTTCGAGCAGGACGCCAGCATCCTGATGATCGGCGAACGCACGAACTCCAACGGCTCCAAGGCTTTCCGCGAGGCAATGCTCTCCGCGGACTACCAGAAGTGCCTGGACATCGCCAAGGACCAGACCCGCGACGGCGCACACATGCTCGACCTCAACGTCGACTACGTGGGCCGTGACGGTGCCGCCGACATGTCAGAACTGGCAAGCCGTTTGGCGACGTCCTCGACGCTCCCGATCATGCTCGACTCCACCGAGCCTGCCGTGCTGCAGGCCGGTCTCGAGCACCTCGGTGGCCGCTGCGCCGTCAACTCCGTCAACTACGAAGACGGCGCCGGCCCGGAATCGCGTTTCCACAAGATCATGACGCTGGTCAAGGAACACGGCGCGGCCGTTGTCGCCCTGACCATCGACGAAGAAGGCCAGGCTCGTACCGCCGAGACCAAGGTTGCCATCGCCAAGCGTCTGATCGAGGACATCACGGGAAACTGGGGACTCGCCGAGTCCGACATCATCGTCGACGCGTTGACCTTCCCCATCTCGACCGGTCAGGAAGAGGTTCGACGCGACGGCATCGAGACCATCGAAGCCATCCGTCAGCTCAAGGCCGCCTACCCGGACCTGCACTTCACCCTGGGTATCTCCAACATTTCGTTCGGTTTGAACCCGGCCGCACGTCAGGTCCTCAACTCGGTGTTCCTACACGAGTGCACAGAGGCCGGTCTGGACACGGCGATCGTTCACGCGTCCAAGATTCTGCCGATGGCCCGCATTCCGGACGAGCAGCGTGAAACTGCACTCGACCTGGTCTACGACCGTCGTCGCGAGGGTTACGACCCACTGCAGAAGCTGATGGCTCTCTTCGAGGGCGTTTCGGCTGCGTCGGCGCGTGAGTCCCGTGCACAGGAACTCGCGGGACTTCCGCTGTTCGACCGCCTCGAGCGTCGCATCGTCGACGGTGAGCGCAACGGCCTCGACGACGACCTCACCGAGGCGATGACGATCAAGCCGCCGCTGGCCATCATCAACGAGACTCTGCTGTCCGGCATGAAGACCGTCGGTGAGCTGTTCGGCTCCGGTCAGATGCAGCTGCCGTTCGTGTTGCAGTCGGCCGAGGTCATGAAGGCTGCGGTTGCTTTCCTCGAACCGCACATGGAAGCCACCGACGAGGACGGCAAGGGCCGTATCGTAATCGCGACCGTCAAGGGCGACGTTCACGACATCGGCAAGAACCTGGTCGACATCATCTTGAGCAACAACGGCTACGAGGTAGTCAACATCGGCATCAAGCAGCCGATCGCGACCATCCTCGACGTCGCGTTGGACAAAAAGGCCGACGTCATCGGCATGTCCGGACTGCTCGTGAAGTCCACTGTCGTGATGAAGGAAAATCTGCAGGAACTCAACGCACGCGGTGTCGCCGAGAAGTTCCCGGTTCTGCTCGGCGGTGCGGCGCTGACGCGCTCGTACGTCGAGAACGATCTGCAGGAGGTGTACGAGGGTGACGTCAGCTACGCCCGCGACGCTTTCGAGGGTCTGAACTTGATGGACCAGATCATGACGACCAAGCGTGGCGGCGGCCCAGCGCCGGACAGCCCGGAGGCCATCGCAGCGCGTGAGAAGGTTGCCGAGCGTAAAGCCCGTCACGAGCGTTCCAAGCGAATCGCAGAAAAGCGTAAGGCTGCAGCGGTTCCCGTCATCCTGCCGGAGCGTTCCGACGTTGCCACCGACATTGCGGTGCCGACACCTCCGTTCTGGGGTTCGCGCATCGTCAAGGGAATCTCGCTGTCCGAGTACTCGGGCCTGCTCGACGAGCGCGCTCTCTTCCTCGGCCAGTGGGGTCTTCGCGGTCAGCGCAAGGGCGACGGTCCGACGTACGAGGAACTGGTCGAGTCGGAAGGCCGTCCGCGGCTTCGATACTGGCTCGATCGCCTGACGTCCGAGGGCATCCTCGCGCACGCCGCTGTTGTGTACGGGTACTTCCCGGCGATCTCGGAGGGCGACGACGTCATCGTGCTCACCGAGCCGAAACCGGATGCACCCGAACGGTTCCGGTTCACCTATCCGCGTCAGCACCGCGACCGCTTCTTGTGCATCGCGGACTTCGTCCGCTCGCGCAAGGACGCCGAGGCCACCGGCCAGGTCGACGTGCTTCCGTTCCAACTGGTGACGATGGGGCAGCCGATCGCGGACTTCGCCAACGAGTTATTCGCGTCGAACTCGTACCGCGATTACCTCGAAGTACACGGAATCGGCGTCCAGCTCACGGAATCTCTGGCCGAGTACTGGCATCGACGCGTCCGTGAAGAGCTTGTGCTTCCCGAGGGCCACACCGTCGCGGAACAGGACCCGACCGAGGTTGCCGGGTACTTCGATCTCGAGTACCGCGGCGCTCGTTACTCGTTCGGATACGGCGCGTGCCCGGACCTCGAGGATCGTGCCAAGTTGGTTGCTTTGCTCGAACCCGAGCGGATCGGCGTCGAACTGTCCGAGGAACTGCAACTGCATCCCGAGCAGTCCACTGACGCTTTTGTCCTGCACCACCCGGAAGCAAAGTATTTCAATGTCTGAGTTGTTGACCGAAGTATCCGAAACGACCCTCGGTGGTGTCCTGTGGGACATGGACGGCACCCTGCTCGATTCGGAGAAGCTGTGGGACATCGCGCTACGTGAGCTGTCCCTGCGCCTGGGCGGACCGATGACGGAAGCGACTCGCATCGCCGTCATCGGTGCGTCGAGCCCCTTCGCCCTGGCGACGGTGTTCGACGCGCTCGGCCTGGAGAAGCATCACGATGCCATCGCCGAGGCGAAGGACTGGATGTACACCCGCGTCGGCGATCTGTTCGAGGACGGCGTGACCTGGCGACCGGGCGCTCGCGATGCTCTGTCGACCGTGCGTGACGGTGGTCTGCGTTCTGCACTGGTCACCAACACCGAGCGAGTTCTGGTCGATCGGGCACTCGGCATGCTCGGCCGTGAGTTCTTCGACCACTCGGTGTGCGGCGACGAGGTCCCCAACGGAAAACCGGCGGCGGATCCGTACCTGCGCGGCGCGCATCTGCTCGGACTCGAGCCGGCGCAGTGCCTCGCGATCGAGGACTCACCGACCGGTACGGCGTCGGCTAGCGCCGCGGGTTGCGCGGTGCTCGTCGTTCCGTGTGAGGTCGATGTCCCGGCCGGCCCTGGACGCGTGTTTCGAGAGTCGTTGGTGGACTTGTCCATTCACGATCTTCACGACGTTCACTCGAGCGCGGCACGTTAGGCTGGATTTGCTGTGGCTATTCCGAAAATTGTTCTCTTCTACCAGTTCACGCCGCTGGCGGACCCGGAAGCGATCAAGCTGTGGCAGCACAGCCTGGCCGAGTCCAACAACCTGACGGGACGAATCATCGTCTCGCCGCACGGGATCAACGCGACGGTCGGCGGAGACATCGAGGATGTCAAGCGATACGTCCGAGGTACGCGTGGCTACGAGCCGTTCCGCACCGCTGATATCAAGTGGTCGGACGGACTCGGTGACGATTTCCCTCGCCTGAGCGTCAAGGCTCGGTCGGAGATCGTGACGTTCGGTGCCCCCGACGAGCTGAAGGTCGACGAGAACGGTGTAGTCGGCGGCGGAGTTCACCTGGCGCCCAAAGAACTACACGAACTCGTCGACAGTCGCGGTGACGAGGTCGTGTTCTTCGACGGGCGCAATGCGTTCGAAGCCGAGATCGGCCGTTTCCGAGATGCAGTGGTTCCGGACGTGGCCACGACTCGCGATTTCGTCGACGAACTCGACAGCGGCAAGTACGACCATCTCAAGGGCAAAGCCGTGGTCACCTACTGCACCGGGGGAGTGCGCTGCGAGGTGTTGTCTTCACTGATGCGCTCACGTGGCTTCGACGAGGTCTACCAGTTGGACGGCGGAATCGTCCGTTACGGCGAAACTTTCGGCGACCGCGGTCTCTGGGACGGTTCCCTGTACGTGTTCGACAAGCGGATGAACATCGAGTTCTCATCCGAAGCCAAGACGCTCGGCGTCTGTGTCGATTGCGGTACTCCGACGCCGCGGTTCCGCAATCGGATCGACGGCGACGGTCGCACCCTCGAATTGCTCTGCGAAAGCTGTTCACCAGACCTCGAGCGGGACTGAGCAGTGCCCAAGGCTCCGTTGCCGATCCGAAACGGTCTCGGGCCGGATCGGCTGCGGATGCCGGCCGAGTCGTCCGCGCGTACCGTCCTCGAGCACCTGATCGCCGACAATCCGGGGGAGCGGGATCTGTGGGCGGACCTCGTGAACGCCGGGGATGTCGTCGACGAGCACGGGCGGAAGATCACCGGCGAAACGCCTTATCAGCCGACCCGATTCGTGTACTTCTACCGCGAACCAGCTCCCGAGATTCCGGTCCCGCACGAGATCGAGATCCTGTACCGCGACGACTCGATTCTCGTGATCGACAAACCACACTTCCTGGCGACCATTCCGCGGGGAGCACACATTGTCGAAAGCGCGGTCGTGCGACTGCGTCGCGACCTGGATCTTCCGGATCTTGCGCCAGTTCACCGCCTCGACCGGATGACGGCGGGGGTCATCGTGTTCACCATGACACCGGACCTACGACGGCCGTACCAGGAACTTTTTGCCGAGCAGCGGATCGTCAAGGAATACGAGGCGATTGCAGGCTTCGATCCGGAACTGACTTTTCCGCGCACAGTGCGCAGTCGCATCAACAAGGTTCACGGCGAGATGACGGCCACCGAGATCGCGGGTGAGCCGAACAGTGAGACCTCGATCGAACTGATCGAGGTGATCACCGACTCTGTCGGCCGGACACTTGGGCGATACAAGTTGCTCCCACGGACCGGCCGGACCCATCAGCTTCGCCTGCATCTGAACTCTCTCGGTATCCCGATCGTCGGCGACAATTACTACCCCCAGTACCTCCCCGCGGTGCCCGGCGACTTCTCCACGCCATTGCGATTGTTGGCGCGGGCGCTGGAGTACCCGGATCCGATCACCGGGCAGACCCGCAGGTTCGTCAGTTCGCGCAGCCTCGACGCAGGGCTGTGAACACCGCTGTTCGTGGGCGTGTGAAAACCGCTTCCGTCCTCGTGAAAGAATGTCTACCCGTGAAGACCTTCGAATCCTTGTTCGCCGAATTGACCGAGCGTGCTGCTACTCGCCCCGAGGGATCCGGCACTGTCGCCGCCCTCGACGCCGGTGTGCATGCGCAGGGCAAAAAGGTCATCGAGGAAGCCGGTGAAGTGTGGATCGCTGCGGAATACCAGAGCGATGAGCAGCTAGCCGAGGAAATTTCCCAGCTGCTGTACTGGACGCAGGTGTTGATGGTCGGTCGCGGACTGACCCTCGAGGACGTGTACCGACATCTGTGATCGGAGCTGACCAGCGAGATGTTCGCCATCTCGCTCGTCCAGGGCTTCCGATTCACGTCGTCTCACGTCAACCACACCTTCCGAAAGGACATCCACCATGCTGCGCGTAGCAGTTCCCAACAAAGGCTCACTGTCCGAGTCCGCCGCCGAGATTCTCAGCGAGGCCGGCTACCGTCGACGCACCGATTCCCGTGATCTGACGGTCCTCGATCCTGCCAATCAGGTCGAGTTCTTCTTCTTGCGCCCCAAGGACATTGCGATCTATGTCGGCTCCGGTGAACTGGATCTCGGCATCACCGGTCGCGACCTCGCCGGCGACTCGGGAGCTCCCGTGTCCGAGCGTCTGTCGCTGGGCTTCGGCCGTTCGTCGTTCCGCTACGCAGCACCGGCCGGCAAGGATTGGACGGTCGAGGATCTGTCCGGCCTTCGTATTGCGACGTCGTACCCGAACCTCGTCCGCAAGGACCTCACAGATCGCGGACTCGACGCCACCGTCATCCGTCTCGACGGCGCCGTGGAGATCTCGATTCAGCTCGGTGTCGCCGACGCGATCGCCGACGTGGTCGGATCGGGTCGCACTCTCCGTCAACACAACCTCGTGGCTTTCGGCGAATCGCTCTGCGATTCCGAGGGTGTCCTGATCGAGCGCACCGGCGCTCCGCAGGACGATCCCGCCCGCAACCAGCTCATCGAACGCGTACGGGGAATCGTCTTCGCTCAGCAGAACCTGATGATCGACTACGACTGCCCGCGCACCATCCTCGACGACGCCATCAAGATGACCCCCGGTATGGAGTCGCCGACGCTCTCGCCGTTGGCCGATCCCGACTGGGTCGCGGTTCGCGCGATGGTCCCGATCAAGGGACACAACCAAGTGATGGATGCCTTGGCCGAACTCGGTGCCAAGGCCATCCTCGCGTCGAACATCCGCTCGGTACGCGCTTTCTGATCACTGCCTGAATAGATCTACGCGCATTCGCGCCCGTTCCTGGAAGTCAGGAACGGGCGCGAATCTGCAAAGTCTGGGCGATACGGCCGACGGCACCCTGCTCGTCGTAGAGCACACCCGCACACATGCCGACGCCGTCCGGACCGGTTGTGGTTTCGGCGGCGACACCGACCCAGTCACCCTCGGGCACGCGGAAGATGTGCACCGTGAGATCGGTGTTGAGGAACGTCCAGTGCTCCGGGTCGAGCTTGGCGCCGACGCCGTTGGAGATGTCGGCCACCGCGAACAAGCGCTCGAGGGCAGACATCTTCTCGCCCTCGACCAGTTCGGGATTGGGGCGTGCCCACACCTTTCCGGTGCCCACGCACCCGATCGGAGCAATCCAGGACCAATCGAGGGTCTTGAGGTAGCCGACGCTCCAGAGACCCTCGAGAACGCCCGGGGTTCCACTGTCGCGGGGTTCGAGCGGGGGATCGACAACGTGGACGACGTCACCGGTATCCACTGTCTCCATCCGCCATGCCGTCCCTCGTGCAACAGCGCGTGCAGATCCGTCGGCGGTGGTCGCCCACAGTTCGGCGACGATCAATTCGATACGGCGACCGGGTCGTTCGATCCAGGACCGGACTTCGAGGTCGGCAATCGGAATCGGTCCGAGAATCTCGACGACGACGCGCGTCAGACGGGTTTCGTCGCGCGCACCGCACCGCTCGAGGGCTCGTACCAACAGCGCCGACGGGGGAGCGCCGTGCTGCAGTGTCGGGCCCCAGATGCTGACAGTTGCCTGCGTGCTCGCGAACCGCTCGTGCCCTTCCTCCGTCGTTCCGAGGTAGCGGTAGTACGAACTGTCCGTCATGTTATGAATTCTCCTTTGCGGCAACAGGTTCGGTGCTCAGCAGGTCCGGCCAACCTGGATACGGCGGAGGTGTTCCGCCGAACGAGGGGCACAGTGACTTGTGATCGCACCAGTCGCACAGTTTGCCAGGCTTGGGTCTGAAGTCTCCGGTCGCACCTGCTGCGAGGATCGCTTTCCAGATGACGGAGAGGGTTCGCTCGAATCGGATGAGCTCGTCGTGATCCGGTGCGTACGTGAGAATCGAGCCGGAGGCCAGATAGATCAGGCGCAGTTGTGCGGGAACGATTCCGCGAGTGCGCAGCAGTACGAGCGCGTAGAACTTCATCTGGAAGAGCGCCTTGGATTCGGTGAACTCGCGAGGCGCTTTTCCGGTCTTGTAGTCGACCACCCGCACCTCACCCGTCGGTGCAACGTCTATCCGGTCGACGAAGCCGCGGAGTCGAACGCCGTTCTCCAATTCGGTCTCGACGTAGACCTCGCACGCCTCGGCATCGAATCGAGTGGGATCTTCGAGCGTGTAGTACGTCGCGACGAGCTTGCCGACTTCGTCGAGGAACGAATCCAGCTCGCCTTCCGGAACAAGGTCAGCGGCCTCGGGAGACTCGGCACTGACACGTTCCCACGCGGGACGGACGAGTTCGGCTGCGCGATCGGGAACCCGGTGACCGGTCGGGAGTGCAAACAGCGCTTCCAGTGCCGCGTGTACGACGGTGCCTCTGACCTGCGCTCTGGTTGGTGTTTCCGGAATTCTGTCGACCGCTCGAAACCGATAGAGCAGGGGGCATTGTTTGTAGTCACCCGCCCGAGACGGAGAGAGCGCCGGCCGACTACGCGGGCGCTGGTGTGATGTGGCACCCGTTGGAGTGGGGGTTGGCAATTCGACAGAGCTCACACCTGGCAGGCTATGCGGTTGGTCCGACAACTCCGTCGGAGCCGGTGGCGAGGACACCGGAAACAAACGAACAGGGATCATCTGCGCATGGCGAACGAGCTGCAACCAGAAGAAGTTACG
This sequence comes from Rhodococcus sp. NPDC055024, assembly GCF_053608585.1. NCBI lineage: Bacteria > Bacillati > Actinomycetota > Actinomycetes > Mycobacteriales > Nocardiaceae > Rhodococcus > Rhodococcus sp. NPDC055024. Next base: position 99,093 of record NZ_JBSGVT010000003.1, read on the forward strand.
ACCGAAGTGGATGAGGTTGTGCAGTCCGCTGTCGCCGAGATTCCCGAACAAGAGCTTCCAGACGCTGATCTCACCGCGCCGGGTAAGCGGCCGTCGGGACCGTTCCGCGTCGGCGATCGCGTCCAGCTGACCGACGGCAAGGGACGCCACTACACGATCGTCCTCGAGGCGAATCGTGAGTACCACACCCACAAGGGCGGAATCGTTCACAACGACCTGATCGGTGCCGACGAGGGCAGCGTCGTCAAGTCGGTCAACGGCACGCCTTACCTCGCTCTGCGTCCACTACTGGTGGACTACGTGCTCTCCATGCCGCGCGGTGCCCAGGTCATCTACCCGAAGGACGCGGCTCAGATCGTCCACGAGGGCGACGTGTTCCCCGGAGCACGGGTGCTCGAAGCAGGAGCCGGCTCCGGCGCACTGACGTGTTCCCTGCTGCGTGCTGTCGGCCCCGAGGGCAAGGTCATCTCTTACGAGGTCCGCGACGATCACGCCGAACACGCGGTCCGCAACGTCGAGACCTTCTTCGGGGAGCGTCCCCCGAACTGGGAACTGACCATCGCCGATCTCGCGGAGTTCGATCCGGAAGCGCACGGCGGCAAGGTCGATCGCGTCGTACTCGACATGCTGGCTCCGTGGGACGTCCTGCCCGCCGTCTCGAAGGCGCTCGTGCCTGGCGGCGTTCTGATCGTCTACGTCGCGACCGTTACTCAGCTCTCGAAGGTCGTCGAGGCGATGCGCGAGCAGGAATGCTGGACCGAGCCGCGCTCGTGGGAATCGATCGTGCGCGGTTGGCACGTCGTCGGTTTGGCGGTGCGCCCCGAACATCGGATGCAAGGCCACACCGCGTTCCTCGTGAGCGCTCGTCGTCTCGCCGAAGGAACTGTCACCCCGAAGCCCCAGCGGCGTGCGGGCAAGGGCTCGAATATCGCGGCCAAGTAATTACACGAAAACGACAAGAGCGGCGATCCGGTATCCGGATCGCCGCTCTTGTCGTAGCTGGAAGTTATGCGGTGCAGGAAGCGCGGCCCATTTCCAGGAGCACGCAAGCCGAGGTGTCGGACAGCTTCCAGGAGCCGTCTTCGAGCTCCCAGGTCCACGGGGTGGCCGGGGCGGCGCCGTGCGGGCTGACGACGGCGACGTCTGCAGTTGCGGTCTGACCGTCGACCTTGACGTTGTCCACGTTGAACGTGATCGCGTAGGCCGGGTTACCGCCCAGCGCAGCACTCATCGTCTCGATGTTGGCCTGACGCTTCGTTCCGTCGACCACCAGAGCGGTCTTCTCCTCGATCGGCTTGGCCGGATCGATCAGAGCGACGAGCGAGGCGTTGAGTTCCTCGGCCGTCGGAGCCGCTGCGGCAGCGGCAGCTGACGTCGTGGCGGAAGCCGAGGCCTTGGCCGTGGTGCTCGAGGCGGCGGCGGAAGTCGAGCTGGCAGCCGTCGAATCCTTGTTGTCGTCCGAGCTGCATGCACCCATGGTCAGGACGGCAGCGACGGCACAAGCGCTGATGAGAGTCTTGCGGATGATCACAGCGTTACCTTTCGTTGTAAAGAGAGACAGGCGCTGTCTCCATCTTGTAGGCAAGGCTAACATGACCAAATTCTGGCTCGAGACCAGTCGGCACGGTCCCCGTGCGGGTGTGAATTCGCACTCGCGCACCGTGTCTGGCGACAGTTGGGGCCTTATGCCGGTAGCGTTGATGGATCGCACTGGGAGGAGACGCACATGAGCTCGACAGAGAACCCGGATTCGGTTGCGGCAGCAGAAGAACTCCACGCGCTACGAGTGGAAGCACAGGTACTGCGCCGACAACTCGCACAATCGCCGGAGCAGGTGCGTGAGCTGGAGTCGAAGGTGGACTCGCTGTCCATCCGAAACAGCAAGCTGATGGACACCCTCAAGGAGGCCCGTCAGCAGCTCATCGCACTTCGTGAAGAAGTCGACAGACTCGGTCAGCCGCCGAGCGGTTACGGAGTCCTTCTCTCGGTACACGAGGACAAGACCGTCGATGTGTTCACGTCCGGTCGCAAGATGCGATTGACGTGCTCACCGAACATCGACACGGACACCCTTGCCCTCGGACAGACGGTTCGCCTCAACGAGGCACTCACCATCGTCGAGGCGGGCACCTACGAGCAGGTCGGCGAGATCAGCACGCTCCGTGAGGTACTCGACGACGGACTGCGCGCGCTGGTGGTCGGGCATGCCGACGAAGAGCGCATCGTCTGGCTCGCAGCACCGTTGGCGGCCGTCTTCGCCGATCCCGAAGCCGACATCATCGCGTACGACGCCGATTCTCCGACCAGAAAACTGCGTCCCGGCGACTCGTTGCTCGTCGACACCAAGGCCGGATACGCCTTCGAGCGCATCCCGAAGGCCGAGGTCGAGGATCTGGTTCTCGAGGAAGTTCCGGACGTTCACTACGACGACATCGGTGGTCTCGGACGTCAGATCGAGCAGATCCGTGACGCCGTCGAGCTTCCGTTCCTGCACAAGGACCTGTTTCACGAGTACTCGCTGCGACCGCCGAAGGGAGTACTGCTCTACGGTCCTCCCGGTTGCGGTAAGACGCTCATCGCCAAGGCCGTCGCCAACTCGTTGGCCAAGAAGATCGCCGAAGCCCGCGGTCAGGACAGCAAGGACGCCAAGTCCTACTTCCTGAACATCAAAGGCCCGGAACTTCTGAACAAGTTCGTCGGCGAAACCGAGCGTCACATTCGGATGATCTTCCAGCGTGCTCGCGAGAAGGCGTCCGAGGGTACTCCGGTGATCGTCTTCTTCGACGAGATGGACTCGATCTTCCGTACCCGTGGTTCGGGAGTCTCCTCCGACGTGGAGACAACGGTCGTCCCGCAGCTGCTCAGCGAGATCGACGGCGTGGAAGGGCTCGAGAACGTCATCGTCATCGGTGCGTCCAACCGTGAGGACATGATCGACCCGGCCATCCTGCGTCCGGGCCGACTGGACGTGAAGATCAAGATCGAGCGCCCCGACGCGGAATCTGCTCAGGACATCTTCTCGAAGTACCTGGTGGACGGTCTGCCGATCAATGCGGACGACCTCGCCGAGTTCGGTGGAGATCGCACTGCATGCTTGAAGGCGATGATCGTTCGCGTCGTCGATCGCATGTACGCGGAGAGCGAAGAGAATCGTTTCCTCGAGGTCACGTACGCCAACGGTGACAAGGAAGTTCTGTTCTTCAAGGACTTCAACTCGGGTGCGATGATCCAGAACATCGTCGACCGCGCCAAGAAGTACGCGATCAAGTCGGTGCTCGACACCGGCGCTCCGGGCTTGCGTGTGCAGCACCTCTTCGATTCCATCGTCGACGAGTTCGCCGAAAACGAGGATCTGCCCAACACCACCAATCCTGATGACTGGGCACGTATTTCGGGCAAGAAGGGGGAGCGGATCGTCTACATCCGCACTCTCGTCACGGGCAAGAACGCCAGTGCAAGCCGCGCAATCGACACGGAGTCGAACACGGGCCAGTACCTGTAGCGAAAACCAACACCGATCGGGCCGGCCACTCCTCGAGAGTTGTCGGCCCGATCTCTTTCCATAATGCGTACTATTCTCCAGTAATCCGTACTATAGTGGGGGATGCCCAATGGAGTTCGGGTTGAACGGAGGCGAGTGCCGGGTCATGAATTTGAATCGCCCATTCCAGTCCATCACGCCGACCGTCGACGGTGACGTCCTCACTGCGATGTCATCTGCCGAGGAAATCGCTTTCACGCCCGGGCAACTGCACCGTGTTCTCAACCGGCATTCCGAAGAGGGAATTCGAAAGGTATTGCGCCGATTGGACGTGCAGGGGACCGTCCTCTCGTCGAAGGTTGGAAACGCCTACGCATATCGACTCAATCGTGAGCACCTGGCGTACAACCACGTAATCGGCCTTGCCCGTATGTTCACGGTCTTCTTGGAGCGACTGGAATCGACCATGACAGGTTGGGAGACCCCGCCCGTCTATTCGGCTCTGTTCGGTTCGGCAGCACGGGGATCGATGACGTCGGACAGTGACATTGACATCTTCCTCGTGCGGCCGAATCTGGTCGACGGCGATCTCTGGGATTCTCAGGTCGCGTCGTTGACGGCCAACGTGACCAGCTGGACCGGCAATGACGCTCGTGATCTCCAGTTCACCGAACAGGAAATCATTCGAGTTGGAGCAGCTGAGCCGGTCCTGATGGACGTCGTCCGGGAGGGGCTCACCATCGTCGGTTCGAGAACGGCGTTTGTGCGGTTGCTGAGGCAAGGGGATGCGTAATGGCTCGAACGAGGTTGTGTGACAAGGTTCTTCGTGACGGGCGCATGAACAAAGCCGAACAGTTCATCCAAGCTGCCGATATTGCCCTCGACGGGGCTGATGACATCGATGATGCAATTGTCACGCTCTGGGTTCATGCCGGCATCGCCGCATCCGACGTCATTTGCTGTGCGGGGCTTGGGGAGTTCTCGCAAAGTGATAACCACAACGAGGCCATAACGCTGCTCGGGTCCGTCGACAAGGTGTCGGCGAAGAATCTCAAGATTCTGCTCGGACTGAAAACTCGCGCGGGATACACCCATCTGGCTATTGGTCGTGATGACACGAAACGAGCGGGGCGTGCTGCGCGAGCCTTGATCGAGGCGGCGCGGCGGGCCAACGCGCACGCGGGCGGTTGACCTGGAGCCTTGTACTTCGCGTGTTGACTGACCAGCGGTGCCTCAGGGTGTGTGAGGTGACATGGCCGATTGGACCGGTCGGTCGCGCTGGTTTAGAGTCCCGCCGTGCAGATACATCTTCGACACAATCCGTCGTCCACCGTCGCTCGCTGCTACCTCGCGCCCGGCGAACCGCTGCGCGTGGAGAGCGGGGCGATGCTCGCGCATTCTGCCGGCGTGGTTCTCGAAGCGAAGGCGCAGGGCGGCGTCCTGCAAGGCCTCAAGCGGTCGATGCTCAGTGGAGAATCGTTTTTCGTCACGACGTATACCGCTCCGCCGCAAGGTGGTTGGGTCGATGTGACGGGTGTTCTTCCCGGTGATCTGATCCCGCTGACCATCACGTCCGATCGTCCGTTCTTCCTCAACCGTGGAACCTGGTTGGCCAACTCCTACGGCGTCACGGTCGAGTCCAAATGGGGAGGGATGTCCAACCTCTTCGGCGGTGAGGGCGGATTCGGCCTGCGGGCAAGTGGCGACGGTGAGGTAGTACTGGCCGTGTACGGCGCTATCGACGTCATCGACTTGCAGCCGGGCGAGACGATCACGATCGACACCGGTCACGTGGTCGCCTACGACCTCGGGATGAACTTCAACATGCGGCGCGCCGTTCAGGGACGCACTATTCAATCGATGAAGTCCGGCGAAGGATTTGTCTTCGACTTCACCGGCCCCGGACGCGTTCTCGCACAGACCCGCAACCCCAGCGCGTTTGCGGCGTGGCTCTCGGCGATCACCCCGGGCTGATCACCGTCCCAGTGGTGTTCAGCTCCAGCAATAGTCGGCCAGCAGAGCGCGCGAGTCCGGAACGAACGGCCACGACGGGTCTTGCAGGTGGGCGCCGAGTTCATCCGGCGTCCACCACCAACCTTCGGCGATCTCGCTGGGCTGATGAGCCATCGGACCGTCGTACCTGAGTTCGAACGCAAACAGGTGACAGCGCAGCGGAGAATTGTTCCACTCGCCGTCCCAGGATTTTCGAGCGATCTCCGTCAGTTGGAGTGGCTGATCTGCCGTTCCGAAGATTCCGAGCTCTTCACCAATTTCACGGATCGCAGTTTCCTGCGGCGTCTCACCTGGATCCACGACACCTCCGGCAAGACAGTCGTGATAGCCCCCGAACACTGCCTTCGTGTCAGTTCGGCGATGGACGTAGATACGAGAGCCGTCCATGGTGCGAACAAGGACGCCTGCGCTCGCGTGCCAGAGCCCACCCGAGTAGACGACGGAACGTGTTGCTCGGCCGATCGGATTACCCGTCCGGTCGTACACGGCGACTACCTCGTCCGCGGGATTGAGGTCTGCGGTGAGAGGTTGGTGCATTCCTCCAACTGTGCCACGCCTGTAGGCGCCGCGCCTCAATCACATAGGCTCTTGTGTCATGCAGCGGATCATCGGTGTCGAGGTCGAATACGGAATATCTTCACCCAGTGAGCCGTCGGCGAATCCGATTCTCACTTCAACTCAGGCGGTGCTTGCCTACGCCGCCGCAGCGGGTGTGCCACGAGCCAAGCGCACACGCTGGGACTACGAGGTCGAATCTCCGCTTCGTGACGCCCGAGGCTTCGATCTGGGGCGAATGAGCGGCCCCGCACCGGTGATCGACGCGGACGAGATCGGCGCCGCGAACATGATTCTCACCAACGGGGCACGGTTGTACGTCGATCATGCCCATCCCGAGTATTCGGCCCCCGAGGTCGCCGACCCGCTCGACGCAGTGATCTGGGACAAGGCCGGCGAACGAGTGATGGAAGCTGCTGCGCGGCACGCATCCAGCGTGCCGGGTGCGCCACGGCTGCAGCTGTACAAGAACAACGTCGACGGCAAGGGTGCCTCGTACGGCACGCACGAGAATTACCTGTGCTCGCGCGACACCCCGTTCGCCTCGATCGTGACCGGCTTGACGCCGTTCTTCGCGTCCCGGCAGGTGATCTGTGGTTCCGGTCGTGTGGGTCTCGGTCAGTCCGGCGACGAGGCCGGATTCCAGCTTTCGCAGCGATCGGACTACATCGAGGTCGAAGTAGGCCTCGAGACCACGCTCAAGCGCGGAATCATCAACACCCGCGACGAACCGCACGCGGATGCGGACAAGTACCGCCGGCTGCACGTCATCATCGGCGACGCGAACCTCGCGGAGATGTCGACGTACCTCAAGGTGGGAACAACGGCGCTGGTACTCGACCTGATCGAGGCTGGTGTCGACCTCACCGATCTGCAACTGGCACGTCCGGTCACCGCTGTCCACCACATCAGCCACGACCCGACTCTGCGCAAGACCGTGGCGCTGGCAGACGGACGTGAACTGACAGGACTTGCGCTGCAACGTATTTACCTCGAACGTGTCTCGAAGTTCCTGGACCGTGAGACCGATCGTGATCCGCGAGCGGACGACATCGTCGCCAAGTGGGCGATGGTTCTCGACCTCCTCGAGCGCGATCCCATGGAGTGCGCGAACATCCTGGACTGGCCGGCCAAACTGCGTCTGCTCGAAGGTTTCCGCAATCGTGAGGGACTCGCGTGGTCGGCGCCGCGGTTGCATCTGGTGGATCTGCAGTACTCCGACGTGCGGCTCGACAAGGGGCTGTACAACCGCCTGGTTGCTCGCGGCTCCATGGAGCGGCTTGTCACCGAACAGCAGGTTCTCGACGCGATCACGAACCCTCCCACCGACACTCGCGCATACTTTCGCGGCGAGTGCCTACGTCGATTCGGTGCCGATATCGCGGCTGCGAGCTGGGATTCGGTCATCTTCGATCTCGGGGGCGAGTCGTTGATCCGAATCCCCACCCTCGAGCCGCTTCGAGGCACCAAAGCGCACGTCGGAGCGTTGCTCGACTCCGTCGACAGCGCCGCGGAATTGGTTGATCAGCTCACTCACTGAAATCAGCCGATGCGGCTCGCCGTCGCGTCTCTCCACACCTGACGGTGCCGCTCGGTAGGGTGAAGGTCCGAGCGGGATCAGTTACCGACTCTGCTGGGCCGAACAGGATGCTCGCGAGAGCTCCCTTCACACAAGGAGGTCGACGGCGATGGCTCAAGAACAGACGCAGCGTGCCGGTGGCGGCGAAGACGACGAAACCACTGGTGGCGACGGCAGTGCCGGCCAGGAACGTCGCGAGAAGCTGGCTGCAGAAACCGACGACCTGCTCGACGAGATCGACGACGTGTTGGAAGAGAACGCCGAGGACTTCGTCCGCGCCTATGTCCAGAAGGGCGGCCAGTGACGGTGGATCGCGCGCCCCGGATCACAGACGGGGACACACGGTTGAGCTTCGGCTCGAATCTGTCGTCATTCTCGGAATACCTTCGGGTGCATGCACCGGAGCACCTTCCGCAGAACCGCTTCGCCGACACAGGAGGTGTTGTCATGGGCGGGGGAGACATAGCTCCGCACGGCACCACCATCGTCGCGATCAGCTATGCGGGTGGTGTTCTGCTCGCCGGTGATCGCCGAGCGACGATGGGCAACCTCATCGCCAGCCGTGACGTGCAGAAGGTGTACGTCACCGACGATTACTCGGCTGCGGGTATCGCCGGAACGGCCGGGATCGCAATCGAACTGGTTCGGCTCTTCGCAGTCGAACTCGAACATTACGAGAAGATCGAAGGCGTCCCACTCACGTTCGACGGTAAAGCCAATCGACTTTCGTCGATGGTTCGAGGAAATCTCGGAGCAGCGATGCAGGGATTGGCGGTCGTGCCGCTGCTGGTGGGTTACGACTTGGACGCGGTCGATCCGTCAACGGCCGGCCGGATCGTCTCCTACGACGTCGTCGGTGGGCGATACGAGGAGCGCGCTGGATATCACGCAGTCGGGTCGGGTTCTCTGTTCGCGAAATCGGCGCTCAAGAAGCTGTATTCCCCGGGAATCGACGAGGACACCGCGCTTCGGTTCGCAGTCGAAGCGCTGTACGACGCAGCAGATGACGATTCGGCTACCGGTGGTCCCGATCTGACACGCGGGATCTATCCGACAGCGGTCACCATCACCTCCGCCGGCGCGGTGGAGTTGTCGACAACGCGGGCTGCCGAGATTGCCAGGGAGATCGTCGCGGCTCGCACTGCGACCGCGAGTCCGGAAGGGGAGTCTGCGCTATGACGATGCCGTACTACGCATCAGCCGAACAGATCATGCGCGATCGTTCGGAATTGGCGCGCAAGGGAATTGCCCGCGGACGCAGCGTCGTCGTTCTCACCTACCGCGACGGAGTTCTCTTTGTCGCGGAGAATCCGTCGCGGGCGCTGCACAAGGTCAGCGAACTGTACGACCGTCTCGGATTTGCTGCAGTGGGCAAGTACAACGAGTTCGAGAATCTGCGCCGCGCGGGCATCGTGCACGCGGACATGCGCGGGTACTCGTACGACCGTCGGGATGTCACGGGGCGTTCCCTCGCCAATGCGTACGCGCAGACGTTGGGAACGATCTTCACCGAGCAGCCCAAGCCGTACGAGGTCGAGATCTGCGTTGCCGAGATCGGCCGCTTCGGAAGCAGTACGCCGGCTCAGCTCTACCGGATCACGTACGACGGTTCCATCGCGGACGAGCAGGAATTTGTCGTCATGGGCGGTACAACCGAACCGATCGTGACGGCGATGCGTGAGTCGTACCAGCGAGATCTCGACCTCGAATCCGCAGTGCGGATCGCGGTGGGCGCGCTTCAAAAGGGTGGCCCGGCACCGGCCGGAACCACTGAGGCGGAACCACGAACACTCGATGTGAGTGCGCTCGAGGTGGCCGTCCTCGACAGCAACCGTCCACGCCGCGCGTTCAAACGAATCGCTGGAACGGTTTTGGAAGAGATGCTTCCAGCTCCGGCAGCGACTGAGGATGCGCCGCCGGCTAACGGCGACGCACCCTCGTAGTTACTGCAGGTCTGGGAGTTACTGCGTGATTCTGTAGACGGCCACCGCGCCCGGTTCGGTGTCGAAATCGAACCGGCGCGCGTCTGCCACCACTTCACCGTCGGTGGCTATGGCTACCGGTGAATCGGCCACCCGCACCGACATCGACGACACGAGTTCGCGAACGTAGACCCGCGAGCTGCCCAATGTTCCTGTGGCAGCTGCAAACAGAAGACGTGAGCGCGAGAACTTCTTGTCAGCGCGCAGATAGCGGACGTCGAGTAGTCCACGGTTCATCTCCGGACGCGACATCGGCACCTGATCAGCGGGGGAGTATCGCCCGTTTCCGACGAACAGCATCCAGATGGTGCTCCGCTTCCCGTCGATGGTGACAGTCATCGGCTCCGCCGCCGCGAGAACACGGATCATTGCGGCGCCCGCGGCCGGCCACTTTCCGAATCGCGGTTCCCACTTCTCTCGAAGTCGCACGGCGTCCGGGTATCCACCCAGGCTGGCGGTGTTGAGAAAGCGTGCAGTTACGCCGGAATCCGTGCGCACCACAGCGTGGTCGACAAATGCGGCCTGCCCGGACTCGACTGCCTGCGCGGTCTCCTCGACGTTCACCGCGCCGACGTCACGGGCGAAATGGTTCAACGTTCCGCCGGGAAAAACCGCAAGGGGTAGGTCGTGCTTTGTTGCCGCGGTCGCGACCGTGACCACTGTTCCGTCGCCCCCGCATACGCCTAACGCCTTCGGCGAGAGTTCGGGGATCTTGGCGTCGATCTGCATGTCGAAGTCGATGTCGGCGTCGAATTCGTAGATGATCGCTGCCGGTAGTGATTCTCGAATCGATTCGACGATCCCGTCGTCCTCGGAGCCGGAACCCGGATTGGTGAAGACCAACGAGCCTACTCCCCGAGGGAGTGCGGGAACTACGCACTCGGGTCCGAGTTCGGCTGGCTCTTCGTCGCGCACCGCCCACCAACGTCGTGTGCCGGCAGCGATTGCGCCGCCAACCGCGAGGCCGGCGAACACGTCGGACGGCCAGTGCACTCCGTTGTGAACGCGTGAGTACGCGACCGCTGCGGCCAATGGTGCGATGGCCGCGCCCGCCACCGGGGATTCCATGGCCACTGCCGCGGTGAATGCCGCCGCTGATGACGAATGACCGGAGGGGAACGAGGACGACGTCGGAATGTCGACTCCTCGCTTCGGGCTCAGCCAGACACGCGCCGGTGGGCGCCGCCGGGGAAACAGGGGCTTGAGTATGCCGTTGGCCAGCGCGCTCGAACCGGCAAGTGCGAGCATCCCACGTGCCGCGGCCCTCCTGGGCCGGCCACCGATCAGCGCGAGCAAGGCGGCGACGACCATCCACAAAACGCCGTGATCGGCCGCTCTGGAGAGAAACCGCATGGTCGGGTCGAGCACGGAAGGGCGCAGTGCTCCAGTGCTTTCCATGACTTTGACGTCGCTTCGGACAACTTTTCGGCGAATAAGGCTCACACCGTCACACTATGCCGCCGCCCGACGTTGTCGAGTCGTGACTTACGACGCGATCGAAGTACAGGGGTGAACCTCGCATTCTGGTTGTACTGTCGAAGTGTGCAGAGACGAATCATGGGTATCGAGACGGAATTCGGCGTTACCTGCACCTTTCACGGGCACAGGCGACTGAGCCCCGACGAGGTTGCTCGTTACCTCTTCCGTCGTGTCGTGTCGTGGGGTCGCAGCTCCAACGTCTTCCTCCGCAACGGAGCCCGCTTGTACCTGGATGTGGGTTCGCACCCGGAGTACGCGACGGCCGAGTGCGACAGCCTCATCCAATTGGTCAATCACGACCGAGCCGGTGAGCGTGTGCTCGAAGAACTGCTGATCGATGCCGAGGCGAGACTCGCCGAGGAGGGGATCGGTGGCGACATCTACCTCTTCAAGAACAACACCGACTCGGCCGGAAACTCGTACGGATGCCACGAGAACTTCCTCGTCGCGCGCGCCGGGGAGTTCTCCCGGATTTCGGATGTCTTGTTGCCGTTCCTCGTCACGCGCCAGTTGATCTGCGGCGCCGGCAAGGTGCTGCAGACACCGAAGGCTGCGACGTTCTGCCTCTCGCAGCGTGCGGAACACATCTGGGAGGGCGTCTCGTCGGCGACCACTCGCTCGCGTCCGATCATCAACACCCGCGACGAACCGCATGCGGATGCCGAGAAGTACCGCCGTCTGCACGTGATCGTCGGCGATTCGAACATGGCCGAAACGACGACGATGCTCAAGGTCGGTTCTGCAGCACTCGTGCTCGAAATGATCGAAGCCGGAGTTTCGTTCCGCGATTTCGCCCTGGACAACCCGATTCGTGCCATCCGCGAGGTCAGCCACGACGTGACCGGCAAGAAGCCGGTCCGTCTGGCCGGTGGACGTCAGGCCAGTGCTCTCGATATTCAACGCGAGTACCACTCCAAGGCAGTCGAACATCTGCGTAACCGCGAACCGGACCCGCAGGTCGAGCAGGTTGTCGATCTCTGGGGTCGTACCCTCGACGCCGTCGAAGCTCAGGATTTCGCGAAGGTCGACACGGAGATCGACTGGGTCATCAAGCGCAAGCTGTTCCAGCGCTACCAGGACCGTCACGGCTTCGATCTGTCCGATCCCAAGATCGCGCAGCTCGACTTGGCCTACCACGACATCAAACGTGGCCGCGGGGTCTTCGACGTGCTGCAGCGCAAAGGCTTGGTCAAGCGGGTCACCGAGGACGAGACGATCGACGAGGCCGTCGAGAATCCGCCGCAGACCACCCGCGCCAAGCTGCGGGGCGACTTCATCACCGCAGCCCAGGCCGCCGGCCGGGACTTCACGGTCGACTGGGTTCACCTCAAGCTCAACGATCAGGCGCAAAGAACTGTGCTCTGCAAGGACCCGTTCCGTTCTGTCGACGAGCGTGTCGAGCGTTTGATCGCTTCGATGTAGGTCACTCATTTTCGAGATGTACAAGACGGCAGGTCTGTTTTGCGGCGACGCGCCGGGCACGAAAGTGTCCGGCGCGCGTTCGGTTATCGGATAGCCACTAGGATTTCGGCGTGGCGACATCAAAAATCGAGCGGTTGATGAACCTGGTGATCGCATTGCTGTCCACCAGACAGTTCCTCACGGCGGAGAAAATCCGCGACAGTGTGGCCGGGTACAACGATTCCGCGAACTACGAAGCGTTCAGTCGCATGTTCGAGCGCGACAAGAACGAACTTCGTGACCTGGGTGTCCCTTTGGAAACCGGTCTGGCAGGACGGTTCTCGACGGTCGAGGGGTACCGGATCAATCGCAATGCCTACGAGCTTCCGGACGTGGACCTCACCAGCGAGGAATCTGCCGCCGTCGCCGTCGCAGTGCAGTTGTGGGAATCCCCGGAACTTATTTCGGCAGCCCAGAGTGCGCTACTCAAACTCCGAGCAGCCGGCGTGCAGGTCGACGCAGAAGTCAGTGCCGCACCGGTCACTGCGATTCCCGCACGCACCCGCGGCTCGGAGCCCGCCCTCGGAAAGCTGCTTGCAGCGGTCGACGCCGGCCGAGCAGTTCATTTTCAGCACCGCGGCGCATTGAACGAACCGTTCACCGAACGCACTGTGGAACCGTGGGGCGTCGTCACGCACAACGGCAAGTGGTACCTGGTCGGGCACGACGTCGACCGTGATGCGGTGAGAACCTTCCGGCTCTCCCGGATCGGTGACGACGTCAGGGAGTTCGGGCCCGCCGGATCGGTCCACAAACCCGAGGGTGTCGATCTTCGCGAGGTCGTCGACCGGGTGACCGGGTCGGGCGTGGTGACCGGGACCGCTACGGTGTGGGTCGCAGACGGTCGCGCACACGAGCTTCGCCGGCTTGCGACGGCGTCGTCCGATCGGCGGTTGACCGATCGCGACGGCAGCGTGCTGTCCATCCCCGTCCGATCCTGGGAGTGGACCGCTCGGTTGATCGCCGGACATGGGGTGGATGCACTGGTGTTGGACCCACCGGATTTGCGTGCGGAGGTCGTCGCGAAGCTACGCGCCGCGGCGAGCCCGATCACCGGCAACGACGGACAGGGGGAGAACTGATGAGCAATCGACTGTCATCACGGTTGGCGCGGCTGCTCAACCTCGTGCCGTACTTCATCGCGAATCCGGGAATCAGTCCCGCCGAGGCCGCCGAGGAACTCGGCGTCAGCACCACTCAACTGATGACCGACCTCAATCAGCTGTGGGTCTGTGGACTGCCCGGTTACGGTCCGGGCGATCTCATCGACCTGTCTTTCTCCGAGGAGAGCATCGAGGTCACGTTCTCGGCGGGGATCGATCGTCCGTTGCGCCTCACCTCCACGGAGGCGACTGCATTGCTGATTGCCCTCCGGTCGTTGGTCGAAATGCCGGGCATGGTTGATCCGTCCTCGGCCCAGCGCGCTATCGCGAAGATCGAGGACGCAGCAGGCTCGGCCGCGGCGCGAGCCGTTGGCCAAGACCGCGATACTTCGCCGACTCCGGATATCGCCGAAGATCCGATCGCCGCGACGGTCAGAGCCGCGCTCGCAGACAAGACTGCCCTCCGCCTGACGTATTACTCGGCTTCGCGAGACGCGGTTTCCGAGCGCATCGTCGATCCCGTTCGTATCGTGTTGGTCGACAACTACAGCTACCTCCAGGCCTGGTGCCGCCAGGCCGAGGGGGTGCGGTTGTTCAGGTTCGATCGGATCGACGCCGCCGTCCAACTCGACGAACCTGCCGATCCTCCGCCGCAAGCCCTGGAGGAGGATTCGAATCTCGAGTTGTTCAGCGGCGACGGTTCTCTTCCGGAAGCTCGGTTGTTCATCACCAGGGAGTGGGTGTGGATGCTCGACTACTACCCGATGGACGTCGTGCATGTGAACGACGACGGGTCGGTCGAGGCGACGATGAGTTTCGGAACTCTCGAATGGATGGCAAGGCTGGTCCTCGGGTTCGGTGAGGGTGTTCGGGTCCTGCATCCGCCGGAGTTGGTTTCCGAAGTACATGATCGGGCCGCTGCGGCACTCGACGCGTACGACGTAATCGGTTCGTAAAACTTCGGGAAACTTCACCTTCAGTGTGTTCGCAGGAAACAAACAGGTAAAAGGTAGCTGAAGTAAGTGCTTTGGCACCTCCGAGCGCCGGTTGTGTCCGGTAGCATCGAGGAATCTGATCATGGGAGGTCGTTATGGGTGCAATGCAGCCGATGCATTGGCTGATTGTCGCTGTTGTCGTCGTAATTCTGTTCGGGTCGAAGAAGCTTCCCGATGCAGCACGCGGTCTGGGTCGATCCCTCCGCATCTTCAAGAGCGAAGTCAAGGAAATGCAGAACGACGATGCGGCGCCCGCAAACGCGCCGGTCGCACAGCCTGCTCCGGCACAGTTGCCGACGGCCAACACCGCGGTGGTCGCAAACGGTGCAGCAGCACCTGTTGCGCAGCCGACCGAAGTCAAGCCGCTCTAGTACACACTGCGTTCAAGCCGGGGTGAAATATTCGTTCACCCCGGTTGTCTGCTGACCAAGACCAGGATGCACAGTGCGTATTCCGTTAGACCCGCGTAACCGCAAGCGGAAGGTCAATCCAGACGGCACCATGTCGTTGGTCGACCACCTGTACGAATTGCGGACTCGTTTGTTGTTCGCATTCCTCGGCGTGATCATCACCACGGCGTTCGGCTTCTTCTGGTACTCACACTCGATACTCGGTCTCGAGAGTCTGGGCGATCTGCTTCGCGGACCGTATTGCGAGCTTCCGTCCGAAAGTCGTGCCAACCTCAGCACCGACGACGCGTGCCGATTGTTGGCGACCGGGCCGTTCGAGCAGTTCATGCTGCGATTCAAAGTGGCGCTCACCGCCGGCATCGTTCTCGCCTGCCCAGTGTGGCTGTACCAATTGTGGGCATTCATCACCCCGGGCCTCTACGCCAAGGAACGTCGATACGCGGTCGGATTCGTCACCGCGGGTGCCGCCCTCTTCATTCTCGGCGCGATCCTGGCGTACCTCGTCGTGGCAAAGGCTTTGCACTTCCTCCTGACCATCGGCGACAACGTCCAGATCACGGCGCTCAGTGGTTCGGAGTACTTCGGCTTCATCATCAATCTGCTGCTCATCTTCGGTGTCAGCTTCGAGATTCCGTTGCTCGTGGTCGTACTGAACTTTGCCGGCATTCTGACGTACGAGCGTTTGAAGGCCTGGCGTCGAGGATTGATCTTCGGGCTGTTCGTATTTGCCGCAGTTGCCACACCGGGTTCGGATCCGTTCTCGATGCTGGCGCTCGCACTGGCCCTGACGCTTCTCTTCGAGGTCGCGGTCCAGATCGCTCGCCTCAACGACAAACGTAAGGCCAAGCGAGCCGGTGAAGACTGGGGCGCAATCTCCGACGAGGAAGCTTCTTCCATCTCGGCTCCGTCCGATCTGAACGAGGCTTTCGACAACCCGACCAAACCCAAGGCCGAATCGAGTGGCTTGTTCGGACGTAAGTCCAAGTCCAAGGCTCCGGTCGCGGAGAAATCCGACACCGCCGGCGACAACGCGCCCGGCCAGGATTTCACTGACACTCTCTGAGCGCCCTGCCACCACGTCGGCGGCGTGTGAAACCCTGACGAGGTGGTTATGAACAAGAGTGAACTGAGCACGTTTGCGTCCAGCCTGAAGTTCGAACTCGATCCATTCCAGGTGAAGGCATGCGTTGCGCTCGAAGCGGGCCACGGAGTCCTTGTCTGCGCACCAACCGGCGCAGGCAAGACCGTGGTCGGCGAGTTCGCTGTGCACCTGGCTCTTGCGGCCGGCCGCAAGTGTTTCTATACAACGCCAATCAAGGCGTTGAGCAATCAGAAGTACGCAGAACTCGTCGAACGCTACGGCTCGAGCGAGGTCGGCCTGCTGACGGGTGATTCGAGCATCAACTCCGACGCACCGGTGGTTGTCATGACCACCGAGGTTCTGCGGAACATGCTCTATGCCAACTCCGAGGCACTGCGCGGGCTTTCGCACGTCGTCATGGACGAAGTGCATTACCTGGCCGACCGGTTCCGCGGGGCGGTGTGGGAGGAAGTGATCCTGCACCTGTCCGAGGATGTCCGCCTGGTGAGCTTGTCGGCGACTGTGAGCAATGCCGAAGAGTTCGGCGCCTGGATGGAAACTGTCCGCGGCGATACCACCGTGGTCGTGGACGAGACACGGCCGATCCCGCTGTGGCAGCACATCATGGTCGGTCGACGGATCTTCGATCTTTTCGACAGTCGTAGTCATCCTTCGGCTGGGCCGAAGACCGTACTCGTCGACCAGGATCTGGTTCGCCACGTCAAGCAGCGTCAGGCTCTCGAACGCGTCGAGAGCTGGCAGCCGCGTGGCCGCGGACGGCGTGGCAGCTACCAGAGTTCCAACGATTTCCGGCCCTTGCCGCGACCTGACGTAATCGCTCAGCTCGATCAGTCCGGACTGCTCCCGGCGATCACCTTCATCTTCAGCCGCGCCGGTTGTGATGCGGCGCTTGCACAGTGCCTGCGGTCCAGACTTGATCTGACTTCTCCGGAGCAGGTTCGCGAGATCGACGCCATCATCGAGAAGCACACCGGGGAACTACCCGAGGAAGATCTCGAAGTTCTCGGATATCGGGACTGGTGCAAGGCACTGCGACGCGGACTGGCCTCCCATCACGCGGGCATGCTGCCGGCATTCCGCCAGACCGTCGAGGAACTGTTCGTCAAGGGTCTCGTGCGAGCGGTCTTCGCGACCGAGACGTTGGCCCTCGGTATCAACATGCCGGCACGCACGGTGGTGCTCGAAAGACTGGTCAAGTACAACGGCGAGACGCATGCCGAACTGACGCCGGGGGAGTACACGCAGCTGACCGGTCGGGCCGGCCGTCGCGGCATCGACGTCGAAGGACACGCTGTGGTCCTGTGGCAGCCCGGGGTCGAGCCGACGGATGTTGCCGGCTTGGCGTCAACACGGACGTTCCCGCTCCGCAGTTCGTTCCGGCCTTCGTACAACATGTCGATCAACCTCGTCGAGCGGATGGGAGCGGCCGATTCACGCAAGCTGCTCGAGCGTTCCTTCGCACAGTTCCAAGCGGACCGCTCGGTGGTCGGACTGGTGCGTGGCATCGAGCGGAACGAAGAAGCACTGAAGGGCTTGCAGGAGAGACTCGGTGGTGCAGACGGCGAGTACTTCGAATACGCGTCGTTGCGTGAGCGGCTCAGCGCGCGCGAGCGGGCGCTCGAACGTAAGGGTCGCGAGGATCGCCGCGAAGATGCGGTGGAGTCCCTCAGTGCACTCGCCCGCGGTGACGTGATCGCGATTCCCATCGGTCGTCATTCCGGAGTGGCAGTGGTCCTCGTTCCGGACAACGATCCGAAAGACCCCCGTCCGCTGGTTCTGACCGCCGATCAGTGGGCCGGCCGACTCTCCTCGAGCGATTTCCCGGAAGCAGCCGAGGCTCTGGGAAAGATGCGCCTGCCCAAGCATGTCGATCACCACACCGCCCGGATTCGGCGCGATCTGGCCTCGGCGTTGCGCAGCACCGGAATCAGCGCCCCTCGGCGGAAGAAGCGCCACAAGGCGGGCGCGTCCGAAGACGCCGAGGTCGCTACTTTGCGACGCGCTATTCGCTCGCATCCGTGCCACAGCTGGCCCGATCGCGAACATCTGAGCCGGATTGGTGAGCGCTACAACCGGTTGGCCCGCGAAACGCAGGCGATGAGGGAAAAGGCCGCGGCCACCACCAACTCGTTGGCGCGGACGTTCGACCGAATCATCGCACTCCTCAAAGAGCGTGAGTACATGACTGCCGAAGCAGCGCCCGAAGTCACCGAATCAGGACGACGACTCAGTCGCATCTATTCGGAAAGCGACCTTCTGGTCGCCGAGTGCCTGCGGACCGGTGCGTGGACTGGTCTCAGCCCGGCCGAACTGGCGGCCGTCGTGTCCTCGGTGGTCTACGAATCACGTCGAGACGGCGACACGGTCGATCGGGTGCCGACCGCAGCACTTCGTCACGCGCTCAACGACACTCAACGACTGTGGAGCGAATTGCGGTCGGACGAGATTCGCCACAAGCTGCCGCCGACGCGCGAACCCGATCTCGGATTCGTCACTGCCGTTTACCACTGGGCTAGTGAAAATTCGCTGGTCGACGCTCTGATCGCAGCCGGAGTGCAAGGCCGCGCGCTTTCTGCGGGTGATTTTGTCCGGTGGTGTCGTCAGGTGATCGATCTCCTCGATCAGGTCCGACTGACATCGACGGACGCCGACGTGGCGAAGACCGCGGCGCGGGCGGTAGCTGCGATTCGTCGCGGGGTAGTTGCTGTCGACGCAGCATGACCGCAACTATGTGGTTTGATTCGCAGACTGGTATTTCGAGTGGGAGGCGAACATGAGCGGGCCTTACGGACCGAACGATCCGAATCGGCAATGGGGTCCTGGTGATCAGCAGCAGCCGAACGAGCAGCAGTGGGGGCAGAATCCCCAGCAGCCGGGCGGACAACATCAGCCTGGTCAGCAGCCCGGCCAGCAACAGCCGTGGGGTCAGCCGCAACAGCAGCCCGGTCAGCAACAGCAGCCCGGTCAGCAACAGCCTTGGGGCCAGCCTGCCTACGGTCAGCCTGGGCAGCCGGGTGGTCAGCCTGCGTATGGCCAGCCCCAGCAACCAGGCCAGGGGCAGCCTGGTCAGCAACAGCCGTGGGGCCAGCCTCAGCAACAACCTCCGGCTCAGCCGTGGGGTCAGCCCGGGCAACAGCAGGCACCGGATGCAACCCAGGCGTGGGGTCAGCCTCCTGCTGCCGCGCCTCAGCAGGCGTGGGGCGCCGCGGCTCCCGGCCAAGCTCCGGGACAACAGAACCAGTGGAACCAGGCCCAGCAGTTCCCGAGTCCCGGTGCGCCCGGAAACCAGGCGGGTAAGTCGAAGAAGCCCCTGATCTTCGGTGCGATCGGTGTTCTCGTTGTTCTGGCGGCTGTCGTGGTTGCCCTGGTGTTCGGTGTATTCGGCAAGAACACACTCGATCAGAGCGCGGCTCAGGCCGGCGTCGAAAAGATCGTCACCGAGTCCTACGGGGCAAAGAACGTGAGCAATGTTCAGTGCCCCGCGGACCAGGAAGTCAAGTCAGGCAACAAGTTCACCTGCACGCTCTCGATCGCGGGCGTGAAGTCGAACGTGACCGTGACGTTTGTCGACGACAACGGCACGTACGAGGTCAGCCGCCCGAGCTGACGCTCTACTGGTCGGAACGGCCTGCCGCCGCAGCCTTCAGCGCGGCGGCAAGCCGGCCGGCCGAGCGTTCTATGTTCAGCGAAGCGGCCACTTCCTCGAAGCGTGCGGGATCGACGGGGGTCGCCGGGAGTCGGTCGTCCTTCGAGAACTGAACGTCCGCGTCGCGAACTACTCGTACCACCGGCAACGCAGCGTCGAGGTATGCCATTGCCTCTGGTGAGGTGAGTTTCGCGCGAATTCCCTTGGCCATGTCGGATTCCGGATCAGCCGCGGCCGCGCGAAGTCCGGCCAACGAGCCGTAGCGCAGCATCAGCGTCGACGCAGTCTTCTCACCGACACCCTTGATGCCGGGTAGACCGTCGGAGGCGTCTCCGCGCAGTACCGCGAGTTCGGCGTATGCCTCGCCTGCACGGTCACCGGGTACCCCGTACTTCTCGGCGACCTCGACCGGTCCGAACAGTTCCGCCTTGGACAAACCGCGGCCCACGTAGAGGACACGAACGGGCACGTACTCGTCGGTGACGACCTGCAGAAGGTCGCGGTCACCACTGACGACGACGGTGAGATCCTCGCGCTCGGTAGCGGCAAGCGTTCCCAACACGTCGTCGGCTTCGAGGCCGACAGCACCCGCAGTCGCGATACCCGCTGCTGCGAGCACGTCCATGATCATGTCGACCTGAGGTGTCAACGTGTCCGGAACTTCTTCGGACGAACCGTCAGAGCCTTCCTCGACGCGATGCGCTTTGTACGTCGGGACGGCGTCGACGCGGAACTGCGGTCGCCAATCCAAGTCCAAGCACACTGCGAGGCGACTCGGCTGGTGTTTGGTGATCAGGGAAGCAACCATGTCGGTGAATCCGCGCACCGCGTTGACAGGTCTGCCGTCGGGGTCGACGAATGACTCGGGCAGTGCGTAGAACGCACGAAACCACAGGCTGGCACCGTCGAGGAGAAGCAATGGCCCACTCATGGTCACCATCCTGCCAGTCGGCACTAACCTGTAAGCCATGACGTCTCCAGCCGAACAGGATTCCCGATTCTCCAGCGCCGTGTACGGCGCACGTATCGCTCGTGCCGCCGAGTTGGCTCGATCAGCAGGTCTCGACGGTCTGGTGGTGACTCCCGGTCCGGATCTGCGGTACCTGACGGGTTCTCGGGCCGACTCGTTCGAGCGCTTGACCGCGTTGGTCATCGCCGCGGACACGGCGAAGGCGTCCGTTGTGCTTCCTCGCTTGGAGTTGGCGTCGCTGAAGGAATCGGCGGTGAGTGATCTCGGGTTGACCGTCCTCGACTGGGTCGACGGTGTCGATCCGTATGCGATTGTGGCGGCGCAACTTCCGGCCGGCGCCAAGGTCGCGGTGACCGATGCGATGCCCGCGCTGCATCTGATCCCGCTCGCAGACACGTTGGGTGCATTGCCGATCCTCGCCACCGGAGTGTTGCGTGAATTGCGGATGGTCAAGGACGACGCCGAGATCGAGGCGTTGCGACGAGCCGGTGCGGCAATCGATCGTGTTCACGCCCGCATGGCCGAGTTCTTGATCGTCGGCCGCACGGAAGCCGAAGTGGGTGAAGCGATTTCGTCGGCGATTCTCGAAGAGGGGCACACCGAGGCCGCGTTTGTGATCGTCGGATCGGGCCCGCACGGCGCCGATCCCCACCATGAGGTTTCGGACCGCGTGATCGAGAGCGGTGACGTCGTGGTGATCGACATCGGTGGACCGGTCGAGCCTGGATACAACTCTGACTCCACTCGCACGTACAGCATGGGGCAGCCGTCCGCCGAGGTAGCAGCACAGTTCGCGGTACTCGAAGCGGCTCAACAGGCTGCTGTCGATTCGGTGCGGCCAGGAGTATCCGCAGAATCCGTGGACGTTGCCGCCCGCGAAGTGCTTGCCGCACAGGGTCTTGCGGAGGTATTCGTTCACCGCACCGGTCACGGTATCGGGTTGTCCGTGCACGAGGAGCCCTACATCGTCGAGGGCAACACCATCGAACTCGTCGAAGGTATGGCGTTCAGTATCGAACCGGGAATCTACTTCCGCGGCAATTGGGGCGCCCGTATCGAGGACATCGTCGTCGTGACCGCCGACGGTTGCGAGTCGTTCAACAACCGTCCGCACGGCCTGACGGTCCTCGACTGATCAGCTTTCCTTGAACGCCGCGGACCCGAGTATGCGTGTGACGTCGATTTCGATGACCACACGCGCGGGGTTGACCCGTGGCTGGCGGTACCGCTCGGCGTAACGCCGAACGGCGTCGGCCACGGAGTCCGCGTCGGTGAGCACGCGTGCAGGCCCCTCGAGCGTGAGCCAGCGTCCACCGTCGACCGAACTGACGGCGGCGTATCCACCCCGGGCGGCGTTGATCGCCTTCTGCGAACCACCGCTGGTGATCACGCGCGCCTTTCCGGCTTCCTGATCCCAGGTGAATCCGACGGCCACGACGTGCGGGGTGCCGTTCGGACGCAACGTCGTGAGTGTCGCGAGGTGGTATTCGCCGACGAACTTCATCCCGTCTTCGGTGAGAGTCTGCTGTGACGATGGCGTGGTGGAGGGGGTGAGCGTCATGCCACGACGGTAATCCAGGACACTGGAGCGGTGACTGCGGGTGCGAACGTGAATGACATCGAGACGGTACTGCTCCTCGGCGGACGAAGTGAGATCGGCCTCGAGATCGCGGTCAGGCTCGCGCCGGGCCGCAACATCGTTCTGGCTGCCAGACGTAGCGGAGAGCTGTCGGAGCAGGAGCAGATGCTCAAAAACGCCGGCGCGATCGACGTCTCCACCGTCGAGTTCGACGCCGACGCCGTGGACACTCACGGAGACCTCCTCGGCGCCGTAGTCACCGAGCACGGCCGGATTTCGGTTGCAGTGCTGGCTTTCGGAATTCTCGGCGATCAGGCGCGTGCCGAAACCGACGCGGCGCACGCGGTAGCAGTGGTGCACACCGACTACGTGGCTCAGATCAGCATCCTTACTCACCTCGCGGAGATCATGCGCCGACAGGGAAGCGGAAAAATCGTGGTGTTCTCGTCCGTCGCCGGCGTCCGGGTTCGCCGCGCCAACTACGTCTACGGGAGCGCAAAGGCCGGCTTGGACGGGTTTGCCAGTGGCCTCGGCGACGCACTGCACGGTTCGGGTGTGCAATTGATGCTGGTACGGCCGGGATTTGTCGTCGGCAAGATGACCGAGGGAATGTCGCCTGCCCCGATGTCGAGCACCCCGTCGCAGGTCGCGGACGCCGTCGTACGGGGTTTGAATTCGGGGGCGACGCGTGTGTGGGTTCCGCGAATTCTGCAGCCGGTGTTCTTCGTCATGCGGCTTCTGCCTCAGACGATCTGGCGCCGGATGCCGCGATGACCACACACCCGGTGGTGATCGTCGGTATCGGTGCCGACGGCTGGGAAGGGCTGTCCGAGAGCGCGCAGGGCGCAATCCTGGGCGCGGAGGTTCTGATGGGGTCACCTCGCCAGTTGGACTTGGTCCCGGCGACGCATCTCGGGGCGCGGCGAGCGCACACCAGACTGACCTGGCCGTCTCCGATGATTCCGGCGTTGCCGTCGATGTTCGCCGAGAGCGCCGATCGCAGAGTGTGTGTAATCGCGAGCGGTGACCCGATGTTCCATGGGATCGGGGTGACTTTGGTGCGGCTGCTCGGCGCGGACAACGTGCGGGTGATTTCCCACCCGTCGTCGGTGGCATTGGCGAGCGCGCGGATGGGATGGGCATCGGCCGAGATCGACGTAGTGAGCCTGGTCAACCGAGACTCGGCGACCGTGTTGGCCGCCGTGACCGACGGTGCGCGCCTGCTCGTTCTGAGCAACGGGCGCTCGACTCCGGGGGAGGTGGCGAGGCTGTTGTCCGGCGCGGGGTTCGGTCGATCGATCGTGACCGTGCTGGCCCAGCTCGGTGGAGCCGACGAATCGCGGACCATCACCGTCGCAGACGAGTGGGATCACGCGGACGAGGACGTGGATGCGTTGAACGTTCTCGCCGTCGAGTGCATCTCGGCGGAGATTCCGATACGGCTGACTCGAATCCCGGGTCTACCGGATGCTGCATTTGTCGGAGACGGCCAGATGACCAAACAGGAGATCCGTGCGTTGACGTTGTGCGCGCTCGCTCCGGCGCCGGGAGAACACCTCTGGGACGTTGGCGGCGGTTCGGGAACCATTGCGGTCGAATGGATGAGGACCCACCCGCGTTGTAGCGCAACAGCATTCGAGAAGGTAGCTAGCCGCGTTGCACAGATCGGCACCAATGCGCGCAATCTCGGCGTTCCAGCGTTGAACGTCAAAGGGGCCGCGCCCGAGGCGTTTGCGGATGAGATCCGCCGACCCGATGCGGTGTTCGTCGGCGGCGGCGTCACGCAACCGGGAATGCTCGATGCATGCTGGGAACAGTTGAGCGTGGGTGGCCGTCTGGTTGCCAACGCCGTGACCGCCGAGTCCGAATCGTTGCTGCTCGGCTGGATGAGTCGCCATGGTGGGACGCTGCGACGCTTTCAGGTACAGCGCGCCGAGCCTTTGGGCGCGTTCAACGTTTGGCGACCGCAACTTCCGGTGGTCCAATGGTCCGTCACAAAAAGTCAGCCGTCTGCAGGCGCAGACACGGATACGCCGGAGGAATCCACACAATGACCGTCCATTTCATCGGTGCGGGCCCCGGTGCGGCAGATCTCATCACTGTCCGCGCGCAGCGCATCATCGCGGCGAGCCCGGTGTGCCTGTACGCAGGCAGCCTTGTTCCAGCGGAGTTGCTCGAGTGGTGCCCGGTAGGCGCTCAGGTCGTGGACACTGCTCGCCTGAGCCTGGACGAAATCACCGCGATCCTTGTCGAAGCACATTCGGCCGGACTGGACGTCGCGCGCCTGCATTCCGGTGATCCGTCGATCTTCAGTGCGGTGGCCGAGCAGGCTCGTCGCCTGGACGCCGCAGGGGTCGATTTCGACATGGTTCCCGGTGTTCCTGCATTTACCGCGGCAGCAGCCGCGCTGGGGCGTGAGCTGACTGTCCCAGGCGTCTCGCAGACCATTGTTCTCACCCGAGTCTCCACCTTGTCGACGGCAATGCCGGAGGGCGAGGATCTGCGGTCCCTCGGCCGCAGCGGCGCGACGATGGTGGTCCACCTCGGCGCTCATCGCATCGAACAGATCGCATCCGAGTTGGCCGACAACTACGGCGAGGACTGTCCGGTTGCGGTGGTCGCCTTCGCCTCGCGGCCCGAGGAGATCGTTGTTCGAGGCACTTTGAAGACGATCGTCGAACTCGTTCATGCGGCCGGCATCACGAAGACTGCCGTCGTGATCGTCGGCCGAGTGTTGACGGCGGAGGGATTTCCGGACAGCTACCTCTACTCGGCGGCGCGTGAGAGAAGCACACACTGACCCCGACGGGTCGCCGCGTACTCCTACTCGGAGGCACGGGCGAGGGCCGAGCGATCGCATCTCGGTTGGCCGGTTCAGCCGACCTCGAGGTTGTCACATCGCTGGCCGGCCGGGTTCGTGATCCTCGCTGGCCGGAGGGCGAAGTGCGCATCGGCGGGTTCGGGGGAGCCGGCGGGCTGTCGGAGTGGTTGTCGGCCAATGATATTCGTGCAGTGCTCGACGCCACGCATCCGTTTGCTGCTCGCATCACCAAGAATGCATTCGACGCGTGCCTCGCGAATTCCGTTCCATACGCCATGTACCGACGCCCGCCGTGGCGCGAGCAACCTGGCGACACTTGGCTTCCCGTAGGCGGTCTCGATCACGCCGCAGAATTGGTGCCGACGGTCGGCTCACGCGCTTTTCTGACGATCGGGAGGCAAGGAGTTTCGGCGTTCGGCCGTGTGAAGGACGTCTCGTTTCTCGTGCGTTCCATCGATCCGCCTTCAGGGACATTGCCACCTCATTCGCAATTGCTGCTCGCACGTGGCCCATTCGACGTCGAAGCAGAAGTCGACCTGATGAGAACTCACGGCATCGACGTCGTGATCACCAAGAACAGTGGCGGCGAGCAGACGTACGCAAAGATCGCCGCAGCCAGGCAGTTGTCGATCCCGGTGATCGTCGTCGAACGACCACCGATCCCGGCGACCGCTCCCGCATTCGACACCGAAGCCGGGGCGGTGGACTGGCTCACGGCTTTCGGTAGTGGAACGGCACTGTGAAGCCGACATCGCGTTCGCTTCAGGTTCGTCTAAGGTTCCGTGACCATACTGGAGGGATGTTGGGATCTTTCGACGCCGCACTGCGGGACCGCGCATGAGAGTGTCGGTTCCCGGAATGAGCCGTCGAAAACCATCGGGAATTCATGTGCGGACGCTCCATGCCCGCGTGAAATTGCTGACCGCAGGCCTGGTGGCGATCGCGGTGATCGTGTCGGCGTCGGCGGTGTACATCGTGTTCAACGCGTATTTGCAGGGCAACGTCGACCGGCAACTCGAGCGCACGAGTGATGCGATCACCGACACCGTCAATTTCGGCGGTGTCACACCGGTTCTGGGATTGACGGCCGGCGCGGATACAGCGGTCATCCAGGCGGTGGGGCTTCTCACTGCCGACGGCGCCTTGGTGACGGCGACTCCCGGTCTGCCGCCGTTCAGCACCAGCGCGGACGCCATCAGGTCGATCGCCGACGGCAATTCGTCGCAGACGATCGCAACCGTCGATGCGTATCGAATTCTTGTCGAGCCCTCGGTTGCGGGCCAGACTTTGGTTGTCGCGCAATCCCTGGGGCCGACGCGTTCGGTACTCAAGCGACTCGCAGTGGTGTTGGCGGCACTTGGGGCGGCCGGGATCGCCCTCGCTTATGCGGCCGGAGATGCTGTGGCACGCACAGGATTACGGCCGATTTCGCGACTCACTGCGGCAACGCGGCGAGTTGCCGAAACGGATGATCTTGCGCCGATCCCGGTGACCGGTGACGACGAATTGGCGTCGTTGACAGTCAGTTTCAATCGCATGCTCGGGACGTTGTCGGAATCGCGGGCACGCCAGAGAAGTCTGATCACCGAAGCGGGCCAGGACCTTCTGGCTCCGTTGACTGCGCTGCGCACCAATATCGAGTTGTTGATGTCCTTCGATACCAAGTCCGGCGCGATTTCCGAAGCAGATGCAACGCAGTTGCGCGAAGAAATCACCGACCAGATGATGGAGTTGACGCTCCTCGTCGGAGAGTTGGTGGACCGTGCGCGGGTTGACGAAAGCACGTTGGGGAGAGGAGATTCCCTCTAAATCGGACGTCTGACCAGCGACTTTGTTGCATTCGTAATTGAAGCAATGGAAGGAGCGCTGGTAATGTGGGGCAATTGTGAAGTTTTTGGGTATAGCTGGAGTGTGGCGCGAACCGTGGGGTTTGCTGGGCGGGGGCCTTTGGAGGACGAGAGGGATTCAGTGGTCAAGCAAGCACGCGCCGAGCTGACTCGGCAGCAAATCGTTGCCGGCGCGGCCGCGCAGTTCGAGAAGACTGGTTACGGCAGCACCAGCATGGCCGACATAGTCTCGGGGGCCGGTACTACCAAGGGCGCGTTGTATTTCCATTTCGCGTCGAAGGACGAGCTCGCGCAATTCATCATTGCCGAACAGCATCGACTCTCGATCGAATCGGTGCAGGCGATTTCCGCGACGGGCAAGGACCCGTTGGAACAGATGATCATGCTCACGCACGAAATGGCACGCCAGATTGTCGACGAGCCGATCGTTCGCGCGGGCATTCGCCTCACGCTGGAACTGAGCACGTACGAGGGGCCGGTGGAACCGTACGCCGAATGGATCTCGGCAATCACCGATCTCACCGCCAGAGCTCAGGCGCAAGGTGAAATCCGAAAATCGGTCAGCGCAGAATCGTTCGGCAGGTTCATGCCCTCGGCATTCACCGGGGTACAGCTGGTTTCGAACGTTCTCACCCGACGCTCGGATCTTCCGGATCGTGTCGACGAGATGTGGCAGATCCTGCTTCCGGGAATCGTCAGCGACGAACTTTCCGGTGACATCGAGCGCCTCGTCAAGTCGCGGTGGACTCCGGCGGCGGCGTAGCCTGCGGGATATGGCCGTCACGCGGATAGTTTCGGATCTGTCGAGTAGTTCGCTCGAGGCCGCGCAGCGCTTCTACACCGAAGTGCTGGGCCTCGAAGTTGTCATGGATCACGGGTGGATCGTGACGTTGGCTTCGCCGACGGATCCGTCCTTGCAGATCAGCGTCATGACGCACGACGCTCATGCGCCCGTCGTGCCGGACGTCTCCGTCGAGGTGGATGATCTCGATGCGGCGTACGAGGCCGCGGTGCAGCGCGGCGACACCATCGTCTATCCCGTCACCGAGGAGCCGTGGGGTGTGCGCAGGTTCTTCGCTGCCGACCCCGACGGTCACGTGATCAACATCCTCAGCCATCGACGCGAGCAATGATGGCGTCCGGCCCGGGCGGGCTGACGTACCTCGAGGTGGGCGCAACGTCAGGCGTACTCCCCGCCGGCTATCACCACGTTCACGAGAGCGCGACGGTCGGATCCGGACGTGAGGATTTCGAGGTTGCCGCTCGTACAGTCGCGAATTGGGGAATGCACCGCGGAGCTGGTTTGACCGTCCGGGCGGCAGCCCCGACCGCGGCGGCGGGTCAGGATGCGACTTTCGGACTCGGTCCGGTGTCGATCCCAGTTCGAATCGTCTACGTCGTCGACGAACCCAATCGCAAGGGATTCGCGTACGGAACCCGCGCCGGCCACCCCGAATGCGGCGAAGAACTGTTTGTCGTCCAGTTCGACGAGGCCAGCCAAGCGGTTCGTATCGAGATCGTTGCGTTCTCCAAGCCCGGAACGTGGTGGGTGCGTCTCGGCGCTCCGATCGGACGTCGAGTACAGGCGTTTGTCACGCGCCGCTACATCCGTGCCGTCCGCGAGAGCGTCGACCGATCGCGGATATGACCCTCGGATCGGTGGGCCGGAAAACAATTGGACGAGCTTCGGTTCGGGTTGATAGCTTGTGCGAGACCGTGACAACACGCCAGGAGGTGAGACCCATGAACGCAGTAACCATGTGGGTGCTCCCACTCCTGTTCACGGATCGGCGATTGACGTAGGTGTCGCCGGGAGCGCCTCGAGTAGGCAATCCCGAAAGGTAACACCATGCAATCCAATTCTCAGATCATCGAATTCACTTCCGAGACAACGTCGAACGGTGTCGTCGAACGCCATTTCGTTTTGGGCGACATCCCCGGTGTGCTCTGGTCACCCGCGTCTGGATCCGTCGGATCACCCCTTCTGCTGTCCGGGCACTCCGGCGGCATGCACAAGAAAGCGCCGGGACTGGTCGCGAGTGCACTCCACAGCGTGAGCTCGCACGGGTTCACGGTCGCCGCGATCGACGCGCCCGGACACGGCGACCGGCCGCGGAACACGCAGGATGAACAGTGGGTCGACGCGATCCATCAGGCCCGAGCGGCCCGCGAGCCGATCGCCCCGATCGTCGTCGAGTACAACCGGTCGCTGGCAGAGCGTGCGGTGCCGGAATGGCAGGCGACCCTGGACGCCCTGCAAGCGCTGCCCGAGGTCGACGCCGACTCTCCGATCGGTTTCGGCGGCGTGTCGTTGGGTGTCGTGACCGGGCTGATGTTAGCTCCAGTCGAACCCAGGATCGCTGCCGTGAGCTTCGGCGGAGTATTTGTGGACGACTCCCTCCTCGAGGCGGCACGAAAGCTCACCGTCCCGGTCGAGTACCGAATTCCTTGGGACGACAGCGATTACGACCGCACGTCAGGGGTCGCGTTGTTCGACGCCTTCGGCTCGAAGGAGAAGGTGTTGCACGCATACTCCGGCAGGCACTATCCCGTGCCCGACTACGAGCGCGACAGTTCGGCTCGGTTCTTCGCTCGCCACCTCGGCGGGAGCGTTGGCGCTTCCGTGAGCTGACGTGAACACGTATCGGCGTCCGGCGGTGTCGGACGCCGATACTATCTCGACTAACCCGCCGTGGCCGCCCGGACCCATTAGACGCTGACCAACCGGGAGAACACCGCACTCGGTGAGTAGACTACGATCGCCGTCAGCGTCGATGATCTGTTGCATCAGTTAGCAATTCGGCGACCAGATCGAGGTCGTCGGCGGCGATATCTCGGTCGCCCGCTGCTCGGATCCGCTGGAGCGATTGCTCTCGCCTCTCCTTGAACCACAGATCGACGTGAAGGGCGATGTCGCGGGCAATGGAAGTGTCGACGGAGCTGATTTGCGCCATCGCGGCGGGCCGGGTGGCTGCGTCCAGCGCGAGGTGCACGATGTCGAGAAGATCAGTGCCGTGCTTGTCTCCGGAACGATTCATCACCGCCTGAAGTTTCATCGCGATCAGTGGGCCTGGCTCGGCAACTGGCGTGGTGACCTCGACGATATTGCTGTGGGCCCGGATCACCGCGATGGTCATGTCACTGGCGCTGTCGTTGGCCCACGCGTGCGCTGAAGCATGGAGACGATCACCAGGATCGTCGCTGGGGTGGTCGATCTCGATCTGACGGACTTCGAGCACGTCTACTTTCACTGACCCGTATGGCGTGGGGAGTAGAACGGCTGCCGGCTCGACAGGCTGGGCGCCAGCGGCAGCACGCAGGACTTCGAGTTGGGGGATGTCGCCGAGAAGTCGATCCACAAGATCCAGATCGACCGTTGCTCGGTATGGATTCGACAACCGCGACAATACGGCGAGTCCGCCGACGATGACTGGTGGCCCGCCGAGCAGTGCGCGGACCTCGACGACACCCTGAACTACGGCGGCCATCGCATCACCGGCAAACGTAACTCGGCTACCAGACACGGGTCCACCGGTCGTCGGGTGTCCATGCGTCCAATATCTCCCGGCCGCGTCCGGCGTCTTGGGCGAGATCGAGTGCGACGAACAACGGATGTGTGAGGGGCCATTCGAGCGGGTTGGCGTCGAAATCGACGCGGTGGTTTACGACCGCGGGTACAGGCGCGACCCGCAAGGTGGCCTTCGCCTGCATAGCAGAGGCTGCAGTTCCCAGCAGGGTAGTAGCGCGCCGGGCGATCGAGGAGTCGGGGACGAAGAAATCGAGAGTTTGGTCTGAGCGGAATGCCAAAGGCGCGCCGTACATAGCGGCAGCAGCGGAGTCGGTTAAAGCCCAACCCGGTTCGTTCTCGATAGTGTCGAGATTGAGCCGCAGCGGTCGCACCAGAGTTGCATCGCCTCGGGACGGGAGCGCGGCCAGATGAACGCGTGGTGTCGGCCAGCGCTCGGCGACCTGCCAGAACAGGTCAGTGCTCGTCGGCATGTTCTTCGCATCGACGAAACTGTCGCGGCGCAGGGCAGCGAGTATCTCCGAGACCGTGCTGGGGGAACGGCCCAACTCCCGCGCGAGCTCACGCACCGCGATAGTTCGCTCGGGACGCATGAGTACTGAAGCTGCGACCTCGAGGCCTGCCTTGCCACTGAGTGCTTCTGACCGTTCAAGTCGTTTCTGGAGCGCTTTGACTTCGGCGTCGATGACCACGCTGCCTGTGCGTAGGGCGAGGCGTCCGCGGAGGTCGAGGTAGCCGCAGCGTCGCTGGACAAGGATCCTGCGCGCGGTATCGGTGAGTCGGTCGGATACGACGAACAATGTCGTCTCCGGGGACTGGTTTTCGGTGAGTAGACGTTCGGCAACCTGGTCGGTGACCAGGGAGCGATACTTCATCTGGATCGGGACGGCAAGGCCGCCTGGGTCAAGAACCAGGTCGATGCCGGTGTCGGGTTCGCCGATGGGTGATTGGGCGTCGATGCCCAATTCTGCGAAGGCGTCGATCACGAAAGCCTCAACGGCGGAAGCTTCGTTGTTCACGTGTGTATCGTCTCAGCTTGTTTGGTGTTCGGTCAATACCGAACACCGAACAAGCCGGTGCTGACTCGATCTCGGCGCTGCCATACGTGTCGCATCCTCGCCATACCCCGCTCGTGGGCAGCACAAAGGTTGAGCGGCATGCGGAGGTAAGCGCCAGTGTTACCGAGATTGTTTGAATGGGCGCAGCTACTTGAGTACTCGAGTCGATACCTGCGTTGGCTGGTATCGCATGGCGACTGCGCCCGACCGGAACTCGTGGCGATCGACGAGCTCGAGCTGGATGCGCTCGCGCAGACCGGCGAGCAACGTCGGTCCGTGTCCGGCGAGGACCGGTTGCACAACGAACTCGTACTCGTCGATCAGTCCCAGGTCTGCCAGCGCCAGGGGGAGTGTCACGCCACCAACCCACAGGCCTTCGCCGGGCTGCTCCTTGAGCCTTTGAATCGCTGGCCCCAAGTCGCCTTGCACGAGTTCGGCATTCCAATCGACCCCGCTCAGCGTGTTCGACACGACGTACTTCTTCGCCCGGTCCATGGCATCGGCGAACGGGACCTCCCACTCGTCCATCCAGTCAGGCCATGTGCCCGTTGCCGGCTTCCGCCACGCCGACTCCATCATCTCGTAGGCCACCCGGCCGAAAAGCAGAGCGTCGGCTCGTTTCATCTGAGCGGTCCAGTAGCGCATCGACTCCTCGTCGGGTGGGAGCCCGGCGTCGTGATGGCAGCAGCCGTCGAGGGTGACGTTGATCGAGTATCGAAGTGGTCTCATCTCGTTGTTCTCCCCTGATACGCGCAGAGTGACAGCACCGGACCGTACTCAGACTACTGCCGCGTCGTCGGTGCAGGTCAGGTTCGGGACCTGGAGTCACGCGGGGGTCGTCCGAACAGCAACCAGACGAGCGCTCCGAGTACGGGTACCGCAATCACCAGCGCGCACCACCAGAATTTGCCGCCCGAACGGTCGAAGTCGGTGCGCACGATCGCCACGAGCGCGCTAATCGTGATGAAGATCCAGGCAAGAACGAAGACGGTGAAGGTGATGTCCACCCAAAGCGGAATGGTGGGGTTGTGGGTCGTTTCGTTCACTCTTCCAGACCACTTTCGACAACTGTGCCTTGATGAAACAACACTCTCCATCGATTCTCGGCGAACCGCCAGATGGATGATCGCTCGGTAACCCGATGCGCCTGCGCCAGCCGATACGTCACCAGATACAGGTCCGGAGCGATTGGGTTCAGCGCAGGTCGGTCGACCTTCCATCCGAGTTCGGCCGCGTCGTTCAGTTCGCCGCGGAGTCGCCGGGTCTCGACTACCGACTGCACGTAGTCGCGGGTGTATCGCGCACCGGAGGCTCCGATTTCCCGGAACTCCGGGTCGACGACCGCATCGAACTCGTCTCGCGACATGGCTACTCGCGTCCGGTGAAACAGAGGTTCGAACTCCATCAGCTCGTCGAGAATCAGGCGCAACCCGTGCGGGGCCGTCACGACTGCTCCGAGAACTGCGCCCTCATCTCCATACCTATCTCCGCGTGGCGCAGGAGGAAGGCCTTCTCGTCATACCCCTTGCGCCGCAACCAGAGAGTGACCTCGCTGTTGCATTTGCTCGCATTGCACGAGCGGCAAGCCGGTGCGATGTTGTCGAGTGTGTAGCGCCCACCGCGGGAGATCGCGAGCACGCAGTCACGCTGCGGCGACTCGTCCGGCTCACCGCAGTACGCGCATCCACCCCAGGCCGCTTTGAGCGCGGACCACTGCTCGACGGACAGGTCGTGCTCCACCAGATCCATCCGGCGTTTCCGTTTACGCGCGTATCTGGCTTTCCGGGTCCGGTTGACGGGCATTAGGCCATGCTATCGCTGTGTGATGTTCACTCCGGGTAGCGCCGCGGGGTGAACACCTGACGGCCCGAACCGGTTTCGACGACCGTCGTCATCGAGGAGCCGACGATCAGCAGAGTCCGCATGTCGATCTCGGAAGGCTCGAGCTCACCGAGGGTGACGACCCGAACGGATTCCTCGGCGCCTGCAACATCGCGACCGATGACAACGGGAGTCTCAGGGGAGCGGTGCTCGAGCACGAGGTCCTTCATCGCCTGGACCTGCCAGGTCCGGGACTTCGACGCCGGGTTGTAGACCGCAAATGCCATGTCCGCGGCTGCAACTGCCGAGATCCGGCGTGCGACGACATCCCACGGCTTGAGGCGATCGGAGAGGGAGAGCACCGCATAGTCGTGCCCGAGGGGAGCGCCGACGCGGCTGGCGACAGCGTTTGCCGCCGTCATGCCGGGAAGGATGCGGACCGGGACGCCGCTCCACTGGTCTTCGGCGGCAACTTCGAGAACTGCTGCAGCCATGGCGAATACGCCGGGATCTCCCGACGAGACGACAGCTACGCGGGCGCCGTTCTTCGCGAGGTCCAGCGCCATCGCGGCGCGTTCCGCTTCGACGCGGTTGTCGCTGGAATGGCGACGCTGACCTGGACGCGTCGGCACGCGATCGACGTAAGGGCCGTAGCCGACGAGGTCGGTGGCCAACGAAAGCTCATGCGCCACTTCAGGTGTGGTCCAGGCGGTATCGCCCGGCCCGAGTCCGACCACGACCACCTCGCCGCGAGACTCGGTTGCCGGTCGAGGGTTGTTCGACGGGCTCGGAACGATGGCGATCGAGAAGTACGGAACTCCGTCCGGGTCGACGTCGGCAGCGGATTCGACGCGTTGACGTGTGGTGCTCGCACGCTCGACGTAATGGGCTTCACCCAGGCGGCCGGAATCCTCGAGCGATTGCAGGACCGGCGGGAACGTGCGTCCGAGCTTGAGGATGGCGGCGGCGTCGGTTTCCTTGAGCCGTCTGGTCAGCTCGGCCTGCGGCAACGTGCCGGGCAGGATCGTCAGGATTTCTTCACCCTCGACCAGCGGCTTTCCGAGTGCAGCCGATGCCGCGCTGACGGAGGTGACACCGGGAATCACCTCGGCGTCGAAGCGATCGGCCAGCCTCTTGTGCATGTGCATGTAGGAGCTGTAGAAGAGCGGATCGCCGGCAGCGAGCAACGCGACGGTTCGACCGGCCTCGAGGTGAACTGCCAACCGCTCGGCAGCCGCTTCGTAGAACTCGTCCATCGCGCCCTGATATCCGCCGGGATGATCAACGGTCTCGGTGGTGACGGGGTAGACGAGATGCTCTTCGATCTGCCCTTCACGCATGTACGGCGCTGCAACGCCGCGGGAGATGCTTTTGCCGTGCCGCGCAGAGTGGAACGCGACCACGTCTGCCTCGCCGATGACGCGGGCGGCCTTGACAGTCACCAATTCGGGATCACCGGGGCCGATTCCGACACCCCAGAGCTTGCCTGCGCTCATTCGACTTCGCTCGCAATCGCATTGACGACCGCCGCAGTGATCGCGCTTCCGCCGCGTCGGCCGCGGAGCACGAGATGATCGATTCCGCTGGCGTGTTCGATGAGAGCTTCCTTCGACTCGGCAGCGCCGATGAAGCCGACCGGACCTCCGACGATCGCGGCGGGACGGGGCGCTCCGGCTTCGATGAGATTCAGGAGATGGAACAGTGCGGTGGGTGCGTTTCCGATCGCGACAACAGCGCCCTCGAGCTTGGCTCCCCACAGTTCGAGGGCAGCGGCCGAGCGAGTGTTGTCGATGGTGGACGCCAGCACGGGAACCCGAGGATCGCCGAGGGTGCAGATGACGTCGTTGCCGGCGGGCAGGCGCTTGCGCGTGATGCCGGCCGCCACCATCTGGGCGTCGCAGAAGATCGGCGCGCCGTCGCGCAGAGCGGCACGCGCGGCAGAGACGACTCCGGGAGTGAAGGCGACGTCGTCGACGAGATCGACCTGGCCACTTGCGTGAATCATGCGAACTACAGCTTGCGAGACATCCGCCGGGAAACGGCTCAGGTCGGCTTCGGCCCGAATGGTGGCAAAGGACTGGCGATAGATTTCCGCGCCGTCACGGATGTACTCGATCATGTGCCACACGATAGAGGCATCACCGATTGGCCGGATTCACCCGGTAACCGTCACCCGTCGCAACCACATCCGCTACGTCCCCGCGGGGACGTCCGCAACTGCGCTCGCACCCGGCCCAGTGCTGCCGTCCGACGACGGGTAGCTCTGCTTGCTCGACGGCGTTGATCGCGTCGGTGCGCACGTCGGCGAGTGACTTCTCGCATCCCGGACTTCCGGTGCACGCGGTGACGTCGAGCCACGGCGAGTTCTCGTCGAAGATCAGTCCCATGGGGGCAAGCACTCGGACTACCTGTTCGGCCGCCCATTCTTCGAGGTCGAAGATGTGCACCGATCGCCACGGCGTCACGACGACAGGCTTGTCGACGGCGGCGAGGAACTCGGCCAGCCGAGCGTCGAGCAGCCCGAACCGCAGGCCGCCGCCCAGGGCGACCGTTCCGTCTCGCTGCTCGAGCCACCCGATGGTGGGCCGTGCATCCGGCGTGAGATCCGCCTCGCCGATGGACTCGGCGCTCAGGCCCAACTGCTCGAGGGTGCGCTCGATTCCGTCCGGAACCTCAGCCAGCCGCCAGTGCTTGTCGCGAACCTCGAGGAACGATCGAGCCGCCTCGAGGAGCAACCCGACGGCGTCATCTGCATGTACGCGGTGAGTGGTGTGGTGACCGGCGAGCACCAGGGAATGCTCGGTGGCGCTGTGCGCATGGAGTCCGAAATCGCCTCGCAGCCCAGTGATGTCTCCGCGTCCGTCGTCAAGGGTGAACAGCGTTCGCCCCGGCAGATCCGCCAATGCCTGATCCGCTTGGATGGCCGAATCGAGACGGTGGACCAGTTCACGAATGTCGGCGACGCCCCCGATACGGCCGGACAGTGGGGACGCGAGAATGTTGCGTACTCGCTCGTGCGTCGCGGACGGCAGCAGACCCGCCGACGCGATACGCGCCGCGAAGGCTTCGGGATCCGAGACCGAGCGCAACTGAACGTTGCCCCGCGAGGTGAGTTCCATCTGACCGTTACCCAGATCGCGCGCCGCGTCGGCAAGCGTCTGCAATTGGGCCGGGGTGAGGAGACCGCCGGGGAGGCGCACGCGTGCCAGTGCGCCGTCGGCGGCGTGGTGAACTTGCAGTGCACCCGGGCACGCGTCTGGCTGTGAACGGTCCGTGGGCATGGCTCCAGGGTACGACCTGTCATGAGTGCCTTCTGCGGACCGGTAGCATCACCACCACCAGTGACGGCAGTTGAGGAAACCGGTGAAAGTCCGGTGCGGTCGCGCCACTGTGAGTGTTCTTTCGAACGGAATGTGTTTCCGCTCGGAAACACGAGTCAGACCCTCAACCGCCGTCGATGACAGATCTGTGCCACGGGGCGCGAAACCCCAGGAAGGCTTCACCCGTGATTCTTCTGCTCTCCACGTCCGACACCGATCTGCTGAGCGCCCGCGCCAGCCAGGAAGCCGGCGACGGAGTTTCCTACCGCTGGGCCAACCCTTCCCGCTTGCTCGTTTCGGAAGACTTGCCGCCGCTGCTCGACGGCGTCGATCTCGTGATCGTTCGTATCCTCGGCAGCCGTCGCAGTTGGGAGGACGGCCTGGACATGGTCCTCGCCTCCGGACTCCCTGTCGTCGTGCTCGGCGGCGAGCACGCACCGGACGCCGACCTCATGGAGTGCTCGACGGTCTCCGCCGGCGTCGCTGCCGAGGCCCACAATTACCTGGCCGAGGGCGGCGCGCAGAATCTGGCACAGCTGCACCACTTCCTGTCCGACACCGTCCTGCTCACCGGCCACGGGTTCGAACCGCCGGCCCACCTGCCTTCCTGGGGAATCGCGGATTTCGCGCCCGATCTCGACTCGGCGACCGGTCCCGTCATCGCCGTTCTGTACTACCGCGCTCAGCACCTGGCCGGAAACACCCGGTACATCCAGGCGTTGTGTGACGCCGTCGCCGAGGCTGGTGGCACAGCGCTCCCGATCTACTGCGCATCACTACGAACCGCAGAAGCCGAACTTCTGACCACTCTCCGCCGCGCCGACGCCATGGTCGTGACAGTTCTTGCTGCCGGTGGCACCAAGCCCGCGACGGCGTCCGCCGGTGGCGACGACGAAGCCTGGGATGTTGCCGCACTCGCTGCTCTCGACGTCCCGATCCTGCAGGGTCTGTGCCTGACCAGTAGCCGCGCCACCTGGGACGAGAACGACGACGGACTGTCTCCTCTCGACGTCGCGACCCAGGTCGCGGTGCCGGAGTTCGACGGTCGCATCATCACCGTCCCGTTCTCCTTCAAGGAAATCGACTCCGACGGACTGTCCACGTACGTCCCTGACGTCGAGCGCGCTGCACGTGTCGCCGGGATCGCGGTCCGTCACGGCAAGCTGCGCCACATACCCACCACCGAGCGTCGCGTTGCCCTGATGCTCTCGGCGTACCCGACCAAGCACGCCCGCATCGGCAACGCCGTCGGTCTCGATACTCCGGCGAGCGCAATCGACCTGCTCACTGAAATGCGTTCTGCCGGTTACGACCTCGGTCCGGTCGACGGTCCGGACGCAGTTCCCGGCCTGGCGGCGAAGGACGGCGACGCGCTGATCCATGCCCTGATCGCGGCCGGCGGCCAGGATCCCGACTGGCTCACTGCCGAGCAGCTCGAGGGAAATCCGATCCGAATCTCGGCAGCAAAGTACCGCGAATGGTTCGCCACGTTGCCCGAAGAGCTGCGCAGCGGCGTCGAAGAGCATTGGGGCACAGCGCCCGGCGAGCTGTACGTCGATCGCTCGCAGGATCCGGACGGCGAAATCGTCATCGCGGCACTGCGATTCAACAACGTCGTGCTCATGGTCCAGCCGCCCCGGGGATTCGGCGAAAAGCCCGTCGCGATCTACCACGACCCGGATCTGCCGCCGAGCCATCACTACCTCGCGGCCTACCGCTGGATCGCGGCGACGCCTGATGCAGGTGGATTCGGTGCCGACGCGGTTGTGCACCTGGGCAAGCACGGCAACCTCGAATGGTTGCCGGGCAAGACGCTCGGCATGTCCAGCAACTGCGGCACCGACGCAGCCCTGGGCGACCTGCCGCTGATCTACCCGTTCCTGGTCAACGACCCGGGTGAAGGAACACAGGCAAAGCGTCGTGCCCACGCGACGCTCGTCGATCACCTGATCCCGCCGATGGCCCGCGCGGAAAGCTACGGCGACATCTCCCGTCTCGAGCAACTGCTCGACGAGCACTCCAACATCTCCGCACTGGACCCGTCCAAGCTGCCGGCCATTCGCCAGCAGATCTGGACGCTGATGCGGGCAGCCAAGATGGACCACGACCTCGGCCTCGCGGAGCGTCCCGAAGAAGACGTCTTCGACGACATGCTCCTGCACGTCGACGGTTGGCTGTGCGAGATCAAGGACGTCCAGATCCGCGACGGCCTGCATATTCTCGGCCGTGCACCAGAGGGCGACGCCGAAATCGAACTGGTACTCGCGATGCTGCGTGCCCGTCAGATGTGGGGCGGCGAACAGAGCGTCCCCGGTCTGCGTGAGGCCCTCGGGCTCAGCGAAGACGGCGACGAGTCCCGCAACCGTGTCGACGACATCGAGGAAAAGGCGCACGCTCTGGTTCGCGGCATGTACGACGCCGACTGGAACCCAGCCGCTGCAGAACAACTCAGCGACGACGAGACCGTCGTGAAGATCCTTCAGTTCGCCGCCACCGAAGTGGTTCCGCGTCTGCGGCAGACGAACAACGAGATCAAACAGGTCCTGCATGCGCTCGACGGCGGTTTCATCGCCGCCGGTCCGAGCGGCTCGCCGCTGCGCGGCCTGATCAACGTTCTCCCCACCGGTCGTAACTTCTACTCGGTCGACCCCAAGGCAGTTCCCTCACGTCTGGCATGGGAAACCGGTCAGGCGATGGCCGAGTCGCTCGCCGCTCGCTATCTCGCCGATCACGGCGAGTACCCGCGCTCGGTGGGTCTGTCCGTGTGGGGCACCGCCGCCATGCGTACCTCCGGCGACGACATCGCCGAAGTGTTTGCGCTCCTCGGTGTTCGCCCCGTCTGGGACGAAGCAAGCCGACGCGTCGTCAACCTCGAAGTCATCGATCTCGAAGAACTGGGCCGACCGCGCATCGACGTCACCGTCCGCATCTCCGGATTCTTCCGTGATGCGTTCCCGCATGTGCTCGCATTGCTCGACGACGCCGTTCAGTTGGTGGCGGCGCTGGACGAGACGGACGAGCAGAACTACGTGCGCGCTCACGCGCAGGCCGACCTTGCCGAGCACGGCGACGCCAGGCGTGCGACCACCCGTATCTTCGGTTCGAAGCCCGGAACCTACGGCGCCGGCCTGCTGCAACTGATCGACTCCAAGACCTGGCGCGGTGACGACGACCTCGCCGAGGTGTACACCAACTGGGGCGGCTTCGCGTACGGCCGTGGGCTCGACGGAATCCCGGCAGCCGACGACATGCGCAGCGCATACCGTCGAATCAACGTGGCGGCCAAGAACACCGACACGCGTGAGCACGACATCGCCGATTCGGACGACTACTTCCAGTACCACGGCGGCATGGTTGCCACCGTGC
Organism: Rhodococcus sp. NPDC055024; assembly: GCF_053608585.1. NCBI lineage: Bacteria > Bacillati > Actinomycetota > Actinomycetes > Mycobacteriales > Nocardiaceae > Rhodococcus > Rhodococcus sp. NPDC055024. Next base: position 139,207 of record NZ_JBSGVT010000003.1, read on the forward strand.
GCGCGCTGACCGGAAAGTCACCCGAGGCGTACATCGGGGACAGCACTCGCCCGGAATCGGTTCGTACACGCACACTTTCGGAAGAGACCGCCCGTGTCTTCCGGGCGCGCGTGATCAATCCCCGCTGGCTCGACGCCATGCGCCGCCATGGGTACAAGGGTGCATTCGAGATGGCGGCGACGGTCGACTACCTCTTCGGCTACGACGCCACCACCAACGTGGTGGCCGACTGGATGTACGAGAAGCTCGCCGAGACCTACGTTCTGGACGAACAGAACCAGAAGTTCATGACCCAGTCGAACCCGTGGGCCCTGCACGGAATCGCCGAGCGACTCCTCGAAGCTGCAGAGCGCAACATGTGGGAGCACCCCGAGCAGAAGACACTCGACGGTTTGCGTCAGGTGTACCTCGAAACCGAAGGCGAACTCGAGGGGGAGTAGATCTCGAAGATCACCGTAGGTCCGGGCGCTGAAGTATGTCAGCGTCCGGACTTGATGATCTGCGCGATGTTCCGCTCCGCCAGAGCGGTGATTGTCAGTGAGGGATTGACAGTGCCGGTACTTCCCGGAATTGCGGCGCCGTCCATCACGTAGAGGCCGTCGTAGCCCCTGACTCGCCCGTAGCTGTCGGTGGCCTTGCCCAGCACCGCACCGCCGAGGGGATGTGCGGTGAACGAGGAATTGACGTCTTTCGCGAATGGCAACGCGGACGGCAGGGTGGTCCCGGCGAACGCCATCTTGTTTTGAACGGCGCGCAGGGCCTCGACGGTGGCGTCGTTGCCGTTCTTCGGCCAGTTCAACACCACCCGATCGTTGCCGCCGTCGTAAGCGAAGTCGGCGCGCTGTGAGTCGAGAGTCATACCCAAGGTTCCGAGCATGCCGATGTTCACGGGCAAGCCGGGAACGTACCAATTCTCCAGGGAGAGTGGCATTCCTGACTCGTCCACGATGCGCGACGCGGACGGCGCGGCCTGCGCGTTGCCGTCGCTGAAGCCGAACGAGCGCACCATTCCGGCGTCGCCGTTGGTTCCCCAGCCCTTGCCGATGTGTTCGTTGAGGTTCGGCAGCGCGCCGGTCGCCTGGGCGCGGACCAACAGTTCGGACGTGCCGATGGAGCCGGCGCCGAGGAACAACCGGTCACACGTGAGAGTCTTGCGCGCCAGAACGCCGCCCGTCGGATCCGTGGATTCGACGTCGACGACGTAACGTCCATCGCGTTCGCGACTGATTGCGAGCACCTGATGTCCGTAACACACGGTGGCTCGTCCGGTGGCTTCGGCGGCAGGAATGTAGTTCTGCGTGAGGTCGAACTTCGCCCCGTTGGAGTTGCCCATGTTGCTGTCACCAGCGGTGGCCGACGCTCGGATTCGGCCGGCGAGTTCTGCGCGAACGACGTCCCAGTTCCAGATCCCGTCGATCCGCTGCGGATCGAAGCCCGCACGACGAGCGTCCTGATCCCAGCGGCGCGAGTGTCCGAAGTTCGGCGTTTGGTAGATGTCTTCGGGCAACGGGCTCAGACGCAGCATCTGGCGCACTTTGGGGTACCACGTCGCCGTCATCTCGTCGTAGTCGAGGGAGTTGCCGAACACCGCGTCGAAGAATCGGCGCTCGGGGGCGATCATCACGCCGGTGAAGACAACGGACCCGCCGCCGACTGCAGCGCCGCGCCAGACCGAGATGTGTTCGTAGTCGGTGGCATCGAGGACGCCGCTGAAGTAGTCGCACGCCACGGGGAGTCCGGTGAGGTTGGTGAACGATGTTCGCCGGAAAACTCCGCGGCCGTCGGCCAGCATGTCGGAGGTGTGAATCTCTCGCTGCGGATCGTGAGGCCATCGAAGTCCGCGTTCGAGGATGGTGACTTGGGTGCCGCTCTGCGTCAGCCTGAGTGCGGTGGCGCTTGCGCCGAATCCGGACCCGATGACGATGGCTTCGGAATGCTCCGGGGGAGTAGGCGAGGGTACGAACAACTCGGGGACGAGCGCGCGGTAGTGATCAGCACCCATCGGGAGCGCCCGCAGAGGTGCGGGGGCTGCGTGGCTGATCGACGTCGACATGAGCGGTGTCGCGGCTGCAACTGCCGCCCCCACCCCGGCCGCCTTGAAAAAGTCACGACGCTGCATGTCACGGCGCTGCATGTGTAAGTTCGACTCCCCAGTTCGACGGTTTGCCTCAGAATAACTCGAGATGGAGTTTGGGGACGAAACAGCGTGTCGAATGTGCATCGAAACCGGATAAAACGTGCATAAGTGGCAATTTTGATTCGAGGATGAGCGGTCGCCAGATAGTCGCGAAGGCCTGTCGGTGTTCAGCGGGAGGCGCTCGCACCTATCCTCGAGGGGTGAACCCCGACTTCAAGCGTGTCTCCGAGGCCAAGTACGTCCTACTCACGACCTTCCGCAAGGACGGAACGCCGGTGGCGACTCCGCTCTGGGCCGCGCCGGACGGCGACAAGCTCCTGATGTGGACCGTCACCGATTCCTACAAGGTCAAGCGCATCAGGCGAAACCCGTCGGTCACGGTCGCTGCGTGCGATGCTCGGGGAAATCCCAAGGGTGAACCGGTTGCCGCTGTCGCCGAGATCCTCGACGGACCGGGCACCGATCATGCTCGCGACGCGATAGCACGTCGGTACGGAATCCTCGGCTGGATCACCATGAAAGGCAGTCTCCTTCGCCGCGGCAAGACCGGAACGATCGGCCTTGCCATCACTTCGGCCTGACCCGGCGTCACTTGCCGAGCAGATCATCCAAGGCTGTGTCGAACTGCGGATAGGTGAATGGGAAGCCGTTGTCCGTCAACACTTTCGACACGGCATGTCGACCGGTCAGGCCAAGGGCCGCGTCGCTGCGCAGCAGGAACGCGCCAAGCCGGACCATGAAGGCGGGTGTCGGCGGGGCAGGTGGCCGGTGAAGGTGCTTGCGCAGCCCGGCCATCAGTTCTGAATTTCGGACAGGATCCGGGGCATTAGCGATGACCACACCCGAGGCGACCGAATCGGGTTCGAGGGCCCAGCGCACGATCGACAGCCAGTCCTCGATGTGAATCCAACTCGTCCACTGCCTACCCGCGGCAACGCGTCCGCCCAGGCCGAAACGCACGAGCAACAGCAGTCGCTCGAGCGCCGGTGTGCCCTTCTCCAACACGACGCTGGTCCGCAGGATCACTACTCGTGACGTGTTGGCGCCCTCGACCGCTGCCTCCCAGTCCTTTGCGACGTCGGTCATCTGAGGCGGCCCGTCAGCGAGGGGAGAATCCTCGTCCAGCCGGGACTCACCCGCATCGCCGTAGATCGCGAGCGTGCTCGCCTGGATCCAGACCGGAACCGGGCTCGCCAGTAGTTTCGACGCTTCGACCAGCGCACGGGTCGGATCGACTCGGGAGCTGGTGAGCAGTGCGATGTTTGCAAGTGTGGGTCGGCGATCGACCAACTCGCCGGCCAGATTGATCACCGCGGCGCCGTCAAGTTCTCCTGCCCAGTCGCCCACCGTGACGCCGTCCCACTGAACCTGCCTGTGCCTGCCGGGTTTCGGTAACCGAGTCAGGACCACGACGTCGTACCCGCGGCCGGCGAGATCGTCGCAGATCCGGCGGCCGAGAGCGCCGGTGCCGCCGGCGATCACGACCTTCGCCATCACTGCGCCTGACTGACCGAGGACATGTGGAAATCGGGAATGCGCATCGGCGGCATCGCCGTTCGAGTGAACCAGTCTTTCCACTCGCGGGGGAGCGTGATCTCGGTGCGGCCCGCCTCGGTGACCCGCCGCAGGAGATCGAGAGGGCTCTCGTTGAAACGGAAGTTGTTCACGGCGCCGACGATCTTGCCGTCCTCGATCAAATACACACCGTCACGCGTGAGTCCCGTCAACAGCAGAGTCGTGGGATCCACCTCGCGGATGTACCAGAGGGTCGTGAGCAGCAATCCCTTCTCGGTACCTGCGATCATGTCCTCGATCGAGGTGTCGTCACCACCGGTCAGGATGAGATTGTCGCCGGGAACTGCGACGGGTCGACCGAATTCTCGGGCAGCGCGGCGCGGGTAGGCCAGCGCATTGACAACCCCGTCTCGGACCCAGTCGACGGGTTCGATCTCCATGCCGTTGTCGAACAGTGAGACGGATTCGCTCGACGACGTCGTGATCACGAACGGCGCGGACTGCAAGCCCTCGGCCTCGGGGTCGGAGGTCAGCGTGAGTGGCAAGGCGCCGAGTTTCTCGCCGATCCGGGTGCCACCGGTGGAGGACAGTGCGGTGTGCCCCTCTTCGGCGCCGCGACCCTCCATGGTCCACATCAGATAGATCATCAGGTCCGCCACAGCAGATGGCGGAAGAATCGTCTCGTAGCGGCCGGCGGGCAGGCTGACGGAATTGCCCGCCCAGTCGAGTCGAGTGGTCAACTGTGACAAGAGCTTCGGTATTGAAATGTCGCTGAAATCGACAGTTCCGGATCCGACCCAGGCACTCGCGTCGCCGCGCTTGCCGTTGATTTCGACTGAGCCGGTGGCCTGAGCCGTTCTGCGTCGCACGCCTGTCGAGGTTCCGAGCCAGGTGGTGTGCAACTGGTGGTGGGCGAAGCCGAACAACTGGTCACTGCCGTCGAAGGCCTTCGACAGGTCGACAGCCAACTGAGCAAAGACACCGATGTCGGTCAAGGCGGGCGGCAGGTCCCAGTCGGTTTCCGCCGCCGATTGGGTGATCAAGTCGGATGCGTCGTCAGCGGGAGTGGCTGTGCGAGCAGCTTCTTCGCTTGCCTGCACGAGCGCGGAAATCTGCTCCGGATCGACACTGCTGGAACTGACAGTGCCCACCTTCGCGATGTCACCTTCGCGCACGATCGAGATCACAGTCCACGTACGGGACAGTGAGACTCCGTTGGTGGTCATCGAATTGTTGGCCCACCGCAGCGACGCTTCACTGGCGTCGGTCACGATCACCAACGATTCGTCTACCGTCCTCGCGGCCAGTGCACGCTCGACGACCTGCTGCGGATCGATCACTGCTGAGCCTCCGAACGGGTATTGAGGATGTTGACTCCGCGGAACAGAGCGGACGGGCAGCCGTGGCTGACCGCCGCAACCTGACCGGGTTGCGCCTTGCCGCAGTTGAATGCGCCTTGCAGTCGCCAGGTCGACTCTCCGCCGACGGCTTCCATCGAGCCCCAGAAATCTGTCGTCGTCGCCTGATACGCCACGTCACGCACCTGACCGTCGAGCTTTCCGTCACGGATCTTGAAGAACCGCTGACCGGTGAACTGGAAGTTGTAGCGCTGCATGTCGATCGACCAGGACTTGTCACCGACGACGTAGATGCCGTTCTCGACTCGTGAGATCAGGTCTTCGGTCGAGGTGTCCGTGTGAGGGTCGGGGGAGAGCGAGACGTTGGCCATACGCTGGATGGGGACGTGATGTGCGGAGTCTGCGTACGAGCATCCGTTGGAACGCGTCAGTCCCAGCCTCGGTGCGAACACGCGATCGAGTTGATACCCGACCAGTGTTCCGTCGGCGACCAGATCCCACCGCTGAGCGGCGACGCCGTCGTCGTCGAATCCGACGCTGGCCAGACCGTGCTCTTGGTTTCGATCGGCGGTCACGTGCATGAGCGATGTTCCGTACTTCAGCGTTCCCAGCTTGTCCGGCGTCGCGAACGACGTACCGGCGTAGGCCGCTTCGTAGCCGATTGCCCGGTCGTATTCGGTGGCATGTCCGATGGATTCGTGGATCGTGAGCCACAGATTGGTCGGATCGATCACGAGGTCGGTCGGGCCCGCTTCGACGGTCGGTGCCTTCGTTTTTTCGGCCAGCCACTCCGGTATCCGGGCGAGCTCGTCGCCCCAGTTCCACGTGCTCTCCGCCCCGAGATACTCCCATCCGCGCCCGACCGGCGGAGCCAAGGTACGCATCGATTCGAAGCTGCCGGCCGACTTGTCGACGGCTGTGGCTTCGAACTCGGGGTGCAGACGCACCCGTTGCTGGGTGATCGACGAACCGGCCAGATCCGCGTAGAAGGTCTGCTCCTTGACCTGGAGGACGCTCGCCGTGACGTGATCCACGCCGTCAGCGGCTTGAAGCCGCCCGGAATAGTCGACCAGCAGAGCTACCTTGTCGGACGTCGGTGTCGCGAAAGGATCTTCGAGGTACGGCGACACCCACGTCGCGTCGGCGTAGACGGGCTCGTCGGCGAGGGTGACCGGATCACGATTGAGTGAGCGCAATGCCTTCGCAACCTCGACGGCTTGGCGCGCCAGCGCAGCCGCGACGTCAGGGGACACCTCGGCGTGGGAGGCGAATCCCCAGGTGCCGTCGACGATCACACGGACGGCGACCCCGATCTCGTCTCCGTCGGACACGGCCTGAACTACGCCGTCGCGCAACCTGATCGACTGTGTGAGCACGCGGTGGACACGAACGTCGGCGTGCTGGGCTCCGGCGGTTCTTGCTGCCGACAGCGCCGCGTCGGCGACGACTCGCAGCGGGAGGGCGAGGAAATCTGCATCGACATCTCGGGTGACGGTCACGCACACGACGCTAGTCGACGACCGCCGATCTCAGCCGAACTGCTGCCATCCGAGGCGGATCACCATGGCGATCACGACAACCAACAGCGTGATCCGCACGAACCCGGATCCCTTGCTCAACGCCATCCGCGAACCGATGACCGCACCGAGAACGTTGCAGACTGCCATAGCCAAACCCAAACTCCACCAGACATGTCCGGTGACGGCGAAGTACGTGAGCGCGCCGAAGTTGGAACCGAGATTGATCACCTTCGCCATCGCTGCGCTGCGGACGAATTCGGTTCCGAGGAAGGTCGCGAAGCTGATGATGAGGAACGTGCCCGTGCCAGGTCCGAGCAGACCGTCGTAGAGGCCGATGAGTCCGGCGGAGAGCAGCAGGACGAGAACGGTCTTGCGCTGCGTCGGACGATGAGTGGCGATGGTGGTTCCCAGCGTCGGACGCATGGTCACGAAGACGGCGACAGCGACGAGGACGACCATCACGATCGGAATGAAGTATTTCTTGTCGATCAGTGAAACGGCTGCCGCGCCGCACGCGGCTGTCACCGCAGCCAAGGCAGCTGCCGGAGCCAGCTGCCGCCACTCCATCGGGATTCGCCGGGAGAACGTGTACACCGCGGCGCTCGTCCCGGTGAAGGCCGTGAGTTTGTTGGTGGCCAGGGCCGCCTGCGGGGTCAATTGGGGCGCGACCAGAAAGAGCGCGGGCAACAGAATCAATCCGCCGCCGCCGACGACAGCGTCCACCCAACCCGCCGCCGTCGCTGCCGTCATCAGCAGTCCCCAATCAGCAATATCCACGGCGGTGACTCTTTCACAGCTGTGACACTCTTGAGCACATGCGGAGGTTCAGCCTGTGGCTGCGAGGAAAGCCGATGATCGCGGACAGCGCGCTGGCGCTCGTGTTCTTCGCGCTCGAGGTAGTCACGTTCGTCAGTTCGCCGCGTGAGGAGCGGTGGCCTCAGCTCGTCGTCGGATTTCTGATCTGCCTTCCCGTCGTGTGGCGTCGCAAATATCCGCGTGTGTCCGCTGCGTCCATATTGTCGATGTCGTACTTCGCGACCCTGATGATGTGGGCGACTGGGGATCCGGCTGCGGAACATCCAGGCCTGCTGGCGCTCGGAGTTTCGCTCTACACACTCGTCGCCTACGTCGATCGGCGTACCGGGGCGATATTCGCGTGCTTCCTTGCCCTGGACATGACTCTCTCGTTGCTCGTCATCCGCCAAGACGTGATCCTGACGATCATCATCGCGACGCTGCTCTATGCACTGGCCTGGATCACCGCCGAGTTCTTGAGCGCCCGCCGCGCCTACGACGAGGAAGTGGCCGCCAGACTCGAAGTGGCCGAATACGAACGGGATCGGCGTGCCGAGGATGCGGTGGCCACGGAAAGAACCCGAATCGCCCGCGAACTCCACGATGTCGTCGCCCACGCGGTCAGCGTGATGATCGTCCAGGCGGACGGCGCGTCGTATGCGGTCGATTCCAATCCGGCGTTGGCCAAGAAAGCGCTGGGCAACATCTCCAGCACCGGACGCGACGCGCTTGCCGAACTTCGCCGGACCGTCTCGCTTCTGCGCACCGAGGTCAGTAGCGACGCGATGCCGCAACACGGAACGGCTGGTATCGCCAAGGTCGTCGAGATGATGCGTGCCGCCGGACTCGGCGTGCGCCTCGAGCTGACCGGTGAACTCGACGACGTCAGTCCGTCGGTCAGCCTGGGCATTCATCGCCTCGTCCAAGAGTCCCTGACCAACGTCCTCCGTCACGCCGGCGCAAATCCGAAGGCACGAGTCACCGTGCGCCGCACCGAGACCGCGGTGCTGCTCGAGGTGGTCGACAACGGAACGTCGAGTTCGACCTTCTCCCACGGTTCGGGGAACGGACTGGTCGGCATGCGCGAGCGGGTGGCGGTACTGCACGGGACACTCGAGACCGGACGACGCCCCGACGGCAGTTGGCGTGTCTATGCGGAACTACCACTCGAGATCCACGACTGATCCAGGCGATGTCTCTGTAACCAGGTGCCGGAGCAATCGCGTTGGCACCGACGTCTCAGGCCCGATAGGTTTACGCGGTGCCCATCACCGTGCTGCTAGTCGACGATCAGGAACTCATGCGGATGGGCCTGAACATGGTGCTCGAAGCACATGAAGACATCTCGGTCATCGGTGAGGCCGGCGACGGAGCCGCGGCGGTCGCAGCGGCGGTGGCGCTGAAGCCTGACGTCGTGTTGATGGACGTGCGGATGCCGATTGTCGACGGAGTGAAAGCCACGGAGCAGATCCTTGCCTCCGGGATCGAGTCGCGAGTCCTCGTCATGACGACGTTCGATCTCGACGAACACGCGCTCGGCGCCCTACGAGCCGGAGCGAGCGGCTTTCTTCTCAAGGACACACCGCCTGAGGATCTCGTGTCGGCCATCCGCAGCGTGGCGGCCGGTGATGCGGTTGTCTCCCCGAAGGTGACACGTCGTCTGCTGTCGAGGTTCATCGTGGACGGTCCGGCGCCGCGACGCGATCCGGTTGTTCTCGACGTCCTGACCGAACGCGAACGAGAAGTCCTCGGACACGTGGCCACTGGCCTGTCGAACATCGAGATCGCACAGCAGCTGTACCTGTCCGAATCGACGATCAAGTCGCACGTCGGACGCATTCTCACCAAACTCGATCTGCGTGATCGTGTGCAGGCTGTGGTGCTGGCCTACGAGACCGGACTGGTGACTCCGGGCGCGTAGGCCAGCCGCCTGTCAGGCAGCGAGCGTTTCGCTCTGCTCAAGCATCAAAAGAGCCCACTGTTGGCAGCACGATGCAGGTCTTCCCGTCTGCGTAATCGACATTGCCGAACAGAGCGGCAAACACCTTGCCGTCACCGGTGTCGACGACCTTCGAGAGCAACGGCGTATCGAGTACGGGCAACTTCTCGTCCAACGGGACGATGCCGCCCTTGAACGTGCCGACGTTGATCCAGGCGACACTCAACCCTGATGTCTTGGGGATGCCCACGTAACCCGGGATTGCCTGGAAACGAAGGTGATCGGCCTCGACCCACGGCGGCAAGGGGAAGTTCGGACCGGCCTGCGCGGAGCTGAGCGTGACGGTGACAGGCTCGCCGGCGATGCCGCACCCGATCGTCGGTGCCGGGTACATGAACGACTGTGGCTTCGTGACGCCGACGGCGGGGATATCGAGGGCTGCGGTGATCTGGTCGGCGCCTGCCGTGCCGATCAGCTGCTGGACAGCGGCAGACGCTTCGGGGGAGATGGCTGCGGCCTGGGCGATCAGCGCAGCAATACCTTCGGGTGCAACCGGTTCTGCGGCGGCGGTTCCGGCGCTCGTCATCGTGCTGCCGGCGGTGAGTGCCACGACGGCGGCAGTGCCGGCGAGGGCAGCCGGGATGCGTCGGGCGAGTGTCTTGCCGGGGAGTCGGCTCATGTCGGGCTCCTTCATTTCATGAGGCCGGGAAATGCGGCCCGAAGTGACTTGACCACGTCCAGACTCTCAACGTCAACTTGAGGTTTAGAATCGTTAGCGGAGCGTTAGTTAACGCCAGGCAAGTCGACGGCGCCCCGCAGAGGCCCCATGTGACTCACGGCACCCGCCTGTTTTGCAGGTCTGCATCGCTGTCGGGAGAAAAACCGGGCCCTCGAGCGTTGAACGGATAGACCGTCTGAAAGGGGACGTCATGATTGCCGCCGTATTCCTCCTCTACGTGATCGTCGAGATCGCAGCCTTGGTCATCGTGGGCAACGCCATCGGTGTCGCCTGGACCGTGCTGCTGTTTCTTGCCGGATCGCTTGTCGGATTGATCCTCATGCGTTCGCAGTGGCGACGGGTCATGGACGGATTTCGTAAGGCCACGCGGGGTGAGGGATCGCCGTCACTGGCGGTGGCCGACGGCGCCTTGGTCGCGGCGGGCTCCGCGTTGATGTTCGTGCCCGGACTCGTGACTTCCGTTCTGGGCCTGCTGCTTCTGATTCCGCCGACCCGCTGGGCACTGCGCCCGCTTGCCGTCCTCCTGGCAGGCAAGCGCGCAGCAGCATTTGCTGCCGGTGGTGACGCCTTTGCCGGAACCGTCGGCTACGCGGCGCGGATGCGCGGAAACGGCGAGGTGATCGACGGCGAGATCATCGTCGAGACACCCGAAACCACCGAGTACGTAGCCAGCAACGGCAAGGAACTGGTCCTCGAGGGTGAGATTCTGGACACGGATACACCCACCCGTTCGCGGGGGCCGCAGTACTAACAGGCAGACTGGGTGCTCGTGACTACTCGTCTGCTGGTCAACGGCCGGATCTACAGTTCATTTGCACCTGACGCGACCTCGATCGCCATCACCGACGGCACCGTCGTGTGGGTCGGCGACGAGCGCGCCGGACGGGCGTTGCACCCCGCCGCGGAGATCGAAGACCTGGGCGGTGCGTTTGTCACTCCCGGGTTCGTCGACACCCACGTCCACATCACCGCACTGGGACTCAATCTCGTCGGCCTCGATCTCGTGGGCGCGAACTCTCTGGACGAATGCCTCTCGCGAGTACGAACATTCGCAGCCGCGAACCCCGAAACTGCCCATCCCGACGCAGTCATCTGGGGACACGGTTGGGACGACACCGAGTGGGCCGAGCAGACGCCGCCGTCGACCGCAGATCTCGACGCCGCGGCACCTGGCCGCAAGGTATACCTCTCGCGGATCGATGTTCACTCCGCCGCGTGCTCGAGCGCATTGCGCGACGGCATCTCCGACCTCGCCGACACCGCTGGATACTCAGCCGAGGGCCCGTTGACGTTCGACGCACACCACCTGGCGCGCAATGCCGCTCGGAATCTGCTGACGGAAACTCAGCGCGCTTCTGCTCGTACCGCTGCGCTCGATCTCTGCGCCTCACGCGGAATCGTTGCCGTTCACGAGTGCGGGGGACCGGACATCTCGGGATTGACCGACTTTCAGGAACTCCTGTCCCACGATCACGGCGTGGAGGTTCGGGGCTACTGGGGTGAACGCGTCGACAGCGAGGAGGACGCGCGCGCGCTCCTCGACAAGACCGGTGCCCACGGACTCGGCGGGGATCTCTTCATCGACGGTTCTCTCGGTTCACACACCGCCTGGTTGCTCGAACCCTATGCAGACCAACCTGATTCGACGGGAAACGCCTACCTCGACGTCGACGCGATCGCCGCACACATCCGGGCCTGCACCCTCGCGGGTGTCCAGGCCGGATTCCACGCCATCGGTGACGGCGCCGTGTCTTCGGCAGCTGCCGCGTTCCGGAAAGTGGCCGACGAACTGGGTGGCCCCAAGGTCGCCGCGCTGGGTCACCGCCTCGAACATGCGGAGATGATGTCGATGGCCGACGCGGAAACCTTTGCTGCCTTGGGCGTCATCGCGAGTGTCCAGCCGGTGTTCGACGCACTGTGGGGAGGCACCGACGGCCTGTACGCGACACGTCTGGGCCTCGACCGCGCGGCAGCTCTGAATCCGTTTGCACCCGCTGCCGGTAAGGGCGTCTCACTCGCATTCAGTTCCGATGCGCCGGTCACCCCGATCGAGCCGTGGGCGATGCTGCGCGCCGCTGTTCAGCACCGCACCGACGGAAGTGGGATCTCGCCGCGTGCGGCCTTCTCCGCAGCAACACGCGGTGCTTGGCGCGCGGGCGGCGTGCGGGACGGCGCCGCGGGAACGCTCAATCCGGGCGCACCGGCGTCCTACGTGTTGTGGGAGGCAGGCGAACTCGAAGTGAGTGCACCGGCCGACTCGGTTCAGCGATGGTCCACCGATCCGCGCTCGCGAGTACCCGCTCTGCCGAGGTTGGCGGAAGATGCGCCGATTCCGGTCTGCATCGAGTCCGTGCATCGCGGACGCGTCGTCTATCAGCGCAGCTCGACGAGTGAGTGAGCGCAGCGCCGAGGCGCCCGGCAACGATCGCTCCCGCGTGAACGCTGTGCTCACCGGTTCGGCATGGCTGCGTTCGCTGTACGCAGCCGCAGGTGGATTCCTGATCTTTGCCGGGTTCCCACCCCGCCCACTGTGGTTCTTGGCGCCCGTCGGGATCGCTCTTCTGACGTGTGTGTTGACCAACTTCGGCCGCGGCGGACTTCGCCTGCGTGCCGGCTTCGGTTACGGGTACCTGGCCGGTCTCGGATTCCTGGTGCCGCTGCTTCCGTGGATCGGTGTGTTCGTAGGCGCGGTCCCGTGGATCGCGTTGGCCGCGGTGGAGTCGTTGTTCATCGGACTGTTCGGGTTGCTCGCTGTCCTGGTGGGGAGGTTGCCGTGGGCACCGTTGTGGATTGCCGCGACCTGGACGCTCACCGAGTGGCTTCGTTCCAGCGTTCCTTTCGGCGGATTTCCTTGGGGCAGGCTCGCATTCGGTCAATCCGAAGGGTGGCTCCTTCCCCTTGCGAGTGTCGGCGGTGCGCCGCTGCTCAGTTTCGCGGTGGCCCTGACCGGTACCGGCTTGGCAGCAATTGCCGTCGCTGTCGCAGCCAAGCGGTGGGACCGAGGATTCTTCGGAGCTGTTGCCGCTGCCCTCGTGCCCGTGATCATTGCCCTTGTGGCGTCGCCGTTCCTGGCCACCATGGATTCCGGCGACCGAACGATCACCGTCGCCGCGATTCAGGGAAGCGTTCCGCGGTTGGGCTTGGACTTCAATTCACAACGCAAGCAGGTCCTCGACAATCATGTGAGCGAAACCGTGAAACTTGCCGCCGAGGTGGACGCGGGCCGTGTCGATCAGCCTGACGTCGTGATCTGGCCGGAGAACGCCTCGGACATCGACCCCTTGCGAAACGCCGATGCCGCGGCTGACATCACCCGAGCCTCCGAAGCGATCGGGGCGCCGATTCTTGTCGGCACCGTACTCGTGAATGCCGATCGCACGACCACGAACTCGGTGATCGTGTGGGACGGCGCCGATGGTCCTCAGGAACAACACGACAAGAAGATCATCCAGCCGTTCGGCGAATACCTGCCTTACCGGAGCTTCTTCCGGAACTTCTCGTCCTATGCCGATCGAGCGGGCAACTTCGTGCCCGGCGAGGGCAACGGGGTCGTCCACGCAGCGGACGTACCCATCGGCGTCGCAACGTGTTACGAGGTGGCGTTCGACCGAGCCTTCCAGGAGTCGGTCCGCAACGGTGCACAACTTCTCGCGGTACCCACCAACAACGCCACGTTCGGCGACACCGAGATGACGTATCAGCAGCTGGCGATGTCGCGCGTGCGGGCAGTCGAGCACGGTCGCGCGGTGGTCGTTGCTGCGACCAGTGGCGTCAGCGCGATCATCGGTCCCGACGGCGCGGTGACCTCGCAGACCGAACTGTTCGTGCCTGCCGCACTGGTGGCGAAGGTGCCGCTCTCGACCAGCACCACTCTCGCCACCCGAGTAGGCCCGGCGCCGGAAATCGTGCTCAGCATCATCGCTGTCGGCGCGATTGCCTTGGCAGTGATCGCGAGGCGCCGGGACAAGGCCGAGCTACCTGCCGAAAAGACGGCAGCAACCTGACCCTCGGGAATCACTCCCCACCAACAGGGACGGAAAACAGGGAAGGCCGCATCACGCGACGGCAGTTCCCTCGAGTTCGACCATTTGACCCGGGATTGCCAGCCGAGCCACGCCGAGCATCGTCGTGGTTGGTGCGACCCCGGCGGCGGCCAGCCGTGAGGCCAACATGCCGTAGTGCGTGAACAACAGGTCCACATCTGTGGTGTAGACGTTGAGACGGACCAGGTTTGCCAGACTCATGCCGGCCTCGGCGAGCACTGCCTCCATGTTGTCGAGGCTGAGCGCTACTTGCGCAGCCATGTCGCCTTCATTCCGAGGTCGACCGTCTTCGCTCATCGACGTCTGGCCCGAGATGAACAGGGTCCGAGTCTGCCCGGAGACAATTTCACCTTGGTTGAATCCCATTTCCGCCGACCACGTCACCGGGTTGACTGCCGTTCGCTCCATTGCCACGTCGACTCCATTCGATTGTTCGAAAAACGTATGGGCGGGGGCTCGACAGCCCCCGTCTCCACCGTCGTGGAAGAAGCCTGTCAATAAATCACGACACTCTATGTCATGTATTTCGGTACATTTTCGGAATGCGTGCTGATCGGTTGGTCTCGCTCGTGCTGATACTGCGCCAACGGGGCCGGCAGTCCGCGGACGCACTGGCACGTGAGTTGGAGGTGTCCACACGTACCGTGTTGCGCGATATCGAGGCTTTGTCTGCGGCCGGGGTACCGGTCTACGCCGAACGCGGTCGAAACGGAGGTTTCGCGCTGCTACCCGGTTTCCGAACCGAACTGACCGGACTCAACCACGACGAGGCACTTGCACTGCTGACCGCGGGATCGGCGCGTGGCGAGCAGGTTTTCGGACTCGGCTCGGAGCTCGCTTCAGCCATGCGCAAGGTCGTCGACGCGCTACCCGAAAGCAATCGAGTTCTCGCGGACATTGCAGCCCAGCGGTTTCTGATCGACCCCGAGAAGGATCTGCTCTCACGGCGATCGGTCACCGAGGAAGTGCCCGACGCGGTCTTGATCGAGGTCCGGCGTGCGGTGCTTGCCGGGCACAAGCTGCGGATCCACTACGCAGCGGTGAAACCGGGCGCCGAAGTGGCGCACGGTGGATCCGGTCGGCCTGGTCACGGTGCGCGGCAAAGGCTACCTGTTGTCCGTGACCTCGGGCGCTGACCGGACTTATCGGTTGTCTCGGATTCTGGCCGCAGAGGAACTCGCCGAACTCGCTGAGCGGCCGGCCAGTGTCGATCTCGAACAGATCTGGCAGGAACGCAGTGCGCGCTTTCGGGCGGGCGGAGACCAGGTGGCCGTGCGGCTGCGGCTGAATCCGGCACGCAGGGAGGAGTTGGTAGAGACCGCGCTGGGCGTGCATGCCGAGAGTGCCGGAGACGACGGATGGCTGCGGATGGAGGTCACCTTCCAAGATTCGCGACATGCCGAATGGGCGCTGTGGCAGCTTGGCGTCGATGCGGAGGCGTTGGCCCCGCAGTCGCTGCGCATTGCCCTGTTGAGCCGCGCCGCCGCAGTGGCGGAAAGCTACCGCGAGTCGTCCTGACGCTTCAGGGGCCGTCTTCGCGGGTACTCGCTGTGCCACCCGTTCCAGCGCAAAGGCGGCGTTCCGTGACCGAGCCCGAGAAGACCCAGCCACAGAAAACCGAGCCCCAGAAGACCGAGCGACAGAATGCAGTTCGTAAAACGAGCGTGGTCGATGCGGTTCTGCAATCACCGCTCGCGGGCCTGTCGCCGTGGATCCTGCTGTCTTTACTCTCCGGGCCGGGAAGGTTCGAGGAATCCGCAGCTGCCGCGCTGGGGTTGTCACTGCTGATTTTGGCGGCCAGTCACCGGCGTGGTGGCACCGTGAAGCTGTTGGAGGTCTTCGACGTCGCGTTCTTCGGCGTTCTGGCGGCCATCGGGCTACTCGCGTCGGCGAACACGATTCGGTGGTTCGAACTCTGGGGAGGCGAACTGACCAACATCGCACTGGTGGTCTTCGCCTTCGGGTCGATCCTGCTCCGCAATCCTTTCACTTTGCAGTACGCGAAAGAGTCGACGCCCGAGGAGTATTGGACGACGCCGTTGTTTCTGCGCATCAACTACGTCATCACGGCAGTATGGGCGCTCGCCTTCACCTGGTCGGCTGCAGTGGGCCTGTTCGGAGATGCACGGCTGCACGACGGTGACAACTTCTGGACCGGGTGGATTCTGCAGTTGCTCGGAACCTTCTTCGCGATCTCGTTCACCGAGTGGTACCCCGAGTACGCGCCGAACAAGGCGGCTCAGGCGCAGGGCCTCGATACCGAACCCCCGCAGTCGATTTTCAGGCTGTTCGACTTTCTGCCGGTGTTCATAGCCGTGACCGGAATCGCAGGGCTGGTGACCGACTCCGTTTCCGTGACCGCAGGCGTCACGTTGATCCTGGTCGGCGTTTTCGGATATCTGGCGATGCGAAGATTCACGGTCGACTAGAAGGTCGCAGTCATCGCGCGCCGAGGGGAACCTGGTGCACGATTGTTTCGGTGACCGGCAGAGTGTTGACCGCCTCGATCGCATCCCACTTGTACTGGCCGCATGTGCCCTGGGGAACGAGCGGCCGCATACCGTACCCCCGATCGTCCACGAGCCACACGGTCGGCGGTACAAGCTGGTCTGTCATGCAAGAGGGATCCCGCGGGTCGGAGGGCACTCTGAAGGCGGACAGAACGGCCGACAGATCGCCCCTACGATGCTGCTCGACCCAACCGCCCCTGCCATCGCCCCTGCCATTGTCATTGTCATTGCCATCGCCATCAGTACCGAAGTCGCAAGTGATCACGTGAGTGGGGGTGAATCCGTCGGGGATCGATTTCGGTTCGGAAACGAGCACTCCGGTGCCGAGCGACGCGCCGAGATTGTCGGCGAGACAGGTCGCCGGCTCGAGCATCGAAAGATCGGCTGTCGGGGGAGCAGGGGCGGAGCCCAGCACCGGGGACTCGGCACTTCCGCAGCCCACAAGGAGAAGCAGTGCGCCCGCGCCGACAAACATTCCTGACGGTCTCATTTCGACACCGTATCCGAGGTGTCCCCATGCCGTATCGAAGTTTCATGCCGTATCGAAGTTTGGTGCACCGAAGTTTGGTGTGTCGCAGGGTGGGGGATACAGCTCACACTGGTGCACGAAGCAGTGCCGATGGTTCTCCAGCGCGAATCCAGCATTCGCGCACTGTCGGCTGGCGAGTGCGCCTGGATGCTGAATGACGTTGTACTGAAATATCTTTCAGTACGGCGAAGCATCTGGAGTTACCACGTCGAAGAAGGGCCGAAGTATGACGTCGACTTGTGAACGATCACTCCCCGAAGAACGAGAAAGACCGCCCGGTGTAGAACCGGACGGTCTTGATCGAAGTGCTAGTTCATGCGCCGCGACGCTTGGCCTTCAGCAAGTCGAGACGCTCTTTGAGGAGCTCTTCGAGTTCCTCGACCGAGCGACGCTCGAGAAGCATGTCCCAGTGGGTACGGGGAGGCTTGACCTTCTTGGCTTCGGGAGCAGTTCCCTCCATGAGGCTGCCTTCGAGGCCGTTACGGCACAACCAGGTACCGGGGATCTCGGCTTCGTCCGCGAACGGGATGTCGAAGATCTCGCCGTTCTCGCACTTGTACTTGGCCATACGACGGGGCGCGAGGTCATGGTCACGGTCGGTCTCGTAGCTCACAGCTCCGAGTCGGCTACCTCGAAGTACGCGATCTGCCATGGTGGTGTCCTCTCTTCGTTCGTCACCGCTGGTGGGCGCCCTGACTTGGGGAGTAGACGCTCACACTCATCTACAACGCCACGAGCACCCGATTGGTTCCCGTGTGGCGAGAAGACGCAACCTCTCCATCTTACCGGGTACCGTGCGCGTTCATCGAAGGCGTCCGAATCTCGAGTACAGTGTCGACTCATGGCTGAGAGCACACGCGTCGGATCACCGCAGACTGCGCGTTCCGGAAACCCGTGTGTGTGGTGCGGCCGCGAGGTCGCGGTGACGGGAGTGGGTCGTCGTCGCCGGTACTGCAGCCAGTCCTGTCGCCAGCGCGCCTACGAACAACGCAGTGCTGTCAAAGGCACGTCCATCCCGGCTGACGCCGTCATCTTGACCGCCGTCGAGGCTGTCGAACTGGTGGATCGGATGTTCGAGGTCCGCTGCGCCGCCGAAGATGTGGCGACAGCTGTTGCCGAGGGCGCCGAAAGTTCGGAACTCACACAGTTGTGTGAACGGTTGACCGAACTTGCCCGCGAAGCCGAACGTTTCCGGTGAAGCAGGTGTGGGCAACCGGTTTCTAGCCTTGCGTTGAGCACCGCAGCACTGCGGTGCGCCTGACGCCTGACGACGACAAATTCTGATCCTGAGTTCGGACCTTCGGGGAGGTTCGGACTTCGAAGCGACCCTTCGTCGAGGTCGATGACCTTCGGCTGCGCTCTCGCAGGATCGCCACATGGTTTCCACTCGATATCGAGGCGGTGCGATGTTTCTCTTCAATCCCCGAACCACAGTTCCCAGCGCTGATCGTGGCAACGCCGATCGTGGCACCGCTGATCGCGGTAACGCTGTGTGGGGGTGGTCGTGATGGATACCGAAAAGAGGATCGATCCGCTGACCGGATCACGGAGTCTGCCGGCCGGGGCGTTTCCTCTCTCGGCCGTGCAGCGCAGCATGTGGTTCGCGCAGCAACTTCACCCGACGGTCCCGTACTTCATCGCGCAGTACATCGAATTCCACGGCGACCTGGACATGCAACTGCTCAGCCGCGCTGCGGTGGAGGCTGCCCACGAGTTCGAATCGCCATTTCTGCGGTTGATGTACCCGGACGGGGAACCGTGCCAGATCGTGGACTTCACGATCGATCCGGGCATCGATTACTTCGACTTCCGTGAGCGCGAGAATCCGAGGCTCGCGGCGTCGGAGTGGATGGACAACGACTACGCGACGACACTCGACTTGACGCGCGATCGCCTTGTCGAAATGACAATTCTCCAAACTGGTGATCGAGATTACTTGTGGTACACCAGAATTCACCACGTTGCACTCGACGGATACAGTGGAATGACGATCGTCAATCGGATCGCGGCGATCTACACCGCGGCCGTCGAAGGTCGAGAGCCTGCGGCGAACAAGGCGCTCGACGTCATGACGCTGTCCGAACTCGACCAGAAGTACCGCGAATCGAGTCGGTTCGACGCCGACCGCGAATACTGGGCCCAGCGCGTATCCGGCGTCGAACACGGTTCCACGTTGGCCACGCGTGAGGGACCGCCGACGGCGCACAGCGAACTCGTCAGTGCCGCGATGTCGGCGAACAGTCTTGCCGCGTTGGACGAGTGGAATACACGTTCCGGTGCCACTGCGGCAGCGGTGCTGATTTCGGCACTGGCGTGCTACTTGTCCCGCAGCACCGGCTACGACGACGTTTTGATCAACCTCCCGGTCTCGGCGAGGACCACGGCCCCGCTACAACGGTCCGGCGGCATGTTGGTCAACGTCGCGCCACTTCACATTCACGTCGACCCAGGCGAAAGCGTCGACGATCTGGTCGGGCGGGTTCAACTCGAACTTCTCGGTGCGCTTCGTCATCAGCGGTGCAGTCTCGAGGACATCCGGCGTGATGCCGGCCTGGCGGTCGGCGACGCGCGTCTGTCCGGTCCGATGATGAATGTGATGCTGTTCCGGCAGGAGATCACCCTGGGATCGTTGACCGGCGAGTTCCACATCGTCACGTCGGGGCCGGTCGAAGATCTCCTGGTCAACGTGTACCAGAGCGGCGATCCGGCCCAGACGTTGATCGATTTTCGGGGTAACCCCAATCGCTACGGTCACGACGAACTGGCTGATCATCACCGAGCCTTCACCGAGTTGGTCGCTGAACTGACAGCAGCGCCGGCCGGTACGCCGATGAACCGGATTCATCCGGCAAGTGCCGAGGCAGGAGCGCGCAGTGCACAGCGGCGAGAACACGAGCGGTTCTGGGCGAGATACCTGGGGGACGCCGACGAGGGTTCGACACTGGGCCTCGAGAGACTGGATCTCGGGCGAATCGACGCGGAATCGGAGCCGACCGGTACGGATCGGCTGAGTGTCCCGCTCGATCCCGCGGTCGCCGAACTCGCACGCTCGGAAGGTGTATCGCTCTTTGCCGTTGTCCATGCGGCATTTGCTGCGTTGCTGTCGAGATCGACCGAGCGCCGGGACGTGTTGATCGGGACGAGGACCGAGCTGGGGACCTTGCCCCTGCGCTGCGAGGTCGATCCGGCAGCGCCGTTCGATGAGTTCGTGGGTTCTCTTGCGCAAGAACACGATACGTTGCTGCTCCGATCGGCGGCAGGTGTCCCCGAGGTGCCCGAGCTGCATGTCCATCTCAACGACGGATCGCGGGAGACGACGATAGCCGGCCGCGACGTGGCGATCGAGGTCCACGCGGACGCCGATGCCCTCGAGGTGGCGTACTCCGCACAGCACTACGCCGAATCCACGGTCCGAGGCTTCCTCTCGAGACTGGTGTGGGTTCTCTCCGGCGCAGCCGCAGCCCCGCAAACGCCGATCGGAGACCTCGATCTCCTCGACGAGTTCGAGCGTGAGTCCCTGGTACCGGCACGGGGAGAGGTCGCGTCCAACCCGCTGACCCTCCCCGACATCCTCCGCCGAGCCGCAGCTGTGAACCCCGATGCGCCAGCGCTCGTGTTCGGCGATCGCCAGGTGAGCTACCGGGAACTCGACGCCGAGTCGAACAAGCTCGCCCGCGAATTGATCGCCCGCGGGGTTGGCCCCGGCACCTACGTCGCCCTGGCATTGTCGAGGTCGATCGAATCCGTGACCGCGACGTGGGCGGTAGCCAAGGCCGGCGGAGCCTTTCTCCCGATAGATCCGCACTACCCCGAGGACCGTATTCGGCACATGCTCACCGATTCGGGAGCTGTTGTCGGAATCAGCGTGGCGGAGCACCACGGCGGGCTCGCCGACTCGGTGGATTGGCTTCTTCTCGACGAATTGAACGCCGACTGCTCGGATGCACCGATTGACGATGCCGAACGTCATTCACGCGTGCACTACGACGATCCGGCGTACCTGATCTACACCTCCGGCTCGACCGGTGTCCCCAAAGGCGTCGTGGTCAGTCACCGCGGGCTGAGCAGCTTCGCCGACGAAGAGCGAGACCGGTTCGGAGTCGAACCAGGAGATCGCACACTGCATTTCTCCTCACCGAGCTTCGACGCTTCGGTCCTCGAACTTCTCCTTGCCTTCGGCGGCGCGGCAACGATGGTGATCGCGCCGCCCACCGTGTACGGCGGCGGCGAACTGGCCCAGGTGATGCGCGTCGGCCGGGTGACACATGCCTTCGTCACCCCGGCCGCGCTCGCAACCGTCGATCCCGCCGGCCTGCCGGATCTTCGGGTGGTCGTGACCGGTGGCGACGCCTGCTCGCCCGCACTGGTTGATCAGTGGTCACACGGACGCTCGATGTTCAACGCGTACGGACCGACCGAAACCACCGTCGTCTCCACCCTGACCGGACCGCTGAGCAGCGATGTTCCCGTCACCATCGGAAAGCCGATGCGCGGCGCCGCGGCCGTCCTCTTGGACTCACGGCTTCAACCGGTGCCCATCGGTGTCGCCGGCGAGCTCTACGTGAGCGGTATCGGTCTGGCGCGCGGGTACCACGCGCGTGCCACGATCACGGCCGAACGATTTGTTGCCGACCCCAACGGTGTTGCGGGAGAACGTATGTACCGCACCGGCGACCTCGCGAGGTGGAACGGCGCCGGTGAACTCGAGTACCTCGGCCGTAGCGACTTCCAGATCAAGATCCGCGGTTTCCGCGTCGAACTCGGTGAGATCGACGACGTACTGCGCCGCCATCCGAGCGTCGCCCAGGCCGTCGCCGCCGGAGTTGCGGGCCCGAGCGGGGAAACACTGTTGGCGGCGTACGTCACGGCGGCTGCGGGTACACACATCGACAACTCCGAGTTGATCGCCCACGCCGGATCCTCGTTGGCAGCTCACATGGTTCCGTCGCGGATCGTCGTACTCGATTCCATTCCCTTGACTCCGGCAGGAAAGATCGACAGGAAGGCGTTGCCGGACATCGATTCGGCGGGCGGCTCGGCCGAATACCGTGCACCCGAGACCTCGACCGAGAAGCGGATTTCGGCGGTGTTCTGCGATCTGCTCGGCATCACCCGGGCGGGAGCAGACGACAGCTTCTTCGACCTCGGCGGTGACTCGCTGATCGCGACCCGCGTCGTGTCCCGGGTCAACGGAGCGCTCGGGACGACGCTGAGCGTTCTCGACCTCTTCGAGGCACCGACAGTCTCCGCTCTGGCTGCACGCGCCGACCTCGCGGACTCGCGGAATACCCGCGCGCCTGCACTGACGCGTATCGATCGCCCTGATCGGATACCGGTATCTCTGGCGCAGCAACGAATGTGGCTGACCAATCAACTCGATCCGAACTCGCCGGCGTACAACATCCCGATCGCGGTGAGAATGACCGGCGCTCTCGACGTCGATGCCCTGTTCGCCGCCCTGCGGGACGTGATCGTCCGGCATGAGGTCTTGCGGACCGTTTTCCCCGAGAGCGCTCGCGGTCCGGTACAGCACGTTCTCGGTGTGGACGAGATGTTCGATCACCTCGAGGTGGAAACCGTTCCTGCCGCAGCGGCTTCCGTACGAGCGAGCGAACTGGCGCGAACGGGATTCGACGTCAGCGGATCGGTGCCGATCCGCGCGACTCTGCTCGAAGTGAACGAACTCGAACACACCTTGGTCCTCGTCGTGCACCACATCGCCGCGGACGGCCTGTCGATGGCCCCGCTGGCCCGTGACGTGATGGTCGCGTACGCCTCGAGGGCGAGCGGACGTGTACCGGCGTGGCTGCCACTGGAAGTGCAGTACGGCGATTTCAGCGAATGGCAACGCGGAGCGCTCGGCGAAGCGTCCGACCCGGATTCGATACTCGCCGAGCAGTTGCGGTTCTGGTCGCACACGCTCACCGAACGCGGCGAGCTTGCGGAACTGCCGATGGATCATCCGCGGCCGGCCGGTGTCTCGCTGCGCGGTCACGATCTCGATTTCCGTATCGACTCCGCGACGTACCGCCGGGTCGGCGAGATCGCGGCGCGCAGCGATGTCAGCGTCTTCATGGTGATCCACGCCGCGCTGGCCGTCCTGCTCAGCCGAGAATGTGGAGCGAACGACATCACGATCGGCACCCCGGTGGCCGGACGTAGCGAGCGAGCCCTCGACGACGTTGTCGGAATGTTCGTCAACACGGTGGTGCTGAGGACGGTTCTCGACGGGGGACTCACCTTCGGCGACGTTCTCACCCGTGTGCGCGACGTCGACGTGGCGGCCTTGCAGCACACCGAAGTGCCGTACGACGTACTCGTGGAGTCCCTCGCCGACAACCAGGCGCCGCTGTTCCAGGTCATGCTGGTGATGCAGGGCGCCGCTCCCACCGAAGTCACCTTGCCCGAACTCGACGTCACGGTTGACGAACTTTCTACGGGTGCAGCAAAGTTCGATCTTCAGGTCATTCTGACCGACCGCGGCGACCATCTCGACGGCCAGTTGAACTACGCCAGCCAACTGTTCGACTCGGACACCATGTCGGGCCTCGCCGATCGCTTCACGATGCTCCTCGACGCGGTAGCTGCCGACCCGGAATCCGTCGTCGGCGACGTCGACCTCACAGCCCCGGGCGAGGCGGAACTGGTCCTCGAGCGTTGGAATTCCACCGAGCACGTAGTACCGATCACCACTCTGGCCGACCTGGCGGCGGAGCAGGCAGCCCGGACACCCGAGCGGGCCGCGCTGATCTTCGGTGAGCGGACGCTGACGTATGCGGAATTCGATGCGAGGGTGAGCGAACTTGCCAGAACCCTCATCGGCCGCGGCGTCGGCCCGGACATGCGCGTCGCGGTGTCGATTCGCCGGTCGGCCGAACTGCTGATCGCCGTCCACGCCGTGATCCGTGCCGGTGCGGCATACGTCCCGGTGGACCCCGATCATCCTGCCGAGCGCATCGCCTACGTCTTCGACATCGCGGAACCGATCTGCGTGCTGAGTCGACCCCAGGACCGTGGCGCTCTTCCCGCAGAAGTGCCGATCGTCGACATCGATGTCGATCATCCGGTTCCCACGACGGCGCCGATCACGGACGCTGATCGGGTCGCGCCCCTCCGTCCGGACAATGCTGCATACGTGATCTTCACGTCCGGATCGACCGGTCGACCGAAAGGCGTTGCAGTATCGCACCGTTCGATCGTCAATCGCCTTCTGTGGATGCAGGACGCGTATCCACTTCACGCGTCGGACGTGGTGCTGCACAAGACTCCGGTGACATTCGACGTTTCGGTGTGGGAACTCTTCTGGCCCCTGCAGACCGGCGCGCAGTTGGTGATCGTGGAACCGGAGGGGCACCGTGATCCTGGATACCTGTCGGCGTTGATCGCCGGCAAGGGAGTCACGACGGCGCACTTCGTACCGTCGATGCTCGCGGAATTCGTCGCCGTCGCGACTCCCGAGCAGTGCGCGAGCTTGCGTCAGGTGTTCTGCAGCGGTGAAGCTCTTGCACCCACCACAGCGGAGGCGTTCACTCGTCTGAGTTCTGCGGGGTTGTTCAACCTGTACGGACCCACGGAAGCGGCCGTCGACGTGAGCGCCGCCGAATTCACCCCCGACATGACCGTTACCGTTCCGATCGGTGCGCCCGTCTGGAACACGCAGCTCTACGTCCTCGACGGTCGGCTGCATCCCGTCCCGGTCGGCGTACACGGCGAGCTGTATCTGGCGGGAGTGCAACTGGCGCGCGGATACCTCGGGCGTAGTGACCTCACCGCAGACAGATTCGTTGCAGATCCGTACGGCCCGGCGGGCACACGGATGTACCCAACCGGCGACGTCGTCCGATGGCGCGCCGACGGGCTACTCGACTACGTCGGCCGACGCGATTTCCAGGTGAAGATCCGCGGCCAGCGCATCGAACTCGCCGAGGTCGAAGCAGCATTGCTGAGGCTCACAGGTGTCGCGCAAGCTGCTGCTCTCGTCCATCACGACAATGTGGTCGGTGACAGTCTCGTCGGCTACGTCATCGCCGAAGCCGGGAATTCGATCGACACGGACAGCCTGCGCACCGAGTTGAGAGGCCTCCTCCCGGCCTACATGGTTCCGGCGGTGGTCATCGACCTCGACGTGTTCCCACTCGGCTCGACCGGCAAGCTCGATCGGAAGGCCCTGCCCGCGCCCAGCTTCGACAGCTCGCAGACGTATCTGGCGCCGCGAACGCCGATCGAAGCCCAGTTGGCGTCGATCTTCGAAGAACTCCTGGAATCCGGTGCCGTCGGTGTGCATGACAATTTCTTCGAGATCGGCGGGAACAGTCTCGTCGCTGCCCGTGCCGTGGCGCGAGTGAACGATTCGCTGTCGCTGAACTTGTCGATCAGAGAGTTGTTCGACGCGCCGACCGTTGCTCAGTTGGCGGTCGAGTGCGCCACTGCGCGAGGGGGACCGGCCGTCCTTCCGCTCGAAGCGTTGCCGAGGCCACAGTCGATTCCGCTGTCGCTGGCGCAGAAGCGCATGTGGTTCGTCAATCAATTCGATGTCACGTCCGCGGCATACAACGTCGCCATAGCGATCAGGCTCAGAGGCCGGGTGGACGTTGCCGCGTTGGAGAGCGCGATCATCGACGTACTTGCTCGACACGAATCGCTGCGCACGCTGTTTCCCATGATCGAGGGAGTGCCGGCGCAGGTGATCGTGGAACCAGGTGAAGCGTTGGGCACGATGCCGGTTGTCAGCGCGGACGCCGAAGCGGTACTCACGGAGATCGAGCGCGTCACCTCGACGGGCTTCGACGTGACGCAGGCCCCGCCGATCAGGGCCGAACTGATCGAGGTCGACGAAGAAGATCACGTCCTGGCTGTGGTCGTCCATCACATCTGCGCCGACGGATTCTCGATGGCACCGTTGGCGTTCGACGTGATGAGCGCGTATTCGGCCAGACATCGAGGTGAGACCCCCGACTGGGCTCCTCTCCCGGTCCAGTACGCGGACTTCGCGATCTGGCAGGAACGGGCGCTCGGTCGGATCGACGAACCGGACAGTACGCTCGCCGGTCAGCTCGAGTACTGGACACGTCAGCTGGCAAGTGTGCCTGAGCTTCTTGCGCTCCCTGCAGATCGTCCGCGTCCGCGTGTGCAGGATCTCTCGGGTGGCGTCGTCCGGTTCGACATCGATGCCGGCATCCACCGTCGTCTGAGCGAAACCGCGATCGAACATCGAAGCAGTATGTTCATGGCGATTCACGCCGCCTACGCAGCGCTCTTGGCCAGATTGTCCGGCATGGAAGACATAACGATCGGCTCACCGATCGCCGGGCGCGGAAATGCCCTGCTCGATCCGATGGTCGGCATGTTCGTCGGAACATTGGTCCTGCGCGCCGACGTGGACCCCTCGGCCTCCTTCACCGATCTCCTGGCCAGGGTTCGCAGCACCGACCTCGACGCCTTCGCTCACGCAGACGTCCCCTTCGAGCGCGTCGTCGATGCGCTCGCTCCGGAGCGGTCGACGTCGCATTCACCGCTGTTCCAGGTGATGCTCGAGTTCAAGAACACCACTCGACCAGTTGTTCGTCTGACAGATCTCGACGTCGAAGTACTCGAACTCGAATCCGCCGTCTCGAATTTCGATCTGCAGCTCACTCTGGCCGAGACTTTCGACGAGGACGGTCAGCCGGCGGGCATCGAGGCCGGGTTCACCTACGCGAGAGCGCTGTTCGACGAGGCGACAGTCGACGGTTTTGCTCGGTATCTGATTCGGATTCTGGATGCCGTGACGGAGTCGCCGCACACACCGGTCGGAGACATCGATCTCGTGAGCGATCTCGACACGATCCGCACCCTCGCACCGGAACTTCCCGAGCAGGTTCACTTCTCGACGTTGCTCGAGCGGAGTTACATTGGCGAACCGCAGAGAACCGCGCTGGTTTTCGGCGACCGACATCTGACGTACTCCGAACTCGACCGCCGCGCCAACCGGCTCGCGAGACTGTTGATCAGCCGCGGGGCCGGCCCGGAATCCGTTGTCGCTCTAGCATTGCCGCGCTCACTGCAATCCGTGGTGGCGATCTGGGCGGTTGCTCGGACCGGCGCCGCGTTCGTACCCGTCGACCCGGCATATCCCGTCGATCGTGTGCACCACATGATCAACGACTCGGGATCGGGCGTCGTTCTCACCACCGCCGAGCATGCCGGTGTCGTCCCGAACGAGGCGGACGCGATTCTGCTCGATCAGGCCGAGATCCTCGCGACCCTGGAACAGACTGGTGATCATCGGATAGAGGCTACGGAACTGCTGGGAACCGCGTCTCTCGACAATCCGGCCTATGTCATCTACACCTCCGGTTCCACCGGCGTCCCCAAAGGCGTCATGGTCACTCACCGTGGGCTTTCGGCGCTCGCCGAGCAGGAGCGCAGTCGCTTCGGAGTCGAGTCGACCTCCCGCACGCTGCATTTCAGCTCACCGAGCTTCGACGCCTCGATTCTCGAACTCCTGATGGCTGTTGGTGCCGGCGCCACGATGATCATCGCCCCACCGAGCATCATCGGCGGAACCGAACTGACGAGCCTGATCGCCGATCAACACGTCACGCACGCCTTCATCACACCAGCCGCACTGGCCACGGTCGATCCGAGCGGACTGGACGAGTTGGTGTGCATCGGAACCGGCGGCGACGTCTGCCCG
The DNA here is from genome assembly GCF_053608585.1 of Rhodococcus sp. NPDC055024. Lineage (NCBI taxonomy): Bacteria > Bacillati > Actinomycetota > Actinomycetes > Mycobacteriales > Nocardiaceae > Rhodococcus > Rhodococcus sp. NPDC055024. The sequence continues at coordinate 166,967 of NZ_JBSGVT010000003.1, forward strand.
CCCGACCTCGTCGCCGCCTGGGTCAGCGATCACCGGATCATGATCAATGCCTACGGACCAACCGAATCGACGGTCGTCGCCAGCATCACCGAGCCGATGTCCCCGACCGATCGAGTGACGATCGGTCGCCCGTCGACAGGCATCACCGCGTGGGTCCTCGACAATCGCCTGCACCGCGTCCCGGTCGGAGTGACGGGGGAGTTGTACGTCAGCGGCGACGGACTCGCCCGCGGCTACCGCAACCGCGCGGGCACCACCGCCGAACGGTTCGTGCCCAATCCCATGGGCGGTGCCGGTACGCGGATGTACCGCACCGGCGACCTCGCCCGGTGGAACAAGAACGGAGAACTCGAGTACCAGGGCCGCGGCGATTTCCAGGTCAAGATTCGCGGATTCCGCATCGAACTCGGCGAGATCGAGGCAGTTCTGGCTCGCTATCCCGGCGTTGCACATTCCGTGGTGACGACGCTCGAACGTGGGGGAGGCGCCGCACGGATCGTCGGATACGTAGTGCCTGCCAGCGACGCTCAGACTGTGGATCCCGAGGCTGTCATCGCGTTCGCGGGTTCGGCTCTGGCCCCGTACATGGTTCCCGCAGTGGTGGTCGTACTCGACGAACTTCCGATGACAGCCAACGGAAAGCTCGATCGTCGAGCACTGCCGATTCCCGACTTCCGGGTAACCCAGGCACGCTCGCGGGCTGCCGAATCCGATACCGAGCGCACGCTGGCCGCCCTGTTCGTCGACGTCCTCGGTGTCGAATCGGTGGGCGTCGACGACTCGTTCTTCTCGATGGGCGGCGATTCGATCATGTCGATTCAGCTCGTCGCCCGTGCCCGCGACGCGGGACTCGTCTTCACCCCGCGTGACGTCTTCGAGGTGAAATCGGTCGCCGGTCTTGCGGTATTGCTGGCGTCGACCAGGGACGACGAACCCGAGGTGCTCGAGGAACTTCCCGGAGGCGGCGTGGGCCACGTGCCCTTGTTGCCGGTGGCTCAGTGGTGGCTCGACCGGCTCGGCTCCGATCTCCAGGGGCTCGATTCGTTCTCCCAGGCGACTCTTCTCAATGCGCCGCACGGGCTTCGCAGTGTGGAGCAGTTGACCGCGGCTCTTCAAGTTGTTCTCGATCGTCACGACATCCTTCGCGCGCGCCTCGAACTCGACGGCGAGCGCAGGCTCGTCGTCGGCGAGCCGGGATCGGTTGCAGCCGAGGACATCTGCCAGGTACTCGAGGTGGAGGCCGAGCCGGGAACCGCAGTGTTCGACGCGGCGATCGTCGACGCCCTGGGCGGTGCACGCCGAGAACTGGACCCCAGCCGGGGTGTGATGGTCCGTGTCGTCTGGCTGGCCGGCGTGCGCAACACCGGCCGGTTGCTCCTGGTGATCCACCACCTCGCAGTCGACGGTGTCTCCTGGCGCGTCCTCGTACCGGAACTTGCGTCGGCTTTCCACCGCATCGATGCAGGCGAGGAACCGGAGCCTTCGTACTCGGGCACGTCGGTTCGTCGTTGGTCGTACGCGCTCCGCGACATCGCGCCCGGTCGAAGAGTCGAATTGCCCAGGTGGCGTTCGATACTCGAAGGTGCCGACCCGCTGATCGGAATCCGCCCGCTGGACCCGCGGCTCGACACGTTCGATTCGGTCGGCCGAGTTGTCGCCGACGTACCCGTCGAACTGTCCGAAACAGTCCTGACCACGCTTCCGGCGCTGTTCGGTGGATCCGTCAACGACGGCCTCGTTGCTGCTCTCGCGCTGGCACTGACGCAGTGGAGGCAGGCACAGGGCCTACGAACGGACAACGTGCTCGTCTCGATGGAGGGCCACGGACGCGAAGCTCACGTGGTCCCCGGAGCAGATGTGCTGCACACCGTCGGCTGGTTCACGAGCGTCTTCCCGATGCGGATCGACCTCGCCGACATCGACATCGCGAACGTGATGAGCAGCGGCCCCGACGCCGCGGTGGTGCTCAAGCGCGTCAAGGAAGAGCTACTGGGCGTTCCGGACAGCGGTATCGGGTACGGAGTTCTGCGTTACCTCGACGAGGTAGGCCGAACGGAACTCGAAGACCTCCGCCAACCGCAGATCTCGTTCAACTATCTGGGGCGTTTTTCCGGCACCGAAGCCGGAGAGTCGCTGGGGGATTGGGCACTGGCCCGTGACGTCGATCTGGAAGCGGCAGCTCAGTCCGACATGCCCGTGGGTTCGGTACTGGACGTCAATGTCGTCACCACCGAAATCTCGGGTGCACCGCACATCGGCGCCACTATCGCTTATCCCACTGCCGTGTTGGCTGACGGTGATGCGCGCGCCATCGCAGAACTCTGGGTACAGGCGTTGCGCGCTCTGGCCGCATACGCCGAGCAGAGCGAACGAGGTGGACTCACACCGTCGGACATCGACCTGATCGACCTGGACCAGGAGTCCATCGATCGCCTCGAGCTCGAGTTCCCGACCCTGACCGACGTCTGGTCACTCTCACCGCTGCAATCCGGACTGCTGTTCCATGCCCGCTACGCAGAACACACCGTGGATGCGTACACTGTCCAACTCGCACTCGAACTCGACGGCGTCGACGCGCCCCGGTTGCACCGTGCCGCACAGGCGCTGCTCGACAGACACGAGAACCTACGCGCTGCGTTCACGACCGACACCGGTGGGCAATCGGTGCAGGTCATCAGCGCCGCCGTGGATGTGCCGTGGACCGAGATCGACATTTCCCCGTTGGCACCCACCGAACAGGCGACCGAGATACGCGAACTCCTCCATGCGGATCGGGTGCGCGGCTTCGACATGGACACACCGCCCCTGCTGCGGTTCCTGCTTCTGCGTACCGGTGACGACGCATACCGGTTGATCCTGACCAACCACCACATCCTCCTCGACGGGTGGTCGATGCCGCTGCTGGTCCGCGATCTACTCACCCTCTACGCCACGGACAGTGATCACAGCGCCATCCCGCGCGTGCATCCGTACCGGGACTATCTGAGCTGGATCAGCAGTCGCGACGAGAGCAAGTCGATCGAGGCCTGGGGCGAAGCACTTCGCGGACTCGACGATCCGACACTGCTCACCGGAACCCACGCAGTCGACGAGGACGGTGCAACCTCACGCTCGACCACCACGGCGCTCGGAGAACGTGAGACGGAACTCCTGCGCGGATTCGTCCGCTCCCGCGGTCTGACGACAGCGTCCCTGATCCAGGTGGCCTGGGGAATCGTGCTCGCCGAACTCCTCGGCCGCGACGACGTCGTCTTCGGCGGAACGGTCTCCGGACGCCCACCTCAGGTTCCCGGCGTCGAGTCGATGGTGGGCCTGTTCATCAATACCGTCCCTGTGCGAGTTCGCCTCGACCCGCGAGAGTCTTTGGCAGCACTGTGCGTTCGTGTGCAAGCCGAACAGGCGCGGTTGTCCGATCACCATCATGTCGGTCTTTCGCACATCACATCGGCAGTGGGGGGTGCTGCATCATTCGACACCCTGACAGTCTTCGAGTCGTATCCCGTCGACCGCGGTGGACTCTCGTCCGGCACGGACATCGCCGGAATGCACGTCCTCGACGTCCACGATGCCGAGGATGCGGCGCACTATCCGCTCGCGATCGTCGCTTCCGCGGCAGACGGACGCTTGCGGCTCAAGTTCGAGTATTTCCCCGGAGTCCTCGGCGATCACGACATCGACGCGATCGCGGACCGGCTGCTGCGCACCCTCGAACTGATCACCGCGCAACCGGATCTTCCGTTGGCGAAACTGCGGCTGATGCCGGATTCGCAAGTGCAGCAACTGGTTCCCGCGCGAGGAAAGCAAGGGCGCTCGGTCAGGACACTCGATCGCATCTTCGTGGACACGGCGAGCAGATTCCCCGAACGGATCGCACTGTCGTGTGGTGAGAGAAAGATGACCTACCGAGAACTGGACGAGGCCTCGAATCAGTGGGCACGCGTGTTGATCTCCGAAGGTGCCGGTCCGGACTCACGGGTGGCGATCTGTGTGGAACGTTCGTTCGAATCCGTGGCAGCCGTCTGGGCGATCACCAAAACCGGCGCTGCGTTCGTGCCGATCGATCCGCGCTACCCGAGTGACCGGATCTCGTTCATGCTCGAGGATTCGGCATCCTCGCTCGGATTGACCACTGCTGCCCACCGACCCGGCGACGGTGGTGCGACGGAGTGGCTCGAACTCGACGACCCGACGAGCATCGCTCGGCTCGCCGGAGTGTCCACGGCACCGCTACGCGAGGACGAGCGCCGAGGACCCACCCGGCTGGAGAACACCGCCTACCTCATCTACACCTCGGGTTCGACCGGCCGACCCAAGGGTGTTGTCGTCACCCATACCGGCCTCGAGAACTTCGCCGACGAGCAGCGTCATCGCTACGGTCTCACGGAGAATTCGCGCGCACTGCACTTCGCCTCGCCGAGCTTCGATGCGTCCGTCCTCGAATATCTCCTCGCCTTTGCCGTCGGCGGCGAACTAGTGGTAGCTCCGACCACCGTCTACGGAGGAACCGAACTGGCCGACGTTCTTCGAGAAGGCCACGTCACCCACGCGTTCATCACGCCCGCGGCCCTGACATCGGTGGATCCCGAGGGAATCGACGAACTGACCACCATCACGGTCGGCGGCGAAGCACCCTCCGCAGACCTGGTGCGCACGTGGGCGCCGGGAAGATCGTTCGTCAACGTCTACGGTCCCACCGAAACCACCATCTCCTGCAATCTCAGTGACCCCATTCCGGCGGGCGACAAGGTCTATCTCGGGCCGCCGAACCGAGGATTCAGTGAGGTTGTCCTCGATCGCAGACTCCAACCGGTGTCTGTCGGTGTTCCCGGGGAGCTGTACGTGGCGGGAGTCGGACTCGCACGTGGCTATCATGGGCGCTCACCGCTGACCAGCGAACGATTTGTCGCCAACCCGTACGGCGAGCCGGGGGAGCGGATGTACCGCACCGGCGACGTCGTGCGCTGGCGCAGTGATCGCACCATCGAGTACCTCGGACGCAGCGACTTCCAGGTCAAAATCCGCGGTTTCCGCATCGAACTCGGCGAGGTCGACACTGCATTGGGTCAGCTGCCGGGCGTCGAGTACGCGGTCACGCTGGCGGTGCGCGGACCGTCGGACGAGCAGGCTCTGGCGGCGTACGTCGTCTGCGACGACGAACACCCCGTGACCGCCGAGGACATCCGGGCAGCGGCTCGAGACGTGCTGCCGGCACACATGGTGCCCGCGAGCGTCGTCGTGCTCGACGAACTGCCACTCACCGGCGTCGGCAAGGTCGATCGGGCTGCTCTCCCGAAGCCTCGATTCGACACCGATGCCGAAACGTTCACGGCAGCGACCACCGAGTTGGAACGACTGGTGGCGGGCGTCTTCGAGGACGTGCTCGGAGTGACCCCCATCGGCATCGACACCCACTTCTTCGACGTCGGCGGAAACTCACTGACCGCGACGCGCGTCATAGCCCGCGTCAACGCGCTACTCGGCACCGACATCGGCGTACGAGGATTATTCGAGTCTCCGACAGTTCGGCAGCTCTCGCGTCTGGCCGAGAGTGTCGGCCGCGGCGAAAACCCCCGACCACCGTTGACTCGACGGTCTCGCCCGGACCCACTGCCCGTGTCGCTGGCGCAGAAGCGGATGTGGTTCCTCAACCAGTTCGACGTGACGTCACCGGCCTACAACGTTCCCCTGGCCGTGCGCCTCGACGGCGATCTGGACTTCGCCGCATTGCGGGAGGCGGTAGCGGACGTACTGGGCCGCCACGAGAGCTTGCGGACGAAGTTCCCTTCGATCGACGGACAACCGGTACAGCAGGTTGTCTCCGCCGAGGCGGTCATGCCGATCCTGGAACCGGAGATCGTCGCTGCTGCACAAGTTTCCGATCGAATTCTCGAATTGGCCTCGGAAGGGTTCGACGCCTCGGCCGACGTCCCCATCCGCTGCGCAGTCCTACGCGTGGACGGGGACACACGCAGACACGTGCTCGTGATCGTCGTCCACCACATCGTCGCCGACGGGTTCTCGATGAACCCCCTGGCCGTGGACGTGGCAGCGGCATATGCGGCCCGCAGCGCCGGCAGCGCGCCGAGCTGGTCGGAACTGGCCGTGCAGTACGGCGACTTCGCGTTGTGGCAGCACGAGGTACTCGGCTCCGAAGAAGATCCGGACTCCGCCCTGACCCGTCAGCTCGACTACTGGAAAGACCGTCTCGCGGGACTCGGTGAGCCGATCGCGCTGCCGACGTCGTTCCCGCGTCCGGCGAAGCCCTCCATGGTGGGCTCGGTGCACCGGTTCGCTGTCTCACCGCAGATCCATCGAGCGCTGACCGACCTGGCACGCGAGCACGGCAGCACCATGTTCATGGTCATGCATGCAGCGCTGGCGGTGCTTGCAGCGCGTCTGGCCGGAACCGAGGACATCGCCATCGGTACACCCGTCGCCGGCCGCGGAGAGGCCGAACTCGATCACCTGGTCGGAATGTTCGTCAACACACTTGTGCTGCGAACGCAGATCACGCCCGACGCATCGTTCGAGGACGTACTCGCCCAGGTCCGTGAAGGTGATCTCGGTGCGTTCCAACACGCTGACCTGCCCTTCGAAAGGTTGGTCGACGCACTCGACCCGGAACGCTCGACGTCACACACTCCGTTGTTCCAGATACTCATCGAGTTCCGCAACAACGCACTACCGCAACTCGAACTGCCGGGGCTGTCGGTCTCGGGAGTCGAGTTCGACCTTCCTGTCGCCAAGTTCGATCTCCAACTCGCGGTCACCGAACGGTACGACGCGGACGGAGATTCGGATGGTATCGACGCCGAATTCGTCTACGCCACAGACCTGTTCGACGGTGATTTGATCGAATCGTTCTCACACCGGCTGATCACCCTCCTCGAGGCGGTCTCCCGCGACCCGTCGACTCCTACCGGCGACATCGTCGTCGTCGGCGCCGACGAGCGTCGACAGATGCTGACCGAGTGGAACACTCACGCCGAACCGGCTCCGGCCGACAACATCGCGGACCGCTTCTTCGAGGCTGTTGCAGCGCATCCGTCGTCGACCGCGGTCAACGACAGCGACGGCGCAATGACGTACGCCGAACTGGACGGGCGCGCGAACCGCCTGGCGCGGCTTCTGATCAGTCGCGGTATCGGTCCGGAATCCATGGTGGCCGTTGCGATGCCCAGAACGACCGACCTCGTGCTCGCCCTTGTCGCCGTCATCAAGACCGGCGCGGCATACCTGCCGGTCGACATCACTTATCCGGCGGAGCGCATGCGATTCCTCTTCGACGACGCGCGGCCGGTATGCCTGGTCACGACCGGAGACTTCCGCAACGATCTGCCGTCGGAGATCATCGAATCCGGCATCGACATCGTCGAACTCGGATCGTCGGAGATCGCCGTACGCCTCGATCACTCCGCGCCACATCGCATCACCGACGCGGACCGGACGACACCACTTCTGCCCGACGCGGTCGCGTACGTCATCTACACCTCCGGATCCACAGGGCGCCCCAAAGGTGTCCAGGTCAGCCATCGAAACGTCCTGACTCTGATGGACAACACGTCCCCGACGTTCGGGTTCGACGACTCGGACGTGTGGACGATGTTCCACTCGTACGCATTCGACTTCTCCGTCTGGGAACTGTGGGGTCCGCTGCTGCACGGTGGCCGGTTGGTCGTCGTCGACTACTACACGACCAGATCGCCCGACATGTTCCACGAACTGCTCCGCCGCGAGCGAGTGACGGTGCTGAACCAAACACCCACTGCCTTCTACCAACTCGCCGAAGCCGACCGCGCGTACACACCCAGCGGCGCGGACCCCGACCTTGCCCTGCGTTACGTCGTCTTCGGTGGTGAAGCTCTCGATCTCGGCCAATTGCGCAAGTGGTACGACCGGCGCGCCGACACGGCGCCGACGCTGGTCAACATGTACGGGATCACCGAGACGACAGTGCACGTCAGTCGAATCGCGCTCGACCGCAACGACAGCGAGCACGCGTCGGCGAGCATCATCGGGCGAGCGGTACCAGGATTGTCGGTCTACGTACTCGATCGGCGACTGAACCTGGTACCACCAGGTGTTGTCGGCGAAATGTACGTCGCCGGCGATCAGGTGACTCGGGGATACCTCGGGAAACCCGCATTGACTTCGGTACGGTTCCTTCCCGATCCATTCGGTAGTTCGGGGGATCGAATGTATCGGAGCGGGGACCTGGCGAGGTGGAACGACGCGGGGCAGTTGGAGTACGTGGGCCGCAGTGATTTCCAGGTGAAGGTGCGTGGTTTCCGCATCGAACTCGGAGAGATCGAAGCCTCGATGCTCCGCTGCCCCGGCGTCGCGGCCTCCGTGGCGCTCGTGCGTACCGACGGCGCCTCACCTCGGATCGTCGGGTACGTGGTCGCCGAGACAGGCAGTGCCGTCGATTCCGCGACGGTGACCGACTTCGTCTCCGCCGAACTCGCGGAGTACATGGTGCCCACCTCGATCGTCGTCCTCGAATCACTTCCATTGACAGTCAACGGAAAGCTCGACCGACGCGGCCTCCCGGCACCGAACTTCGCCGTCGTGGGAACAACGGAGGCGACGCGGGCACCGGCCACCGCTACCGAGGCGGTCCTCGCGGACCTGTTCGCGGAAGTGCTGGGGCGGGGCAGTATCGGAGTGGACGATTCCTTCTTCGGTCTCGGCGGCGATTCGATCATGTCGATCCAACTCGTCGCACGGGCGAAGTCCGCAGGCCTCATCTTCACGCCGAGGGACGTCTTCGAAGCGAAGACGGTTGCCGGCCTCACCAAGGTCCTCCTCGTCGAATCAGCGGAAGCTGCACCGGTTCTCACCGAGCTACCCGGCGGGGGAGTCGGCACCCTACCGCTCACTCCGATCATGGAGTGGCTCGTCGAACGCAGTCGCGGAGACCTGAGCACGATCCGTAGTTACAGCCAGAGTGCGCTCATCGCACTGCCAGCCGATGTGTCCGGCCCCGCGCTGGAGCGCGCACTGCAAACGATCCTCGATCGTCACGACGTACTGCGGGCGCGTCTGGACACCGCGACTCACCAACTCGAGATCCGCGAACCCGGCACCGTCGCCGCCTCCGACGTCCTGCGCCGAACCACCATCGTGTCCACCAGCGGCGAAGAATTCGTGGCCGCCGCGGAAGCCGCGATGCAGGACGCATCCAGCCGTCTCGATCCCGAGCACGGAAAGATGATCAGCGCACTCTGGTTGGATCCCGTCAGCGCGAACGGAAACCAGGCCGAGGCCGGCCGGTTACTCCTGGTCCTTCACCACCTCGCGGTCGACGGTGTGTCCTGGCGAATGCTCGTCCCCGGCCTGGTCACCGCTTACGCCTCGGCGTTCGACGGCGAAACGCCGATGCTTCCGCCCGGAGGAACGTCGATACGGCGTTGGGCGACAGCCCTCGCCGAGACCGCCGCGAATCGACGTGACGAGATCGAATTGTGGTCGAGAATGCGGGCCGACGAGCCACCGCTCGGAACGCGCGGACTCGACCCTGCAGTGGACATCGGTTCCACTGTCGACCGCGTCAGCGTCGACGTTCCGACCACGGTGACCGAGAACATCATCTCGACGGTGCCTCAACATTTCGGGGGCTCGGTCAACGACGGGTTGCTCGCAGCTCTCGCGATTGCCGTCACCGCCTGGCGTCGATCACGCGGACAGCGCAGCGGCGAAGTGCTTCTCAACCTCGAAGGACATGGCCGCGAGGAGAACGCCGCACCGGGTGCCGACCTCTCGCGCACGGTCGGCTGGTTCACCACCTTGTTCCCCGTGCGGATCGACCTGACCGGACTCAACGTCGTCGATGCGCTGTCCGGTGGAACAACCGCGGCCTCGGCCGTGAAGCTCGTCAAGGAAACGCTGCTCGACATTCCGGACAACGGAATCGGTTTCGGCATGCTCAAGTACCTCGATCGAAACGAAGACCTGCGGGAGTTGCCCACACCGCAGATCTCGTTCAACTACCTCGGACGTTTTGCCGGCTCGGATCCCGAGCACGGCGAAGTGCCGTGGCTGCCGATCTCCGAAGTGACCCTCGACGAAGCGCACAGCGGAGAGCTTGCTGCCGCGTCGGTACTCGACATCAACGCCGTCACCACCGACACCGCACACGGTCCGATTCTGCGGGCTACCTGGTCCTTCCCCCGCGGCATCCTCAGTGAGGCTGAAGTCACCGAACTGGCGGAGCTCTGGGCCACTGCACTCGGCGCGCTGAGTTCGTACGTCGACGAACACTCCGAGCGTGAGCTCACGCCCACCGATCTCGATCTCGTCACCGCAGACCAACAGAGTATCGAGCAGCTCGAGCGCAGATTCCCCGACCTGACCGACATCTGGTCACTGTCACCTCTGCAATCGGGCATGCTCTTCCACGCCCAGTTCGACGAAACGGAAATCGATCCGTACATGGTGCAACTGACCCTCGAGCTCGGGGGCCGAGTCGAGGCGCCGCGACTGCGCCGCGCCGCGCAGGCCTTGGTCGATCGTCATCCGAGCCTGCGCGCGGGATTTGTCTCCGCGCCGGGAGGTCGGGCGCTGCAAGTGATCCGGTCCGGAGTCGAGATCAGCTGGACCGAAATCGACCTGTCCGGGGCCGAGGACAGCGAACTCGCGTTCGCTCAGCTGCTCGAGAGTGATCGCGCTGAGCGTTTCGACATGGAAACAGCCCCACTGATCCGGTTCATGCTCGTGCGAAACGGACCGGACGCGGCACGCTTCGTCGTGACGAACCATCACATCCTGCTCGACGGCTGGTCCACTCCGCTGTTGCTTCGAGATCTGCTCACTCTCTACGCAACTGACGGCGGCCCCGAGATTCTGCCCAGAGTTCAGTCGTATCGCGACTACCTCACCTGGATCTCGAAGCAGGAACCCGAAATTTCGCTGCGGGCGTGGCAGGAAGCGCTACGAGGCGTCGACACATCCACCCAACTCTCGCAGGCAAGCACCGCCGCCGAAACCGTGGCGAGTGACATTCACTCGTACTCACTGCCGACCGAACGAGCCGAGACTCTTCGGGCATTCGCGCGAAGCCGCGGTCTGACCATGGCGACCCTGGTCCAAGTGGCCTGGGGAATCGTGCTCGCCGAACTCCTCGGCCGCGACGACGTCGTCTTCGGCGGAACCGTCTCAGGACGCCCACCCCAGGTGTCCGGGGTGGAATCGATAGTCGGCCTGTTCATCAACACCGTCCCGGTGCGAGTCCGCCTCGACGCCCGAGAAACCCTCGCGGAACTGGCCATTCGCGTCCAATCCGAGCAGGCGGCACTGCTCGACCACCACCACATCGGCCTGTCGGACATCGCGGGAGCAGTCGGCGCCGCCGGATCCTTCGACACACTGACGGTGTTCGAGTCGTATCCCGTCGACGAGGCAGCCCTGACCGCCGAAACCGACATCGCGGGTATGCACGTTCTCGGCATCGACGGACGCGACTCGGCGCACTACCCGATCGCCGTGGTCGCGTCGGAAAGTCACACGCTCAACTTGAAGATGGAGTACCTGCCCACACACTTCTCGGCGCGCGAAGTAGCGAAGATCACCGAGCGCGTCGGCATCGTCCTCGAACATCTGGCCTCGGCACCGGATCAACCGCTCGCCCGCCTGCAGGTACTCACGGAGTTCGAAAGCCGCGATCTTGCGCCGGTCTTCGGATCCCCGGGTCGCTCCGCTCGTACGCTTCCGGAGATACTCGCCGACGTTTCCGCCACATATCCCGACCGCATCGCGCTCTCGTCCGGCAATCGCTCCATGACCTACGCCGAACTCGACCGGCGCTCGAACCAGTTGGCCAGAGCCATGATCCGCCGCGGCGCCGGACCCGAAACGTCGGTTGCCATCGGCATCGAACGGTCCATCGAATCGGTCCTCGCGGTCTGGGCGGTCGCCAAGACCGGCGCAGCTTTTGTCCCCGTCGACCCCACCTATCCGGCCGACCGAATCGAACACATGCTCAGCGATTCCGAAGTGCTGTTCGGGTTGACCGTCGTCGACGCCATCGAGACATTGCCACCGATCGTGTCCTGGTCGGTGCTCGGAGAAGAAGCCTTCGACGACGACGTCGCCACCAGTTGCACCCTGCCGATCGCCCAGGACGAACGGCTCGCACCGGTGGCCATGGACAACGCTGCCTACGTGGTCTACACCTCGGGATCCACCGGACGACCCAAGGGAGTGGTCGTCACCCACACCGGACTCGACAGCTTCGCACTCGATCAGCAACGCCGATTCCACGCCGATCACCACTCTCGGACCCTGCACTTCGCCACCCCGAGCTTCGATGGAGCCATCTTCGAGTACCTGCAGGCTTTCGGTGTCGGAGCAACCATGGTGATCGTCCCGACCGATATCTACGGCGGAGCCGAACTGGCAAGTCTGATCCGTCGCGAACACGTCACTCATGCGTTTGTCACCACAGCGGCACTCGCCACCGTCGACCCGGCCGGCCTGGACGAATTCCGGCACGTCGTCGTCGGGGGAGAGGCACTGCCACCGCACCTCGTCGGTTTGTGGGCTCCCGGACGAGAATTCGTCAACGCCTACGGCCCGACCGAGACAACCGTCATGGCAGACATCAGCGAACCCATGACGGTGGGCGCACCCATCACTATCGGTGGCCCGATCCGCGGTGTGCACGAGATGATCCTCGATTCGCGCCTGCAACCGGTACCCGTCGGAGCTCCCGGCGAGCTGTACATCGCCGGAATCGGCTTGGCTCGCGGATACCACCGGCGTCCCGGCCTGACCAGTGAGCGATTTGTCGCCGACCCCTTCGGGAAGCCGGGTGACCGGATGTACCGCACCGGGGACATCGCCTCCTGGCGAAGCGATCACACCATCGAATACGTCGGGCGCAGCGACTTCCAGGTCAAGATTCGCGGATTCCGCATCGAACTCGGCGAGGTGGACGCCCAGATCACCGCAATGGCCACTGTCACGAACTGCGTGACACTCGGCGTCGACGGACCGGCCGGAGCAACAGTGCTCGCGTCCTACCTCACCGTCGAGGAAGGATCGACGCTGACAGGTACCGAGATCACCGCGCATCTCGCCGGCCGCGTTCCGTCGCACATGGTTCCGGCCAGCATCATGATCGTCGACGAGCTTCCGCGCACCGCGGTCGGCAAGCTCGACCGAAAAGCGTTGCCGACCCCGGAGTTCACCGGAACCGCTGTGGAATTCCGGGCCCCCGGTACGAGCCTCGAACGTCGGATAGCCGACGCTTTCATCGATGTACTCGGTGTCGAGCGAGTAGGCATGGACGACAACTTCTTCGAACTCGGCGGCAACTCGCTGATCGCCACTCGCGTCGTCTCGCGGCTCAACTCCGCCCTCGACATCGACGTCGGGGTACGCGTGCTGTTCGAAGCGCCCACGACCGCCCAGCTCGCCGAGCGGCTTTCCAGCGCCGTCACTGCCGTCGGCACCGTGCCGCTCACGCCCATGGAGCGCGTCGGCAACGTCCCGCTGTCATTGGCGCAGAAGCGCATGTGGTTCCTCAACCAATTCGACACACGATCGGCCGCCTACAACATCCCACTGGCAGTGCGACTTACCGGTGATCTCGACGTCGCCGCCATGCAACAGGCGATCGCCGACGTCGTCGAGCGCCACGAAACACTGCGGACCGTGTTCCCCGCCGTCGGCGGCGATCCGATTCAGAAGGTGCTCACCGCCGACGAGGCAATACCTCCGATCCGTGAAATGACGTTGGGGGAGCACGAACTCGCAGAGCGCATGCAACGGCTCGCCACCACCGGCTTCGACGTGTCGGTCGACCTGCCGCTGCGCGTGGCACTCTTCCGACTCGACACCGACGAACCCGTTCACATTCTGTTTGTCGTCGTCCACCACATCTGCGCCGACGGTTCGTCGATGGCGCCGCTCGCACGCGACGTCATGGCGGCTTATTTGGCGCGTACGGCCGGAACCGAGCCCACGTGGGCGCCACTCGAAGTGCAGTACGCGGACTTCACGTTGTGGCAGCATCAGGTCCTCGGATCGGAAGACGATCCGGAATCTGTCATCAGCCGCCAATTGCGCTACTGGAGTGAGCAACTCGCCGGACTCGACGATGTCATCGCTCTGCCCACCGACCACCCGCGGCCCGTGCAACAGACCTTCCACGGTGACCGATTCACCTTCGACATCGACGCGAACACTCACCGCGCGCTCGCGGACCTGTCCAGGTCCCACGGCGTCACGATGTTCATGGCACTGCACGGCGCACTGGCCGTGCTGATGTCGAAGCTGTCCGGCGCAGACGAGGTCACCATCGGCACCCCGATCGCCGGCCGCGGTCAGGCAGCGCTCGACCACCTCGTCGGAATGTTCGTCAACACGCTGGTCCTGCGAACCAGCGTCGATCCCGACATCACGTTTGCCGAACTGGTGGAACACATCCGCGAAATCGACCTGGCCGCATTCCAGAACTCGGATCTACCTTTCGAGAGGCTCGTCGACGTGATCAACCCGACCAGATCCACGTCGTACTCGCCGCTGTTCCAAGTAGCCCTCGAACTTCAGAACAACGAACCCGCGCACTTCCACCTGCCCGGCCTCGACATCGACGGGCTGACCGTGGAAACAAAATTCGCGAAGGAAGACCTCGAGCTGATCGTCGACGAGAAGTTCGACGAGACCGGCGCCCCTGCCGGGATGTCCGCCGCCTTCGACTTCGCGACAGATCTCTTCGAACCCGGCACCATTCGGCGGTTTGCCGACCGACTTCGCCTGATCCTGGGCGCTGCCGGACGTGAACCTGCAACACGTATCGCCGACATCGGTATCCTCGCCGCCGACGAAACAGCCGCTCTGGTGCCGGCATCCGGTGCAGCCGCGACTCGAGCGCGGGTGTGGCCGGAGATCCTCGCCGAAGCAGTCGCCTCGAACCCGGATGCCCCTGCCCTCTCGAGTCGCGAGAGGTCGATGACCTACCGCGAACTCGACGAGGAATCGACGAAGCTGGCGAGAGCGCTGTGCCGGCGCGGTGTCGGACCCGAAGATTTTGTGGCCTTGGGTCTGCCGCGGTCCGCCGCGGAGATCGTCGCCATCTGGGCGGTCACGAAGACCGGGGCAGCATTCTTGCCCGTCGACCCGAACTATCCCGACGACCGCATCAACCACATGCTCGACGATTCGCGGGCCGTACTCGGCATCACCGACGACGCTCACCGCAGTCAACTTCCCGACACGGTCGAGTGGATGGTCCTCGATGAAGCGGAGACCGTCGACGAGATCGAGCGCCAGAACGTCGCCGCGATCACCGATCGCGACCGCACGATCCCCCTGCATCACGGGCATCCCGCGTACCTGATCTACACCTCGGGTTCGACCGGGAAGCCGAAGGGCGTCATCGTCACCCACCTCGGGTTGTCCAACCTCAACGCCGAAGAACACAAGAGATTCAACGTCCAGCCGTACTCGCGGATTTCGCACCTGGCATCACCGAGCTTCGACGCCTCAGTCTTCGAACTCATGATGGCGTTCGGCAGTGGCGCCTGCCTGGTCGTCATCCCACCCACCGTCTTCGGCGGATCCGAGTTGGCTGAAATCTTTGCCGACGAACACGTCTCACACGCGTTCATCACGCCGACCGCGCTCAGCTCCATCGAAAGCTCCGCGCTGCCCGAGCTCCGCGTGCTCGCCGTCGGCGGCGAAGCCTGCCCACCCGAACTCGTGGACATCTGGGGCCGAGACCGTCGCATGTTCAACGGATACGGACCCACCGAATCCACCATCCAGGCCAGCGTCAGTGAACCCATGCGACCGGGCAAGGACATCAACATCGGTCGTCCGGCCATCGGCTTTGCCGGCCTGGTTCTCGACGGGCACCTCAAGCCCGTGCCGGTGGGAGTCATCGGGGAGCTGTACGTAACCGGCCCCGGACTCGCCCGCGGATACCACAATCGTCCCGACCTCACCGCCGACCGATTTGTCGCCGATCCGTTCGGCGAACCAGGCCAGCGGATGTACCGCACGGGCGACCTGGTGCGCTGGCGCTCCGACAGCACCCTCGAATACCTGGGCCGCAGCGACTTCCAGATCAAGGTCCGCGGATTCCGCATCGAGCTCGGCGAAATCGACTCTGTCCTGATGGCACACCCCTCCGTGTACTTCGCCGCGACACTCGGGCACGAAGCGCCGTCGGGGGAGACGATGATCGCCTCCTACATCCAGCCCGTGGATGGACAGACCGTCGACGACTGGGAGCTCCGACGCCACCTGTCTTCTCGCCTACCTGCGCACATGGTTCCCGGCGCGATCGTTGTCGTCGACCGTATTCCGGTGACACCGGTCGGCAAGCTGGACCGCAAAGCACTGCCGACGCCGAGCTTCGAGCGTCGTACGGTCCCGTACGCACCGCCGACCAACGGCACCGAACGAACAGTCGTCGACATCTTCGAGACCGTGCTCGGTCACGAACACATCGGCGTGGACGACGACTTCTTCGAACTGGGAGGAACGTCGATCGTGGCCACCCGGATCACCATCGAACTCGAGAAGCGCCTCGGGATGCGAGTGCCGTTGCAGGCACTGTTCCTGGATCCAACGCCTGGCGGTGTCGCCCGTGCGGCCGACGGAATGGACGCACACTCGCCGGATGATTCGTCGGACCTGCTCGCTCCGATGATCACGCTGCGCGCCGGATCCGATCGCGCACCACTGTTCTTCGTCCATCCGGGTATCGGATTGTCCTGGGGCTACGCGGAATTCGTCAAGCACCTCGAGCTGGATCAACCCGTATACGGTCTTCAGCTACCGTCACTGAGCGGCGGGCCCAGCTTCGACTCGCTGACCGAACTCGCCGACGACTACGCGAATCGCATTGCAGCCGTGGCATCGACCGGCCCGATCCATCTGGCCGGCTGGTCGCTCGGCGGCGTCATCGCACACGCCGTGGCTCACAATCTCACTCGCAGCGGACGTGACGTGACGCTGTCGATCCTCGACAGCTATCCGTCGTCGGATTCCGATCAGCCCGCTGAACTCTCGGTCTCCGAACTACTGGCGGGGCTCGCGATGCCTGCGGGATCCAAGACAGTCGAGACTTTCGAAGAAGCGGCGAAATTGCTGGAGCGGACCCTGGGTGCCGGGATCGGAATCGAAGCGCAGCATCTGAAGCGGATCAGTCGCGGCTACTCGCACTCCGTCGAATTGACGAATCAGCACCAACCGCCGGTTCACGCCGGAGACATCGAGTTCTTCGTCGCCGGAAGGTCGAGCGAAAACGGGCACGATGTGGCCGAATGGCGCCGCTTCGTTTCGGGTGACATCCGCGTCGTCGAAGTCGACTGTGAACACAACCAGATGATCGAACCGGGGCCTGCGGCAACCATAGCTGTACGATTGCGAGAAGTTATCGCTCAGTGGGGTGTCTGAATCAGGTTCGACATGGGTATGAGTGAAACACACAGGGTGATGGATCCCGCGTGGGTCCGGACGAGGGGAAAACGTTGAAACTGCGAACCAAACGCGTGTTTACCGGATCGATGCTGACTGCCGCGGCGCTGACCGCCACACTGCTCTCCGGGTGGACTGCACAGGCAGATCCCGCGTATCCCGCACCGGACCCGGACCCGTTCTATTCGCAAGCAGCAGCCGAGGGGAGTGCCGGCACGCCGATCTCCGTACGGCGAGCCCCCGATCTGATGACTTTTCCGGGCGTCGCGATCTGGCAGGTCAGTTACCGGTCCACGAACTCCGAGAACAAGCCGATTGCCGCGGTCAGCACTATCCTGGTGCCGCCGAATCAAACGCAAAACGGCCCCCTGCTCTCCTATCAGCACATCGTCAACGCACTCGGAACGGGTTGTGCGCCGTCGCGAGCGCTCTACGCATCGGATCCCAACATCGTCATCCGTGAAGCACCCATCCTCAACGTCGCTCTGCAGCGCGGATGGACTATCGCGCTTCCCGACCATCTCGGACCCAACAGCGCATACGGCGCCGCAAGACTGGGCGGACAGATCACGCTCGACGGCATACGCGCCGTCCAGAAAGTCCCCGAATTGCGTAGCGGCGACAGCCCAGTCGGCATCGCTGGATACTCCGGTGGCGGTATGGCCACCGCGTGGGCAGCTGCACTGGCGCCGACCTACGCACCCGAGGTCAACCTCGTCGGTGTTGCCGAAGGCGGCGTTCCGATGAATCTGTCCAAGATGGCCAATGGACTCGGGCAAGATCCGCACCCGGCATTCGGTCTCGCCTTCGCCGCAGCGATGGGCCTCGAGCGGGAGTATCCCGACCTCTTGCCTCTCGGTAACCAACTCAACGACCTCGGTCGGTCGATGCGGTCCGAACTCACCAATGCCTGCACCAACGACATCCTGAGAGTCGGCGCCGGGCGCAGCGCTTCCCAGGTGTCGACGTCGACTTCCCTGTTGTCCAGTCCTGAAGTGCGAAAGGTGATGGACGACAACAGCGTCGAACTCTATCCAGGAGTACCGACCGCCCCCGTGTTCGAATGGCACACGCCCGACGACGTGCTGATTCCCATCGATTCGGTGGTCAACACCATTTCGAGGTACTGCGCCGCAGGAGCAACGATTCAATCCCAACTGTTCCCCAGCCCGGACCACCTCACCACCGCGGTCCTCGGTCTGCCCACCGCTTTCGAGTATCTGCAGGACAGATTCGACGGAATGCCCGCGCCACGGTCGTGCTGAAGATCTCCGGCGTGATGTATCGAGCAGGCGCGGCGCGTGGCCAACTCCGTGTGCCCGTGGCATCGTTGAGTGCATGAGCGACACGGATGACACCGGCGCGGCCGGCAATGGCGATTACAGTCTCGATCCCGACGACCAGCTTCAACCCGAAGACACTCTGATCGATCGAGGCGTCGACGACATTCTCGACGAGGGAATCTCACCACCGGAACGCCCACTGGGACTTGATGCCCACGGGTTGACCGGCAGCGAGGAATCAGCGGGGGAGACCCTCGACGAGCGCCTGGCCGAGGAAGAACCCGATCCGTACGCGTCGCTGGGTGATCCGCTGATTGATCCCGCCGATGCCGACGAATTCGAACGGGAAGAAGAGTTCCCGAACGGTGACGAAGTGGGTAACCGCCGCGTCGGGCGTCTCGTAGCCGACGACGAGGGCCGATACGAAGACGAGGAAAGCGAACTCATTGCCGGAGACGTCGGCATCGACGGCGGCGCATCGTCGGCGGAGGAAGCCGCGATGCACCTGATCGACGACTCAGAGGACTGAACGACCGTCTGACCGTTGGGGCTGTTGGGGCTGTTGTGGCTGTTGATCGGTGAGAACGATCGAATGGACGTGATTTCCGCCCATCCTCTTACTTTCGTACATCGCCGAATCGGCTAGGCGGTGTAGGTCGTGCAGGCCACTTTCTGCTGCCTGCGCGTCCGGCCAGCCGCCGTTGTGTACGGCTATGCCGATGCTTGTCGTCGAGAGTGGTTCGCCTGTAGGGGAGTTCATGACGGGGTGAATCCGTGCGAGCAAGTCGCCGACATAGGGCAACGGCATCATCTGAACGACGACGAACTCGTCACCGCCGATACGAGCTATCGCTGCGTCCGATCTGGCCCAGTCGTGGAGTCGATACGCGGTCCGCAGGATGACGCGGTCACCCACGTCGTGGCCATAGGTGTCGTTGAAGTGTTTGAAATTGTCGATGTCGATCACCACAACCAGCAAAGACTGATCGAGGCTGGATTTCGCTTGTAGGAGTTCGGAAGTCCGCCGCGCCAGTCCGCGCCGATTCAGCAGATCCGTCAATGGATCGAGTTCGGAGCTTTGTGCGTCGTTGCTCAGGAGCGCAAGAGCAATCTGTGTGACGACCGGTATGACAGTGATGACAGGGATGGCAAAGGCAATGCGTCCCAGTACGTCTGAGGCTGACGAAGGCGCGTCCGTGAAAACCCCGATGCTGGCGACAATGATAATCGTCCCGGACCACAGGAGGTGCCACAGTTGCGCTCGAAGGTTGTGAAAGAAGGCTACGTACGAGCCGACGAGCCCGAAGACGAGACATCCGAGTAATCGCTGATCCGGATTCGCCTCAGCCAGCACGATCACCGCAACAGCGAAGTCTCCGGTAACGACTAAGAAATACGACCTTTCACGGGTGGTCGCAATGACAGGCAGGGCAATTCCACCGATCATCACAAGCACTGCGACGACGACGTCCAACGGAAATCCGATGGTCTGTACCGAGTGGGTGCCCAGTCGCTTCAGCAGAATCGTGACACCCAGGAGGAAAACCAATACGCCGATGCCTATCCGAGTCGGCATCAGAATTCCGTTGTCGCGCAAGAATCGCGTGAATCGGTCAAACTGGTCTGGCACTGCGAGCCACCGGTGCACGACCTTGGGTGTGTCGCTCATCGCGGCCACTGACCATGAGAAGCGGCCGGTCGAATACAACACATGCGGCGATAGTAGTCCGTGGCAATGACAATGGAACTGCACTCGCGTCCAGCCTGTCGCCCTTAATACGTCACAGTGACGAATTAACAGGGGGTGGCTGGAAGTGGGCGAGCCGCGCTTATCAACATCAATCCAGATCAGGGGGCTTATTGGTCGATCTTGCTTGGTGAGTCACTAGGTAACTAGCGACTTGGCGTAGCCGCAGTCGCCGGCGAAGCCAGATGTCGATCGGTAGCAACTCGGCCGGCGACAGTCGAGTCACAATGACCAAGCCAGCCCACGACAGTCAGTGATCTCGGACGGAAATGTGTGAACAGTCGGCAGATGAAACCATCAGATCGACATGGGTAGGCGACGTCGAAGGCGAATGCAAGAAATTGCACGTAAGCCGGATATCGCCAGTTCGACAATTTGCCGATAATCTACATTATGTCAAGTAATGGATTTTCGAACGTCCCCCGTCAGCTCGTCCGCTAGCTTTACCCACATGGATTCTGTGGCGCTTGTCCTCGGCTCACCGCGTGGTCGTCGGTTCTGCGCGAATGTCGGGTACGCGTGCCAGCCCGATGCACGCTCATCCGGTAGACACTGGCCTCAATCGACCGAACATGCGCTCGAAGTGCTCGACGCTGTTGACGTCCGAGCAATCACCGAAATGTCGGAACTCGAGATTCTGCACTGTCTCGCGTATGCCGTGGATTTTGCACGCTATTGGGAGCCGCCCGACGAGGAAGACTTGATCTTCGTGCGCCCCGCGGTCATTGCGGCATTACACCCGATCGCCCGGACCCTTCTCGGCTCGCCACACTCTGCCTGGTGGACCGAGCCGATTGACCTCCTGAACCAGCATCTGGTTGAGAAGCGAAATCCCATCTACGGCTGGTCGGACTTACCCGTGCGGATTTACCGTACGGAAGACGGCCTTGAACAGTGGCGCGCTGAGGCGCTCGATACCGAACGTCAGTTTCTGGAGTATCAGAACGCAGATCCGGACCGCCATATCGGAGGCGAATGGTGGTCTATCCCTTTTGCCAACGGCACAACCGAAACAACCAGGGCCCGCGATGGTATCGGGGCACTCGGGGTGTTTCTCGAAGAAGACAGCTCCTCGAACGAGGCTCGGGTGCAGCCGGTAAGGACCTACGGTGCGCCCCGCATCTACGAGATCACCGGTCCGCAGGCCTGGGCAAATCTGGTCGACACCTATCCCCTGCCTGTGCCCGCTTCACGTCGCTCCGTGTGGTACGACACGACCGGTGAATTCCGCAACTGGTTCATCCCGGATTGGGTCTCGGTGGCCGACGACTACGACGCCGTCCACCTGACGATGATGGCGTACCTGACCACTCCAGGCATCGCGATCCCGTTGTCGGCCAACGCGGGGGCCACCGTGCTCGCCGGGTGGGATCCGGACGCCACCTTCTGGCTACGTAGCAACAACATCACCGTTGACGACGACCCGACGGGCTGACGTTCGGCTACACCGAGTTCAGCAGGTGCGGCCGCACTGCCAGCCACCGCGCGGTGTCCTCGATCCCCTGTTCCAGGGTGAATGTCGGAACCCACCGGAGTAGTCGCAACGCACGATCGTTCGACGCATAAGCGCCGGCAGTGTCACCGGTGCGTCGGTCGGCAACGACCACGTCGATATCTTCACCGAGCACATTCTCGAATGTGCGAACCAGCTCCCACACCGTGGTCCCCCGCCCACTGCCCAGATTGACGACAGTCATTCCCGATGAATCGGCGATGATCCGATCGAACCGTTGTAGTGCTCGAACATGAGCGTCTGCAAGGTCCCAGACATGAATGTAATCACGCACTCCGGACCCGTCGCGCGTCGGCCAATCCGTTCCGGTCACTGTGAAAGGTGTTCCTGTCGAATATGATTCGAAGAGCTTTCCGAGTGCGTGCGTCGGGCGTGCCGATGGTATTCCGCTTCGCAGTTCCGGATCTGCTCCGACCGGGTTGAAATAGCGGAGAGATATCGCCGACAAATCTGTTGCTGCCACGATGTCGTCGAGCATGGTTTCGAACTGAGCTTTGCTGTGCGCGTAGGGACTCTGCGGTTCGATCGGCGAGGATTCGTCGACACACCCGCCCTTGCCCGGCGCGTACACCGCGGCAGAGGAACTGAATACGAAGCGCCCACACCCGTTCCGAAGGACACTGGAAACCAGCGCCAGTGATTTGGAGACGTTGTTCTCGTAGTACCGCGCCGGGCTACTGACGGAATCTCCGACCACGATCAGGGCAGCACAATGAACTGTCGCACCGATATCGGGATGGTCGGTGAATATCTTGTCGAGTAGTTTCTCGTCCGCAATGTCGCCACAGTAGAACGGGAATCGATGGGCGAATTCGGCACGGCCTGTCAGCAGGTTGTCGAGGATCACGACATCGATCCCGGCGTCGACGCACTTCGACGCCACGGTGCTTCCGATGAATCCCGCTCCGCCTGTAATCAGGACTTTCATGCTGCTCCCCCGGCATCTTCGACAGCAGTCCTCGCACGACGGACGAAGTGAGACACGCGTGCGCGCGCCAAGTCCCATCCGCGTAGGTCCCGTCCGTCCCGGATCGAGAGCCGATCACGGTCGAGAAAGAGCGGCACCATGACCAGGTCGCGGTAGAGCGAGTGCAGACGTGGGCGATCGGCCAACCACAACGTCCATTGCCACCACCAACGCGCGGTGGTGGTGCTCACTCCGGTGCTCACGCCGAAGATCGATTCCACGGCGGCCCAGTGGACGTTCACCGCCCGACGGACGTCTCGTGGCAACTGGCGTCGGGCGAGCGTCACAGCGAGTGCGGGTTCGGAAGCGATCAGGTACCCCACGTCGAAAACGCTGTTCAATGACAAATCGGCTCGAATCAAGGCCCGATCGGCAAGCCGCGCGTGAGCGATGACGTGCAGCGTGACGTCGGCAATCGCAAGGCGGTGTCCATCCGCCTCCGGGCTGATTCTTCGGACGGCGGCCTCTCGGGTCAGTGCGTGACGGGCGAACCGCGGAAGCAGGTGCGAATGGATTTCGACGGAGCCATGACGGTCGTCGCGAAGTAGTGCCGGTTCCTGATGATCGTCGTGATCGATGGCGTCAGAGTCCACTTCGTCCGGGCGGACCATTCGATAGCCGAAATCGAGGATCGCTTCGTTGGCCGGAACGGCGTGTGCGGGGTCGACCACCAAGAGGTCGATGTCCGTCATCCGTCGTGCTGCCGGGTTCGGCCAGACATTTCGCTCGAGAAGGGCCGCACCCTTCAGCGCAACCGTCGGAAATCCGTTGCTGTGTAACAACTCTTGCAGTTCCACTCGCTGCGCGTCGAGGTCCGAGATCCGAATGGTGTTTCGGTGATGGACAAGGCTCAGCGTCAATTCCGGACTCGATGCGGTGGCCGAGGATTCCGACAGCATTTCCGCGAAGCTCGCAGGCAGGACCGATGCGAAGCCGGCCTCGACTGCTCGGGAGGCGAGCAGCGGCAACACCTTGTGCCTTGCAGCGGCGTCGATGACTCTGGGCCAATCCTGCTGTGAACACAAGCGGATGACATCGGCCCCACACTCGGGTTCCAACATGGAAATCAGATACCGGGTGTCACGCATGACGCCACCAGTTCCTCCACAGTGTCCGCGCCGGTGTCGCGGTGGTGCCGAATCAGTCTGTAGCACGGGGCATTCGAGAGTAAGGCAGCGATGTTTCTCAGGGTCAGTCCGTGATTGTCGGACCACAATGCGGATTGCTCGGCCAGCGACTGTATCGCCTGGGATACGGGCATCGGAGCGAGTCGAGTCGGACCCTCGTCCCACCCATCGAGGATCAGCACCAAGTCGATTCCGCGAACCGCCGAGTCGACGTTCGGTTCAGCAGGCAAGGTTGACGGGTCCAACGCCCACACCGGCGGGGCGTACGGAAGATACAGCGAATCGTGCGCTTTGATCTCCGGGAGGACGTCGAACGTACCGGCTTTGAGGTGAACCCGCCGCGGTAGGCCCACAGCGTCGGTACCACGAATGAAGACGCCTTCGTCAGCACGCAATTGTGCACCCCGCAGGGCAAGGGCGAGCGCCAAGGTTGTCTTGCCCGCCCCGGAATGCCCGGCGATCGCCACTCTCGTACCGTCGCAGTCGACCAGAGCGGCGTGCAAGCGTGTCCACTGTTGGGCCTGTGCGGCTGTCATGACATCCCGGTGCACCGTGCGATACACACTCTCCGCGAGATGTAGACCGTCCAGACCGACCAGCATTTCATTGCCCCCACCGATGGTCGATTCGATGGTGACGTCCCAGCGACCGAATGTCGCTCGATTCCGCTGAATCCGAACGTCGACGTTGTTGTCCGCAGGCCAGGGGCTGGCAATCCGATGCTCGACGACGCCGACCTCTGGTATGCCGAAACCGCGCACAATCGCGTCAACCCACAGATAGTGCGCCCGGAATTGCGGTACGTCGTTCCCGATCACGGAATTCTCACACCAGCAGACGCGAGGTGTTCAGCTGCCCGTACGTCTCGGTGACTACCGACTCCGCGTCGTGGTCAGGGATCTCGAGCACCTCTGCCACAGCCTGGACGATCTCGCCGACGGTCCGGCCGTCACACAGTTCCCACACCAACGTCGCGACTGGGTTGAGGTGATGGGCAACCTCGCTGGAACTGTCGTACAGCACAACCCCGTCGGTGAGATCGTTGCTCTCCACCGTCTGAGAGCGTTGCGGTCTCACATCTTCGAGTAGTTCGGTCAAGATGTCTCCTTGATTCAGCGAATCCGATTTTCGTTTTGGTGGTGGTCTCACAGCGCGAAGCGTCGTGAGTATTCGGATTCGATTGCGCCCGAACGAATCAGGCTGCGCGTGGAGGCGATGCCGGGTGCCACCGTCAGGCACGTGAGCGCTCCCCCGGCACTCGCATCCACCAGGTACTCGCCCAGAGTTCGGTAGTGACCCGCCCATTTTCCGAATGCTTCGGGATCTGACTCCGGATCCGCAATCTCGTCGAGAATTCGCTCGAAGGCGCGCGAATGGACGAGAACGGCGTGGACACCACGGTTCTCGGGGCTGGTGCGCAAGAGTGCCGAACCGACGAGCAGAGCTCCGTCCCTCGATTTCGGGTCGTGTCCTAGTTGGACGAGATCCCAATCGCGGTGATCGAGCTCTTCGCGTGCATGGTCCAGGATCGAGGCAGCCGCATCGAGCAAACTGACGTCGTCAGCAGTGATGAGGACCGAATCCCAGCCCTTCTCGGTCGCCCGAGAGACCGCGCGACGCCACGAGACGGCAAAGGCCGCTTCCTGATTCATCACGTCCTCGAAAGCTGAGACCCTCTCCACCGCGGCTACGCCCGGCAGGCGAATGAATCTATGCCAGGACGCCTTCCATCGGTCGATGTCGAGGTCGAGATTCACGACGACAACGCCGAGTTCCGAGTTCGAATCCTCGATATCCGAGTTATGTTCTCCCACTACCCGGGCGGGCGACAGTGGACGATCGAGCACAACGTCGACTGCGCCCCGCTCGAGCAGATACGCCGGCAGTGAAAAGCCGGTCGGCACGAGTCCGTCGATGTTACGAGAGAGTTCGTCACGCAAAGCTCGGTACGCCGCCGCACGAACAATCAGTGCAGCCCCGGTCAGGATTTCCCCGTGTGCGTGGATCACGGCCGTATCGGCGTCGGTGGGGAGGTCGTCGGTTATGTTCCGCAGTTTGTACGCGAGGGCGGGTTCGATCACGCGCTCCTCGTCCAGGAAAACCGCCGACTTCCAGCCCAGCAGAATTGCCTTGTCGATTCCGGCGAGCAACGCGGACGCCGTCCTCCACACATCAGGACCGTCCTCTCGAGATGGAATGGCACGGTGAACGGTCAGTTCGATCGACTCGGCCTCCGCCAGGCATGACCGCCACGGAGCGACTCGGCTGTCATCGCTGAGAACGATCACCCCACCGAAAACCAGTTCCGGTCGCTGGACGCTCAGTTCGGCACGGCGGCGAATCTCTGGATACGAATCACCGAGGTACTTGGAGAACTGACGATGGAGTGAGCCGAGGTCCCAACCGACTTCACTCCAACCGAGCAGGTAATTGTGAACACGATCTTCCCAATTTATTCGATACGGGACACCTGCCGGGCGCTCGAATCGATGGTGCCAACCGAATGCCGGAAGGCAGACGACCTTGCCGCCGTTGATTCGGAACTTCTCGTGGATGTACCCCTCTTCGCCTCCGAATCCGGTGAAATGCGAGTTCAATCCGGGCCACGCCTCGCGCCTGCAGGCAAATGAGCCGAGGCCCTGCATGACAATTTCGAAAGGCACGTCGGGGTGTTGCTTCGCGCGCGGATCAACACCCCAGGAGCCGAACATTCCGTTGCGCCACTTGGGGTCCATATGGGTCGCCGCGATATGCGAGGAATCCTGGGAGAGCATCGGTCCCTGGATCAAATCGTCGGTTTCCGGGTTCGCATCGAAATACGCCAGCAGGGCCGACAGCGATCCAGGTGCCAGGATCACGTGAGAATCGAGGACCAGGACGTACTTCCCGGTTGCCTTGCGGAACAGGACATCCCGCACTGCGGTGGATCGAACATCGGTAAACGGAATGTAGCGGAAACGATCGATGTATCCCGCAAACGACTCGAGCATAGGCGCCGGCAACCCCTCGGGGTTGTTGTCCAACAAGACGAACTCGACTCTGTCCAGAATCTCGCGATGATGGACCAGGATCGAGTGGATCGTGAAGTACGCCCCGTCGAAATCGTCGTAGGTCGCGATTGCGATAGTCAGATCAGCCGGTTCTCCGTGCGGCGGCGTCTCCCTCACCTGGACTGGGCCCGCGCTCTGAAGCTTCTTCAGAGCGCGGTGTAGCGCGACGTCGAACTCTGTCATCGTCGTGTGCTCACTCGGAACCAATTTCGTTGTGTCGGTTACGTGGGTTCCGTGGGGTTCGTCGGCAGAGTCGGGACGGTCGGAAGGGTCGGCTCGGTGCGAGTGGTCGGCACCGTTGGCACAGTCGGGACGGTCGGCTCTGTCGGCTCAGTCGGCCCAGTGGGCCCGGTGGGCTTTGCGGTCGTCGTTCCACCCGAACCTGAAGAGCTACCAGTTGATCCCGAACTCCCGGTACTACCAGAACTACCCGAGGACCCCGAACTTCCCGACGATCCTGAACTTCCCGACGATCCGGGGTTGCCCGGCTCGTTTCCGCCCGGCTGGTTCCCTCCCGGAGTATTGCCTCCGGGTTGGTTCCCGCCCGGTTGTTCACCGCCTGGTTGATTCGGATTCTGCTGGCCACGACTAGGCGCTCCGGAAAGATTCGGCGTGTCACCGGCTGCGAAGGCCGGCGCCGCACCACCGAGGCTGATCGACGTCACGACCGGCACAGTTACCGCCGAGGCCGCTAGAACTGTCTTGACGAACTTGCGCCGATCAACCGGAACATTCTGAAAAGCGTCGCCGCCCATAGCGTTTCTCCCATGCGTCCGAGACGAGGTCGTCCTCACCCGATGTCGGGGCAAACGCTAGCATCCAACTGGCAACTTTACAGACTGAACGCGCCGGAATTTGGGCTTTTTGCGAATTTGAGACCGGATCGTGCCGACAATTCGGGCCGAAGTACGGCGAATTCCTCCTGTTCAGGGGACACGTTTGTCGTGGTCGACAACCGTCAACCGACCGGCATCTCCCACGGCGCCACCGGAAGCGTGTTTCCGGTCTCGAGATAGGACTTCAGGTTCGACAGCACCGCCGACCATCCGCCCGCTACCTCCATGCGAGCCGATTCGTCCGCTAAATCGGTGTGCTTGACGGTCAGGCGCACGATCGCGCCGAAGGCTTCGATGTCGAAACTCACCCGCGAGATGTCGACGCCTGGTTCACCGTTCGGATCGGCCCAGGTGGTAACCAACCTCGACGGCGGGTTGCTCTCGACCACGGTGCCGACTACATCCGCGATGTTCGAGCCATCGATCCGGCGATGCTCCCACGTCGATCCCGGCTGCCAATCGGAGACGTTGCTGTGTCCCCAATACTCTGCAGTGGCCTGTGCATCCGTGAGTGCTTTCCAGACGTTCTCGGCTGTGCTGGCGATGTAGGTGACATACACAAAGCTGGGCTTGTCGGTCATGGCTTCCTCCGCGAGTTTTTTGACGGCACTGAGCGCGTTCAGGCGCGGTACCTCGAACTTTTTGATCCATCGCTCTCGAATTTCCTCGAGCGCAACGGGATTGAGATAATGAAGCTTGGATCTCCCCTGCCGAACCGTGCTGATCAGATTTGCATCCTCGAGCGCTGTGAGGTGTTGCGTGACAGCTTGTCGACTCATGTCCAGGCTGTCGCACAGGTCGCCGAGCGACTGACCGTTGGCTATGAACAAGCGATCCAGAAGAAGCCTCCGTGTCGGATCGGCAAGAGCTTTGAACACTGCATTCATCCGGTCGTCCACAACTTCACAATATGCAAGCATTTACTTGCATGTCAATGGTTGGGCGTGCCGGGTTTCGAAAGTGGGGATCGATGAGGTGTGATGTCACTAGGTGAATGTGATCTGAATCCCGGATCGCAGCAGACGAGAGGTTGGGCACATGGACTGGGCAGCAATTGGAGTAGGTGTCGGGTACGCGTCGGTGGCCCTGTCGATACTGGTTTTCGTCGGCGGGTGCATCGCACTGTTCATCTTGTCGGTCCGCCAGTAGCCGACACCTCGACAAAGTGGTGATCACCCCCGGTTCGGCGAAGCCGATCGCATCGGGAGTGATCACCTCCGAGGCCGCTTGATCGATTCGGACCCTGCTGCGTTCGACGGCCTGCTCGCAGAGAAGCTCGGCCGCGGTGGGACTACCGTAGGACTGTCGCCTAGAACTCGAGGAGTACGGAATGAGCATCCAGTCGGTTGAACCGCACCGCCACCGCGTAGTGGTGATCGGTTCCGGCTTCGGAGGATTGTTCGGCACTCAGGCTCTCAAAAAAGCCGATGCCGACATCACGATGATCGCGCGTACAACCCACCATCTGTTTCAGCCGCTCCTCTATCAGGTTGCCACCGGCATCCTCTCGGTCGGGGACATCGCTCCCGCTACGAGGCTCGTGCTGCGTAAGCAGAAGAACGCCCAGGTACTGCTCGGTGAAGTCGAGACGATCGATCTCGAGAACCGGACTGTGACCTCGCGCCTGCTCGAACGCGTCACGGTAACGCCATTCGACAGTCTGATCGTGGCAGCAGGTGCCGGTCAGTCGTACTTCGGTAACGATCAGTTCGCAGAGTTCGCCCCGGGCATGAAAACAATCGACGATGCCCTCGAACTGCGTGGACGTATCCTCGGCGCGTTCGAACAAGCTGAGCTGTCGGACGATCCTGCCGAGCGCGCGCGCTTGCTGACCTTCGTCGTGGTCGGCGCCGGCCCCACCGGCGTGGAGTTGGCCGGACAGATCGCCGAGCTTTCCCGCCGAACGCTCGACGGCGCTTTCCGCAAGATCGATCCGCGTGAGGCACGTGTTGTGCTCCTGGACGGCGCGCCTGCAGTCCTGCCCGTGTACGGCGGCAAGCTCAGCCGTAAGGCAGCCGAGACCCTCGAGAAGCTCGGCGTAGAGATCCAGCTCGACGCGATGGTCACCGACGTCGACAACGACGGTCTGATCATCAAGGAGAAGGACGGCACGCTTCGACGTATCGAGTCGCAGTGCAAGGTGTGGTCTGCCGGGGTTCAGGCGAGCCCTCTCGGCAAGCAGCTCGCAGAGCAGAGCGGCGGAGAAACCGACCGCGCCGGCCGCGTGATGGTCAATCCTGACCTGTCGCTTCCCGGACACCCCAATGTCTTTGTCATCGGCGACATGATGTCGCTCGACAAGCTTCCCGGTTTGGCTCAGGTCGCCATGCAGGGCGGCAAGTACGCGGCCAAGCAGATCAAGGCGGAACTGAATGGTCAGTCCCCCTCGGCGCGAATTCCGTTCAAGTACTTCGACAAGGGCAGCATGGCAACGATCTCGCGCTTCAGCGCGGTAGCCAAGGTGGGCAAGCTCGAGATCAGTGGCTTCATCGGATGGGTTGCCTGGCTGGCAATTCACCTTCTGTACTTGGTCGGGTTCCGTTCGCGCGCCTCGACGCTCTTGTCATGGGCTGTGACGTTCTTCGGGCGTGGCCGTGCTCAGATGGCGTCCACCGAGCAGCAGGTCTTCGCGCGAAACGCGATGGGCGAATTGGAGAAGAAGAACAAGGAAGCGACCGAGTCCGGCAGTGCTTCCAACGGCGAGTCGAAGAAGGCGGCAGGCAAGCAACAGAAGGCTGCCGGCTGATCAGTACCTGAGTGAACGGCGAAGGGTGGCAGTGGAGTTCAACTCCACTGCCACCCTTTCCCGTGTTCTCAGTTTCCGATCTTCGCCACCTCGGTGATGTTCGCGAGGCGAACCTGTCCCTTGGAGACGAGTCTGTCGTTCTCGTCGGTGATGCGAACCTCCCAGAGCTGCTGAGTGCGTCCGCGATGAATCGGGGTGGCTTCTGCGGTGAGTGTGCCTTCCCTCGTTGCACGCAGGAAGTCGGTGTTGTTGTTGACGCCGACCACGTGACCTCGCTCGCCCAGCCACACGGTGCCACCGACGCTGGCGAGAGACTCCACCACCGAGCAGTACACGCCTCCGTGCTGAATCCCTGCGGGCTGGTGCAGCGTGGGCTTGACCGTCCATTGCGCCCGCACACGATCTGGGCTCAGTTCGGTGTATTCCAGGCCGATGATGGCGTCGAAGCCCGTTCCGAGCCGTTTCATCATCTCTGCGGTCTCAGCAGTGTCGACCATGCCATCTCCATCTGTGATTCTCCGGCGCCGGTGTGGCTGCCACTCCCTACTTGATTACACGAGAGGTAACTCGAGCTGGGAATCAGGTCTGGAAAAAGAACCGGGGGTTTTCACATCAATCGATGTGAAACCCGCCGCGGGAAGGACCGGGAGTCTCTGCAGCCCTCAGGACTCCGGCGCGGTCCGGCAGTTTCGTCACTCTCGCGGTGTGCAACTCTCCGCGAGGTGTTCCACAATCATAGGCAAGGCTGACCTAATTTAGCAAGCCCTTCATCGAACTGGTTCCAGCGAGGGCGCAGCGAGACCTTGCGGCGCGCGCGAACCGGCAACCCGGCTGCGACAAAGGCGTCGAGCAGGCCCTGTCCACGGCGCTGCGCTACCGATTCGCCTTCACCAGCCAGGATGGGGACATAAGCAGCTGCACCCAGGATCGACTCCCCCACCAGTCCCCAGAATCTGAACTGGTCAACGGGCGCACACCTGGCCACGGCGTCGTAGATGGCGCGCAGCGACGTCAGGCAACGGTGCGCAGTCCAGATGAGGAGCGCCTCTTCACACGGCATGTCGACGACGCCGTCACTTCCGGACTCTCGCCCGTTGGGTGCCACACGAAGCGTTTCGTCGACTACGCCTGCCCAATCGATTCCGCCGTCGCTGTCCATGTGGATGAACAGGTTTTCGAGCCCCGGGTCCCAGGCGGACCCCTCGGAGACGATGGAGGCGGCAACTCTGCCGACCACGGCATGAATGAGCGACGTCGCAACCTGTATCGCGGCAGCTTCAGCACTGTCGAGATCTTGAAGTGAACGGGCGAACATCTGTTGCACCCGATCCCCACACAAGCCTTCACTGAGCTGCCACCAGCGTCGTTTGCCTTCGCCCGCCATGGCGGCAACCGCATAGACACGCGGGTAGTCAGGGTTGAGTGCTCGTAGGCGAACGCTGGTGCGGCTCAATGCGTTCGACCGGAGTTCGAATTCACGAACATCCGCATGCTGGGTGGTCAAGGTGATTGTCACCGTGCACTCCAATCGGCCGAAGTTGTCTTGTGGTTCTTAATGTAGGTTAGCCTCACCATAATTCAAGAGTAAAGAACTGTGACGCTGGGCACCGCATATTCACAGGAACTTGCCCCGCGGGGAGCACACCCACATAGGGTTCCGTAACCTAAGATGCGAATTCCCTGCGCACAAAGACCAGGAGCTCGAACCGCCAGTGACGATGATCAAACCTCTCGGGAACGGACATCCCCGAGGACCCAGCGAGACGTACGGACGGCGCATAGTGCCGCGCGGCCCGGCTCCTGTCCGAATGCGTGTTCTAGCTGGCATTTTCGACGCGGGGGTGTTCCTGCTTCCGTTGCTCGTCGGCTGGTACATCGTTCAGTCGCTTCGAGACGAGAACGGTGGCGGCGAAGCCGACCGCGCCGTATTCGGTGGGACGGCAATAGCCATTGCCGTCGGTCTCCTTGTGTGGAACCTCGGATTCCGCGAAGGTGCCACGGGCCGGACCTCGGGAAAGGGATGGGTAGGCCTGGTCACGCGAGACGCGAAGACAAAGCAGCCCATCGGTGTTCGCCGGGCTCTGCGCAGGCCGTTCGATCGAACCGGTATCGAGGTGGTGCGTGAAAGCACGGCGCGCGAAGAAGGGTTCGAGGAACTCGCGCGCGACAACAGCGTCGGGGCAACTCGTCGACGCCGGCTGATCGGTCTCGCGGTGCTCACGGTACTTCTCGCGCTCGTCATGCTCGCGAGCATCGCGGTGGGCGCTCGGCCGCTGACGTTTGCCGAGATCTTCCACGCCATCTTCAGTTCGGACGGCACCCAGACGGACATCATCGTGCGAACGTTGCGTGCGCCTCGGACCATCCTGGGGCTTGTTGTCGGCATCGCACTCGGTATCGCCGGCGCCCTGATTCAGGGACACACGCGTAACCCGTTGGCAGATGCCGGTCTGCTCGGCCTCAACGCCGGCGCGGCGTTCTTCGTAGTCATGGCGATCTATCTCTTCGGCTTCACCGCACCGAGTCAGTATCTCTGGTTCGCGTTTGCAGGATCGTTTGTCGCCAGCATCGTCGTCTTCGGCTTGTCCTCCATCGGAAACGGCGGCGCAAGTCCTCTGAGTTTGGCTCTGGCGGGCGCAGCCGTCGCGTTCTTCCTGCAAGCCATGACCAATGCCGTGATCATCCTCGACCAGACCAGCCTGGACGCCTACCGTTTCTGGGTGGTCGGGTCGGTGTCCGGTCGAGGGTTCGACGTTCTCTGGCAGGTCCTCCCCTTCCTGATACTCGGTTTGGTCATCGCCCTGGCAAGTACGCCTGGTCTCAATGTCCTCAGCCTGGGTGAAGACGTCGCAAAAGCATTGGGAACGAACATCGCGTTCAGTCGCACACTCGGCATCATCGCGATCACCCTGCTGACCGGCGCCGCGACTGCAGCGTGTGGACCTATCGCGTTCATCGGATTGGTGGTCCCCCACGTGGCCCGGGCCATCACCGGACCCGACTACCGCTGGCTGGTCCCGTACGCGGGCTTGCTCGGTGCGGTCATGCTGATCACCGCGGACATCATCGGTCGCGTGGTCGTGCGCCCCGGCGAGTTGCAGGTCGGAATCATCCTGGCCCTCTTCGGCGCCCCGTTCTTCATCGCTCTCGTACGCCGCAGGAAGTTGGCAAGTCTGTGACGCTCAAGCAAGAACTCCGGGTACTGCCCCGGACCGTCCCCTCCCGTAAGTCGATTCGTGTCGGTGGATTCTCGCTGGTCTACCGTCCACTCGCGGTGTCGGTGAGCATTGCACTCGCGGTCGCACTCTTCGTTCTGCTCTGCATCAACATCGGACGCGGCGACTATCCGATCTCGATCCCCGATGTCATTTCCGTCCTGCTCGGTAATGGAAGCAAGACACAGAACCTGATCGTCTTCGACCTCCGACTTCCTCGCTCGCTCACCGCACTCTTCATCGGTATGGCACTCGGCATTGCCGGTGCGGTCACCCAGACGATTGCTCGCAACGCCCTCGCCAGCCCCGACATCCTCGGAATCACGGCGGGATCGAGCGCTGCCGCAGTTGCTCTCATCGTGCTCGGCGGCGGCGGGTCGTTCGTGGGACTGCTTGCCACACTGGGGATTCCGTTGGCGGCCCTCTGTGGCGGACTGCTGACAGCAGTGGTGATCTACGCCTTGGCATGGCGTAAAGGCGTCGAGGGGTTCCGCCTCATCCTGATCGGCATCGGCATCAACGCCATGCTCGTGGCAGCGACGGGATGGCTCCTCATCTCGGCGGACATCAACGATGCTTCCCGAGCACAGGTGTGGCTCAACGGTTCGCTCAACGGTGCCACCTGGAATCAGATGTGGCCGGTAGCCATCGCTGTCGCGCTGGTCGGTGGCTACGCGGTGATCGCCTCGTTCACCATGGGAGCGTTGCGGTTGGGCGACGACAACGCCACCTCACTCGGTGTTCGCTTGCAATCGTCGCAGGCCAAGCTGTTGCTCTCCGCCGTGGCGCTGGCTGCCATCGCAACCGCTGCAGCAGGTCCGGTCGGCTTTGTCGCCCTGGCTGCGCCTCAGGTCGCCATGCGTCTGGTGCGCTCTGCCGGCCCGCCCATCGTGGCTTCCGCGCTGACCGGTGCTGTACTGGTGGTCGGCAGCGACGTCATCGCTCGAACAATTCTGCCTGTGGAACTCCCCGTCGGAATCGTGACTTCCGCACTGGGTGGTCCGTTCTTGCTCTACCTGTTGGTTCGTAACAATCGGAAGGTCACAGCATGACCACCATCGCCCAGTCCACCGATGCTCCTTCGCGTCTCGTCGCGCAGAATCTGACGCTCGGGTACGGGGATCGCATCATCGTCGACGGGCTTGATCTCGAGATCCCCACCGGCGTGATCACGACGGTCATCGGACCCAACGGTTGCGGCAAGTCGACACTTCTCCGCGCGCTGGGCCGTCTACTCAAGCCCAAGGGTGGATCGGTCATTCTCGACGGCAAGGCGATCAGTTCGATGAAGACCAAGGAAGTCGCGCGGGTCCTCGGCATGCTCCCCCAGACGCCGGTAGCGCCTGAAGGGCTCACCGTCGCCGATCTGGTCTCACGTGGACGCCACCCGCATCAGTCGTGGATTCGGCAGTGGTCTGCGGACGACGAGGGCGAGGTCGCCGAAGCACTCGAGCTGACCGGAGTCTCGGACCTTGCGGATCGGCCGGTCGATCAATTGTCCGGCGGCCAGCGTCAGCGGGCCTGGATCTCGATGGCTCTCGCCCAGGGAACCGACATCCTGCTCCTCGACGAGCCGACCACGTACCTCGACCTTGCGCACTCGATGGAAGTCCTCGACCTGGTGGATCAACTCCACGAGGAAATGGGGCGCACCGTGGTGATGGTTCTGCACGACCTCAATCTCGCAGTCCGGTACAGCGATCATCTGATCGTGATGCGAGACGGCGCCGTCGTCGCTTCGGGCGTCCCCAAGGACATCATTTCCGCGGAACTTCTGCTCGAGGTGTTCGGTCTCGAAGCTGCAGTCATCGACGATCCGGTCTCGGATCGTCCCCTGATCGTCCCGATCGGCACCCGACACGTCTTCGGCGCTGTCGGCGGGCCGGCCAAGCCCGCCTGAAGATCGCGAATCAGCGACCCAGAATTGTCCGAACGAGTTTGAATCCCTGACCGATCGACACGGTCGGCAGATATGCCCGCCCGACCGCGTTGCCGATGCTCGGTAGCGCGGCCGGATCGGCGAATGTCATGTGCATCGGTACGTATCGGGGTTGAAACTTCGATTTGAAGGCCAGCAGCGATCGGAAGCCGTACACCGGTTCCAGCGTGCGACCGAGTAGATCGAGGACGCTGTCCATCATCGCCGAGAAGGTCGTGGCCTCAGGTTCGGCTGTGTCCGTAGTGGAGTCGGCGGCGATTGTTGCCAACGGTGCACCGGACAGACTGAGGAACTCGACACCCTCCTCCTCCAATTTCAGTGCGGCAGAAGCAATGAGGAACTCCATCGCGGGCCGGAACCCTTCGGAGCGTCGCCTCATGAAGTCGAGGGTCCAGCCGACGACCTGGCCGTCGCGATGCACCGGCAGCCACGACGTGACACCGTGCACGGTGCGATCCTCGTCGACGGCGATCAGGCAGCGCACCGCCTCGTCGTCGACCTCGTCGAGCCCGCCGAGAGTGAAGCCCATCTCGGGCATCCCCTTGTCCGCCACCCACTCTTCCGAGATCGCGACGATCTGATCCTTGATCGCGAGAGGCGCGTGCGGGAAGGAAATCCACTCGGCCGTGATCCCGGACTTCTTCGCCCGATTCAGTGCCGTGCGCACGTCCTGGAACCGCTTGCCCGTGAACGCGATTCCGCCCAGATCGAGCACTGTTTCCTCGGCGACCTGTAGGCCGCTCCAGCCCATGGAATCGGTAATGGTTCGCGCGTCGTCGGTCACCGAGTAGAAGCAGGGAATCCACCCGTTCGACGACGCGAACTCGGCGAACCCCTCGATTGCTGCGCGCATCCGATCAGGAGGACCGACCGGGTCACCGGTGGTGAGTGCGACTCCGGCGATGACGCGGTAGGCGACGTAGCTCGAACCGTCTGCACTGAACCAGTAGGTGTTGCCCTTCCACGTCGTCATCCACGACAACGGACTGCCGGTGCCGGCGAGCAACATCGATCGCGCACGTTCGGCGGCTTTCGGATCAGCGGTCTTGACGGGCTTGAGGAAGCTCACGAAGACCAGTACGGCAGCAACGCCCCAGAACACGACGCCGGTCCACTCGAACAGCAACGTCGACTCGATGTCCACGGGAAGCAGACGCGGGTCGATCAACTGCAGGTACACCGGCGGTACGAGGCGCTGAGGGAAGTCTGCGAGCAGCATGGTGACAGTGGGCTCGCGGTCGAACCCGTGCCTGGCGAGCATCCCGCCGCCCACGTAGATCACGGCGAGGACCCCGAGCAACGTCACGATCGCGACGCCCAAGCGTCTGTATGTCCTGGCCGGGGCCGCCACGTCGAAGTATCGGCGTGTGGAGATCAAGAGGATCAGCACGAACAGCGGCGTCAGGAACGGCACGAGTGTTCGGTACACGTTCGGATCGCTGATTCCGTAGA
The DNA here is from genome assembly GCF_053608585.1 of Rhodococcus sp. NPDC055024. Taxonomy (NCBI): domain Bacteria; kingdom Bacillati; phylum Actinomycetota; class Actinomycetes; order Mycobacteriales; family Nocardiaceae; genus Rhodococcus; species Rhodococcus sp. NPDC055024. The sequence continues at coordinate 204,269 of NZ_JBSGVT010000003.1, forward strand.
ACAGACTGTCACTGTCCACGGCGTCGACGAACCTGATGACGAAGTTCCCGATCGAGAGGACGAGCAGGACAACCTGAGCGCACACCGTCGCAATCCAGGCGAATCTGCGGCCACGCCGAAGCCCGTCGCTCAGCACCAGGACAAAAATCGACGGCATCAGCGAGAGCAGAGTCGGCCCGATACCCGAGAGTCTGAGCTCGAGGAGTCCTCGCCGGCAGTCCGGGTCCGACGCGGACTCCTCGCACAGTTCTCGAACCTCGGCGACGGTCCACGGAACTCCGCGGAAGAGGTCACGCAGGACGGCAAGTGGACCTACCGCTTGCGGGGACAGTGCGGCGATCATCGGGCCGATCGCACTGGCCGCCACGACGATGGCCACGAGGACGCGGCCCTCCCGCTGGGTCCCGGCGATTCGCTCACCGCGAGCCGACCGTCCCACGATCCACTGGCCGATCACCAGACCTACGACGGCGGCGAAGAACCTGATGACATCTTGAAGTTGGCCGCTGAACAGGGCCAAGGTGATGGTCAAAGCCAGGGTTCCGACGCGGATGCGTCGACGCCACAGTGTGCCCATGTTCGAGCTGGCGGCCATGGCGGCGCCGACGATCCATGCACTCGCGCCTACAGCGGAGCCGACGTGTAGGCGGAATCCCCAGTTGGAGTCGAACACCTTCGCGAACGATGCCCAGCCGAGTCCGAGGAGCACACCGAGGATTTGGGTGCTCGCTCCGGCGATTGCGAGCTTGAGCGTCCCCATGCGCCGCTCGAGGGGCGCAGCGACCGCGATCAGGAGCACGCTCGCACCGATGTACCCGAGCAGGTTTCCCGCCCACAGAGCGGAGGTGAGCGGAGTCCAAATGCGTCCGTGCTGGATCGAGCCCATTCCCGCGCCGATCGCGTGCTCGAGATCGCGGGACGGTCCGTGCACCAGGCTGCCGGTGGCGGCGCCCAGGATCCACATGGTGAGAAGTAAAACGACCGTCAACGGTGCGTCGCGAATGCCGAAACGAACGATGTCGGCAGCTTTCTGCGCGACTGCCCGTGCCCGTGATGTGGATTCTGCGGTGCTCGGCGAACTGTCGATCGTCATCTACGTGCGGCTGCTTTCTGCGGATCGACTGGCGGTGTCCAATTAGGGCATGTTCATTGTCGGGACTTTGGTCGTCTTTCACCACCGTAACCGTCACGCAGATCACTATGGCCAATACCACACCCCCACCGAGGCGGTTACTACTACCAGTAGTACGTATTTCGTCGTGGAAGTCCGTAGAATCGAAGAATGGCAGGTCTAGGTGAACTCGAACGCGCGGTGATGGATCATTTGTGGTCCACATCAGAACCGCAAACTGTGCGACAGGTGCATGAAGCACTCGCGACGCATCGCGAATTGGCGTACACGACGGTCATGACCGTTCTGCAGCGCCTGGCGAAGAAGCATCTGGTGATTCAGCAGCGTGACGATCGCGCGCATCGCTATCTTCCCGTCAACAAGCGCGAAGAACTGGTTGCGAGCCTGATGGTCGACGCTCTCGCCCAGGCTCCGGAGTCCGGCGGTCGCGCTGCGGCACTCGTTCACTTCGTGGGCCAGGTCAATGCAGACGAAGCAGATGCTCTCCGCGAAGCGCTCGCTGCCCTCGAGGTGCGCGAGTCCGCGAAAAAGGCTGCGCAGCCCGGAATTTCTAGGCCGAACTGAATTCGTCGTGCATGATGTGTAGGACATGAACGCCACTACTGCACTGGTTTTCGGACTGCTTGCCTTGTTGCTGGCCGGTCCGGTTCCCGCACTCCTGAGCCGCTCCACGTGGCCTTACCGCGCTCCACGCGCGGCGTTGGTCCTGTGGCAAGCCGTCGCGATTGCTGCGGTGTTGTCGGCATTCAGTTCGGGCCTGGCCATTGCCAGCCAGCTGCTCGTTCCCGGCGCTGACGGAAGGCCGACGACGGCCCCGACCGCCGAAATCGATGCACTCGGACTCCCTCTGTGGATTCTGTACGTGGTTGTTTTTGCCCTGACACTCCTGATCGGCGCAAAGCTGATCTTCTCGGTCATCCAGGTCGCCGTGAGAACCCGACGTCGCCGTGCACGTCACCGCGTGTTGGTGGACCTTCTCGACGACTGCGCCATGCCCGCGTCGGTGGAACGCACACCCGATCTGCGAGTGCTCGACGTCGACGAACCGATCGCCTACTGCCTGCCAGGTCTGCGCCAACGCGTGGTTCTCAGTCAGGGCACTCTGCAGAACCTCGATCATGCCGAGGTCAAGGCCATCCTGACGCACGAGCGTTCACACCTGCGAGCTCGTCACGATCTGGTCCTCGAGGCATTCACGGCCGTCAACCACGCGTTCCCCCGTTTCGTCCGTAGCAAGTCGGCTCTGGGATCGGTACAACTCCTGGTGGAGTTGCTCGCCGACGATTCAGCTGTGCGCGCTACCGGTCCCACTCCCCTCGCGCGGGCACTGGTCGCGTGTGCCGGATCGACGGCACCCCGCGGAGCGATGGCAGCAGGCGGCCCGTCAACGCTCATCCGAGTGCAGCGCCTCTCGGCTGACGATGCCGATCCCCGGATTGCGATTTTTGCGTATCTGGGGGCGGTCGCCATTCTTGTGGTGCCCACCGTGGCTGTGGCAGTGCCCTGGCTCACGGAACTTCGCCTGCTTTTCAACGCCTACTGAGTCTTGACCAGCGCAACCACGTGTAGTAGTGCAGGTCACAGGCGGGGTTACCTGACTTCGACCTAGCCGGTGGCGTAGAGTGGATCACGGCCACCATCGTGGTCCGTCAACATATAACGGCACACAGCCCAATTCCCCGCAGTATGCGTTCGGATTGCCAGGTGACATGTGCCCTGGCTCGTCCCTTTGCGAACTGTGTCGTGTATTTCAGCATGGCTTCTTCCGCTCCGCGACGTGCCCGTAGTCCGGAGAGGTTTCCGCGTGACCAACGCTGTCCAAATGTCGTCTTCCGAGAACATCGAAGACACCACCGTCAACACCCCCGCTGCCGAAGAAGCAGTCGCCACCGAGCCGGGTATCACCTTCGCCGAAATCGGCCTGCCCGAGCAGCTTGTTGCCGCATTGGCGCGCAACTCCATCACCGTCCCGTCCCCCATCCAGGCGCAGTCCATCCCGGACGCGCTCGCCGGAACCAACGTTCTCGGCCGCGCACAGACCGGATCGGGTAAGACCCTCGCATTCGGCCTGCCGATGCTGACCCGCCTCTCGCGCCACGAGGATCGCCCGGCCGCCAAGCGTCCCCGTGCACTCGTGCTCGTCCCCACCCGTGAGCTTGCTTTCCAGGTGGTCGACTCCCTCAACTCCTACGCCGGCGCACTCGGACTCACGGTTCGTCCCGCTGTCGGTGGAACGCCGTTCGCCAAGCAGGTCGATCAGCTCCGCCGCGGCGTCGACGTCCTCGTCGCCACCCCGGGTCGTCTCGGCGACCACCTGCGTCAGGGCACTTGCATCCTCGACTCGGTGGAAATCACCGCACTCGACGAAGCCGACCAGATGGCGGACATGGGCTTCTTGCCCGAGGTTCGCTCGATCCTCGGTGAGACCCCCGCAGACGGACAGCGCCTGCTGTTCTCGGCGACCCTCGACCGTGAGGTCCAGTCGCTGGTTCGTCAGTTCCTGGCCAACCACGTCACGCACTCCACCGAAGACGGCCGCGCGAGCGTCGACACGATGGAGCACTACGTCCTCCTCGTCGACCGCGGCCAGAAGGATTCCGTCCTCGCCGAGATCGGTGCCCGCGACGGACGCACGATCATGTTCGCCCGTACCAAGCTCGGTTGCGAGGGAATCACCGACCGACTCCGCGCAGTCGGCATCGCTGCCGAGTCGCTTCACGGCGGCAAGGCTCAGAATCAGCGCACCCGCGTCCTCGAGCGTTTCAAGAACGGCCGCACCCCGGTCCTCGTCGCAACGGACGTCGCAGCGCGCGGAATCCACGTCGACGGCATCGACCTTGTCGTTCACGTCGATCCCCCGGCTGACCACAAGGACTACCTGCACCGCGCGGGTCGTACCGCTCGCGCCGGCGAGAAGGGCACCGTTGTCGCAATCGTGCTGCCCAACCAAAAGCGTCAGTTCAAGCGTCTGACCGGAATGGCCGGCGTCAATGCCGCTGCCGTCGCCGTCACCCCGGGTTCTGCTGAGCTGGCTCGTATCACCGGCGCCAAGAAGCCGACCGGAGAACCGTTGCGCGAGAGCTCTTCTCGTGGCGAGCGTTCCTTCGGTGATCGTGGCGGAAGCCGCGGCGGCTACCAGGGCAACCGCTCTTCCGGCGGATACCAGGGCAACCGTTCCTCGGGTGGGTACCAGGGCAACCGCGACGGCGAGAGCCGCGGCGGCTACCAGGGTGATCGCTCCAGCGGTGGATACCAGGGCAACCGCGACAGCCGCCCCTCGACCGGATACCAGGGCAACCGCTCTTCCGGTGGATATCAGGGCAACCGTGACGGTGAGAGCCGCGGCGGCTACCAGGGCAACCGCTCCTCCGGTGGCAGTGGCTACCAGGGTGATCGCTCCAGCGGTGGATACCAGGGCAACCGCGACAGCCGTCCGTCCTACGGAGACCGCGACAGCCGCCCCTCGACCGGATACCAGGGCAACCGCTCCTCCGGTGGATACCAGGGAAGCCGTGACGGCGAGAGCCGCGGCGGCTACCAGGGCAACCGCTCTTCGGGTGGCAGCGGATACCAGGGCAACCGCGACAGCCGTCCGTCCTACGGAGACCGCGACAGCCGCCCCTCGACCGGATACCAGGGCAACCGCTCTTCCGGTGGATACCAGGGCAACCGCGACGGCGGAGACAACCGCGCAGCCTCGACCAGCGGTGGTGGCTTCCGCAGCCGCACCGACCGTCGTAGCTATGACGGATTCGACGGCCCGAAGCGCGATCAGCGGTAATACCTGCGCTGAGCTGCGGCTCGACAACTGAACACTGAGAACCTTCCGGCTGCGCCGGAAGCTGTATCGAGACGGATGCAGGTCACTGCAATTAAAGTGATCTGCATCCGTGTTTTGTATGCACGGTCTGATGTTCACGCGCGTCGCGGCCGCACAGTTTTCGGCTGCGCACAGCGCAGGATTTCACAGCCGCGGACCGAGAGGGAAAGCTGTAAGCATGTCAACCACTAGCACCGAATCACCCCGAGCTCAGATCGGCGTCACCGGCCTGGCCGTCATGGGTTCGAATATTGCCCGCAATTTCGCCCGCCACGGTCACACCGTTGCCCTGCACAACCGCAGCATCGCCAAGACCGATGCTTTGATCGCCGAGCATGGTTCCGAGGGCGATTTCGTGCGCACCGAGACCGTCGAAGAGTTTGTTGCCGCACTGCAGAAGCCGCGACGCGTCCTGATCATGGTCAAGGCCGGCGCTCCGACGGATGCTGTCATCGAAGAACTCGCGAACGCCATGGAGCCCGGCGACATCATCATCGACGGCGGTAACTCGCTGTACACGGACACGATCCGCCGTGAAGCCGCGATCCGCGCCCGCGGTCTGCACTTCGTCGGCGCTGGTATCTCCGGCGGCGAAGAAGGCGCACTCAACGGTCCGTCGATCATGCCGGGCGGCCCGAAGGAGTCGTACGAGGCTCTCGGCCCGCTTCTCGAGTCGATCTCCGCTCACGTCGACGGCACACCGTGCTGCACGCACATCGGCCCCGACGGCAGCGGTCACTTCGTCAAGATGGTGCACAACGGCATCGAGTACGCCGACATGCAGCTCATCGGTGAGGCGTACAACCTCTTCCGTGACGCGCTGGGTTACGACGCCGGTCAGGTCGCCGACGTCTTCACCGAGTGGAACAAGGGCACGCTCGAGTCCTACCTGATCGAGATCACCGCCGAGGTGCTCCGTCAGGTCGATGCCGAGACCGGCAAGCCGTTGGTCGACGTCATCGTCGACGCTGCCGAGCAGAAGGGTACGGGCCGCTGGACGGTCAAGTCCGCTCTGGATCTGGGCGTGCCGGTCACCGGTATCGCCGAGGCCGTGTTTGCTCGCGCACTGTCCGGTAGCCGCAATCAGCGCGCCGCAGCCCAGGCGCAGGGATTGGCTTCGGGTTCGCTCGGCGACAAGCCGGTTGACGCCGAGCAGTTCGCCGCTGACATCCAGGCCGCGCTGTACGCGTCGAAGATCGTGGCGTACGCGCAGGGCTTCGACCAGATCGCTGCCGGTAGCGCCGAGTACGACTGGAACCTCAAGCCTGCCGACTTGGCAACGATCTGGCGCGGCGGCTGCATCATCCGTGCGCAGTTCCTCAACCGCATCAAGGACGCGTTCGACGCGGATCCGAGCCTGCCGAGCCTGATTCTGGCGCCGTACTTCCGCGAGGCCATCGAGGCGGGCATCGACAGCTGGCGCCGTGTGGTCGCCACCGCGACGATGCTCGGCATTCCGGTACCGGCGTTCGCGTCTTCGCTGTCGTACTACGACGGTCTGCGTGCAGAGCGTCTGCCGGCCGCCCTGACACAGGGTCAGCGCGACTTCTTCGGCGCGCACACCTACGAGCGCATCGACAAGCCCGGCAAGTTCCACACGCTGTGGAGCGGTGACCGCAGCGAAATCGAGGCCTGATTCACAGCGGGTATCGGTGGATGCGGTTATCTGCGTCTACCGATACCCGGTAGCCTGGACAAATGCAGGAATCGACGATCGACTCGCCCACCTCGACCGAAGGGCGTTCGTTCGTCGACCTCGGAATCCCCGCCGTGATGGTGCATGCGTTGCGCCGGAGCGGCATCGATGCTCCCTTCCCCATTCAGTCGGCCACCATCCCCGATGTCCTTGCCGGCCGGGATGTGCTCGGGCGCGGCGCGACGGGTTCCGGGAAGACTTTGGCCTTCGGGCTTCCGATGTTGGTGCGCCTCAAGGGTGGGGCGAGCAAGCGGAATCGTCCTCGCGGCTTGGTGCTCGCTCCCACCCGCGAACTGGCGATCCAGATTCACAAAGCACTCGACGACGCCGCTACCGAGATCGGTTTGCGTGTGGCCAACGCGGTCGGTGGTGTTCCCATCAAGCGCCAGGCCGACATCTTGACCAGGGGCGTCGATCTGCTCATCGCCACTCCCGGCCGTCTACTCGACCTGCTCGAGCAGCAGTCGGTCGTGCTCGACGACGTCGTGATCACGACCATCGACGAGGCCGACCACATGGCGGACATGGGCTTCATCGACGAGGTCGCGAAGATTCTCGACACGACCCCGAAAGATGGTCAGCGTCTTCTCTTTTCGGCAACCCTCGACGGTAAGGTCGACGATCTGGTCGCGGGTTACCTGCGCAATCCGGCGTCGCACTCGACTGCTCCCCCGGTTGCCACCGTCTCGACGATGGAGCATCACCTGCTCTTCGTCGACCGCGACGACAAGAGATCCGTTGTCGCACATATCGCTTCGCGCGCGGGGCGGACCATCATGTTCGTCAAGACCAAGCACGGCGTGGATCGGCTTGCGCAGCAGCTGCATTTGATCGGTGTCTCTGCCGGCGCTCTGCACGGCGGTAAGACGCAGAACAACCGGACCAAGACCCTCGCGTCGTTCTCCGACGGAACAACTCCCGTCCTGGTCGCCACTGATGTCGCGGCCCGCGGAATCCATGTCGACGACGTGACCCTCGTCGTTCACGTCGATCCCCCGGCCGAGGCCAAGGACTACCTGCACCGCGCCGGCCGGACCGCTCGCGCCGGCGAATCGGGCGTCGTCGTCACCATCGTCACCGACGAAGAACGTGACGCGGTCGAGAAGTTGACCAAACAGGCAGGCATCAAGGTTCACGGTGTGCGGGTCCGCCCCGACGATCTGGAACTCACGCGTATCACCGGAGCAATGGAGCCGACGGGCATTCCGGTCGAGGCTCCCGATACGACCGTCGCCGTCAAGCACACCGCAAAGCGTGGACGCCAGGAACACGACACCGCAGGTCGGACGGCTGCCGGTGGCCGCATGAAAAAGGACGGCGACAAGCGAGCCGCCTCCTCGCGGCGCGTCACCGATCCCAAGAGTGTGAAGAAGATCCGGGCCGACGGCACCCCGGTCCCGACCCGTTCGGAACGTTTGGCCTCCAAGGGCCTGACGCCGCGGCGGGGTGCACCGGGCGCAGGAAAGCCGTCTGCCGGAAATCGGGCGGGCAAGCGCGCACACTGAGGACATGGGTGATCTTCCACTGATCTCGGTTCTCTGCGCACTCGTCGCCGCACTGCTCTTCGCGTGCGCTTCCGTCGCTCAGCAGCGGGCAGCGTCGGCGGTTCCCGAGGGCGAGGCGCTGGTGGCGTCGCTGATTCGGAGCCCTCGGTGGTGGGCCGGATTGATCGGCGACGGCGGCGGTTACGTCATGCAGGCCGTTGCACTGTCGTTGGGTTCGGTGTTGGTGGTGCAGCCGCTGATCGTGACCTCTCTGCTGTTCGCGCTGCCACTCTCGGCCAAGTTCTCGGGTATTCGCATCACCCGTTCGGCGTGGTCACTGGCGATCATGCTCGCGATTTCGTTGGCGATCTTCCTCGTGGTCGGCGATCCCACCGAGGGCGACAGTAATGCTCCGTGGTCCGATTGGGCTGTGCCCCTGACGATCACGGTCGCAGTCGCCGTGGTGGCGACCATCGGCGGCTTGTCCAAACTCGACGGTGGTTGGCGCGCACTGCTTCTCGGCTCCGCGGCCGGCATCTTCTACGGCGTTGCGGTCGCGTTCACCAAGTACGTCACCGACCTACTCGGACACGGCGTCGTCGGAGTGATTTCGGCCTGGCAGACGTGGGCTCTGATCGCCTCGGGCGCTATCGGGGTCTACCTGCAACAACGTGCGTTTCAGGTCGGGCCGCTGTCGGCGTCGCTGCCCGCTCTCACGATCGGCGAGCCGATTGCGGCCATCTTCCTGGGGATGACGGTTCTGGACGAACGCCTACGCGTCGACGGCCCCGGAATTGCTCTCATCGGGTGCGCTGTCGCCGTGATGATCATGACTACGATCGCCCTCTCCCGCTCACAGGCACGCGATACCGAGGGCGCTACGGCGGAATCGACGGTAAGCTCGTGAAACGTGCAGTTCCTCGAAGGGCAACGCCCCCCATACGACCTGACCTACGACGACGTTTTTCTCGTCCCTAACCGGACAGAGGTCACCTCCCGGTTCGACGTCGATCTCACTTCTTCCGACGGATCCGGAACCACCATTCCCGTCGTCGTCGCCAATATGACCGCAGTGGCCGGCCGCCGTATGGCCGAGACAGTTGCCCGCCGCGGCGGGCTGGTCATCATTCCGCAGGACGTCCCCACCGAAGCCGTCGCCGAGACCGTGGCATTCGTCAAGAGCCGCCACCTCGTCGCCGATACGCCGGTCACCTTGAGCCCCGACGACGCCGTCTCCGACGCGCTGGCGCTTCTGCCCAAGCGCGCTCACGGCGCCGTCGTGGTGGTCGAGGACGGTAAGCCGCTCGGTGTCGTCACCGAAGCCGCCTGTGCGGACGTCGACCGGTTCACGCGCCTACGTACCGTCGCGATCACCGACTTCGTCACCGCCCCGGTCACCGCTACACCTCGCGAGGTGTTCGAACTCCTCGAAGCCAAGCATGATCCGCTGGCAGTCATCGTCAACGAAGACGGCACTCTTGCCGGGGTCCTCACCCGTACCGGTGCGATTCGTGCGGGAATCTACGATCCCGCAGTCGACGATCGGGGCGCACTCCGGGTTGCTGCGGCGGTCGGTGTGAACGGTGACGTGGGCGCCAAGGCCAAGGCACTCGTCGATGCCGGTGCCGACGTGATCGTCGTGGACACGGCTCACGGTCACCAGCAGAGAATGATCGATGCACTCACCACCCTCAAGGCGCTCGATCTCGGCGTCCCGTTGGTCGCAGGCAACGTGGTCTCCGCACAGGGAACCCGTGATCTGATCGCCGCGGGGGCGGACATCGTCAAGGTCGGCGTCGGACCCGGAGCCATGTGCACGACTCGCATGATGACCGGCGTCGGACGCCCGCAGTTCTCGGCCGTCGCGGAATGTGCTGCAGCAGCACGTGAGCTCGGCAAGCACGTCTGGGCCGACGGCGGCGTTCGCCACCCCCGCGACGTTGCACTCGCCCTCGCGGCGGGCGCGTCGAACGTCATGATCGGCTCGTGGTTCGCCGGCACGTACGAGTCCCCCGGCGACCTCAAGGTCGATCAGGCGGGCAATGCGTACAAGGAGAGCTTCGGCATGGCGTCCAAGCGCGCCGTTGCCGCTCGCACAGCCACCGAAACGGCTTTTGATCGCGCTCGTAAGGGATTGTTCGAGGAGGGCATCTCCAGTTCGCGGATGCGTCTCGATCCCGAGCGCCCGGGAGTCGAGGACCTGATCGATCAGATCTGTTCCGGCGTGCGCAGTACCTGCACGTACGCGGGTGCGCGCTCCCTCGAAGAGTTGCACGAGAAGGCAGTTCTCGGTGTTCAGTCCGCTGCCGGATTCGCCGAAGGACGGCCGCTTCCGTCAGGTTGGTGAACTGGGCTCCGTGACAGTCGGCGGGTGCTCGGGTCCCTACTCCCGGGCACCCGCCGGTATCATTGGTTCCGTAAACAGAAAACAAAACTCGGTCGGGTGCCCTTCGGCGACCCGACCGAGCCCGCTACAGCCGAGAAATCCTCGGCTCTGACGAGAGGAACCCGGTGCCCGAGGCACCCACACACTTACCCGGCGCTACACCCGTCGTTTTATCCGAGGAATCGTCTGATTCCGCCGGTTCGGAGGGCTCCTCTAGCGAGCCGGGAGACAAACCCGGCGGCCCCCGTGCACAACTCAGGTGGCGATGACACATGGACATCGTTTTCACCATTCTCAGCCTCTTCGGCTTCATCGCGCTGACTGCAGGCACCGCCCTCTTCGTGGCGGCCGAATTCTCACTGACCGCGCTCGAGCGCAGTACCGTCGACGAAGCCGCTCGCGACGGCGACCGACGCTCGCGCCAGGTTCAACACGCGCACAAGACTCTCTCGTTCCAGCTCTCCGGTGCCCAACTCGGCATCACGATCACGACACTGATCACCGGTTACCTGGCCGAGCCCGTTCTGGCGCGGTTCATCACACCGGTTGCGAAGGCCGTCGGACTCAGCGAATCCGCTGCCTCGACAACATCTTTGATCTTGGCGCTGGTACTCGCGACGTCGTTCTCGATGATCTTCGGCGAGCTCGTACCCAAGAACCTCGCAATCTCCAAGCCGATGCCCACCGCCCGTGCAACTGCGGGCCTGCAGGCCGGCTTCTCGCTGATCTTCAAGTGGGCAATCAACGGTCTCAACGGAACTGCCAACTGGATCGTGCGACGCCTGGGCATCGAACCCGCGGAGGAACTGCGCTCGGCACGCTCACCGCAGGAACTCGGATCCCTCGTGCGGACGTCCGCGCAGCGCGGCTCCATCGACAAGGGCACGGCGATGCTCGTAGACCGTTCGCTGCAGTTCGGTGACCGCACCGCGGAAGAACTGATGACCCCGCGAGTGAAGATCGAATCGCTGGAACTCTCGGACACCGTCGCAGACCTGATCGTGACGGCGTCGCGGACCGGCTACTCGCGCTTCCCGGTCGTTCGCGGTGATCTGGACGACACGGTCGGCGTCGTACACATCAAGCACGCGTTCACGGTTCCCGCCGAGCGCAGGCGCACGACGCGAGTCGACAGTCTGGCTCAACGTGTTCCGGTCGTGCCGTCGAGCCTGGACGGTGACACCGTCATGGAGCGGATCCGCTCGGACGGCATGCAGGTCGCTCTGGTCGTCGACGAATACGGCGGAACTGCGGGCATCGTCACGATGGAAGACCTCATCGAGGAAATCGTCGGCGATGTGCGCGACGAACACGACGAGCCCGAGCTGGACGTGCAACGCGTCGGCGACGGATGGTCGTGCTCAGGTCTCCTGCGTATCGACGAGGTCACTTCGGCTACCGGATACACCGCGCCCGAAGGCGACTACGACACCCTCGGCGGATTGGTGCTCACCGAATTGGGGCGCATCCCCGATGAAGGTGACGAAGTGGAGTTGCCCGACATCGACTCGTCCGGGGATTCCCGCGGAAAGTGGATCGCCCGAGTGACCAGCATGGACGGCCGTCGTATCGATCGAGTGACCATCACGCCGGTCCCGGCGGACGTCGAACCCGAATCCGCCGACCACGACAAGAAGGAGTCCGACGATGAATAACCTCTTCGGCGTTCTCCTGACCGTAGTGTTGCTCGCGAGCAACGCATTCTTTGTCGGCGCGGAATTCGCGCTGATCTCCGCTCGCCGTGACCGTCTCGAGGCACTGGTCGCGCAAGGCAAGAAGCGGGCACTCACAGTCATCAAGGCCGGTGAGAACCTGTCGCTGATGCTCGCGGCGGCTCAGCTGGGTATCACGATCTGCTCGATCCTTTTGGGTAAGGTCGCCGAACCTGCCATAGCGCACCTCCTCGAGGTGCCGATGGAAGCCGTCGGCCTGCCTGACGGGCTGCTGCACCCGATCTCGTTCGCGATCGCGCTCTCGCTCGTCGTCGTGCTGCACATCCTGCTCGGCGAGATGGTTCCGAAGAACATCGCGTTGGCCGGCCCCGAGAAGACGGCCATGCTGCTCGTTCCCGTGCATCTGGCCTTCATCAAGATCGCTCGCCCGATCATCGCGTTCTACAACCTGTGCGCAAACGGCGTGCTGAAGCTCCTGCGCGTCGAACCGAAGGACGAACTCGACGTCACGGTCTCTGCCGTGGAGTTGTCCGCGATGATCGGTGAATCGCGATCCGAAGGTCTGATCGACGCCGAAGAACACCGTCGGTTGAAGCAGGCTCTCGAATCGACCGATCGCACGGTGTCCGAGGTTCTGATCACCCTCGACAAGGTTCGGACCATTCCCCTCACACCGTCGGGAACAACACTGGGTGAGATCGAGCGTGCAGTCATCGAGACCGGATACTCGCGTTACCCGGTGCGGGCGAGCGACGGATCCCTGGCTGGATACGTGCACCTCAAGGACGTGCTCGACGAGGTTCTGGACGAAGCTGCCGGACCGGACACCGTAGTTCCGACGTCGGATATCCGCCCGCTGCCGATCGTTCCGCTCAGCACGCCGCTGGCCGAAGCGTTGGCCGGCCTTCGTCGGGCCAGCTCGCACCTCGGTGCAGTCACCGACGTGGACGGAGTGGTGATCGGTATCGTCGCGCTCGAGGATCTCCTCGAGGAGTACGTCGGCACTGTTCGCGACGGCACGCACCGCGGCACGGATGCTGTTCCCGGACAACGAAACAGCTGATCGATGACACGTTCGGTGCACTCACTCGCACTCGCGCAGAGCGAGTGGACGGCTCGGCGGGCACTTCACCTCGAGGAGGTGGAGAAGCTCGTCGAGCCGCACCGAGCGCGTCGTAGCGCCGGTATCTCGCACCCGGTGCACGACTTCCTCTTCACGTACTACAACTTCAAGCCCGCTCAACTGCGGCGCTGGCACCCCGGCTACGGAGTCGCGCTCGAGAATGCCGGTGAATACGCAGCCTTCTCCGGCTACCGCGTCGATTCGGGTACCGCGACGGTCGACGTTTCAGTGCTCGAGCGGCGCCGTCACACTGTCGAATTCGTGTGGAATCTGTTGAACCAGACGTCTGCGCGGCCCGCTGTGCTCGGCTGCTTCGGCCTGCACGAATGGGCGATGGTCTATCGCGGCGGCGAGGATGCGATCCGGCACCAATCCGTGCCGCTGCGGCTCGGATTCGCGGGTACCGACGCGGTCGTCGAATCCTTGCCGCTCAAATGCACGCACTACGACGCGTTCCGGTTCTTCACGCCGGACGCGGCCCCCAAGAATTCGCTCCCCCTTGCCCGGGAGACTCAGGCGGACCACGAGCAGCCGGGCTGCCTGCACGCCGGTATGGACCTGTACAAGTGGTCTTTCAAATTGTTGCCGCTCGTCGATTCGGATCTGGTGATGCGGTGCTTCGAACACGCGCTCCTGGCCCGTGAACTCGACATGCGCGCGAGCCCCTACGACCTCGCCGAGTACGGGTACTCCCCCATTCGCATCGAAACTCCCGCCGGACGCGCCGAATACGTGCGCCAGCAACAGCACTTGGCGGATCGTGCTGCGCCGCTCCGCGATACGCTGGCAAAGAAGTGTCGGGAGCTTCTCGACCACTGAACTGCCCGAAAGGCGTCGTATGGATCACGGGTACGGGTTCTATCTCGACGAATACCAACGCGACGTCGGGGTGCAAACCGATGACCGGCGCGGGCACATCGAATGCCCGGACTCGGCGGGCTTTCTCGCGGCGCACTTGCCGGTGTTCGACCTCGCTGCGGGTTCGGTTGCGGCGTTCGCCTCTGCGATTGATCGAGGATCCGGGCACTGGACCCTGAATCCCGAGCGTATCGCCGCGTCCTTTTCGAGCGATCGCCTGTTCCGCACCGGAGGCGAACCGATCAACGGGTTTTCCGAGTACTCGGGATTCTTCGCCGCCCGTGACGGTTGGGTCCGCACGCACGGTAACTATCCGCACCATCGCGACCGACTGCTCACCATTCTGGAACTCGAACCTGGATCGTCCAAAGAAGCAGTGGCGCAACGTATATCCGAACTCTCTGCTATCGAGATCGAACAGCAAGCCGCCGAGATCGGTGCCATCGCGGTTCGCGTGCGTACCGAGACCGAGTGGCGCCTGAGTGAGCAGTGTGCAGCCGCGAGGTCTGCGCCTCTGGTATCCATCCGAGCACGCGAGATGGGGAAACCGCGCGCACTTCCGACGCGCCCACGCGTTCTCGACCTGACCCGCGTCATCGCCGGCCCGGTCGCAACCCGCGCCCTCGCTCTGGTCGGCGCCGAAGTTCTACGGATCGATCCCCCGGCGATCCCTGAAATCGGATGGCAGCACCTCGACAGTGGCCAGGGCAAGCGGTCGGCGCTTCTCGACCTGAAATCCTCGGAGGGTGCGACAGCGTTCCGCGAACTCCTCGAAACAGCCGACGTGCTGGTCACCGGCTACCGGCCGGGTGCACTCGAAGCGCTCATCGGGCGAGATCTTCCCGCGCACCTGATTCACGGTCGTGTCAGCGCATGGGGTTGGGAAGGTCCGTGGGCGGATCGGCGCGGCTTCGACAGCATCGTGCAGGCCGCGTCCGGTATCTCGTTCCTCGAGGGTGGAGAGAAACCCGGCGCCCTTCCCGCACAGGCACTCGACCACGCAAGCGGGTACTTCCTTGCAGCAGGGATCCTCGACGCGTTGACCATGCGCTCGCACGACGGCCGTGGCCGCGCTGTCGACGTGTCGCTGGCAGGTACCTGCGCCCGCCTTCTGGACGCGCCTGGGCGAAGCCTCCACCCCGGCCTGCCGACGGCCCCCGGCTTCGATGCTGTTGTCAACCACGGCGACGTGACCACCGCACGACCCGCGTTGGCAGAGTTCGAGGACTACCCTTCACCGGCACATTCGTGGGGATCGGATCCGGCGGAGTGGGCACACTGAGGGACCGGCACATTCAGGGCAAGATGGACCTGTGAAGTCACATACCTACACACTCGACCTTCAGTGGACGGGCGATCTGGGATCCGGAACGTCCAGCACACAGGCATATTCGCGCGATCACGCAATATCCGCGGTCGGGAAGCCGGAGCTTCTCGGCAGCTCCGATCCCTCGTTCCGCGGTGACGCGCAGCGGTGGAATCCCGAGGAACTGCTCGTAGCCTCGCTCGCCCAGTGCCACATGCTCTGGTACCTTGGCCTGGCAGCGGCCGCCGGGGTCGTCGTTCTCGACTACAGCGATCAGCCGGTCGGCAGCATGATCGAGGAGTCCGACGGCGGTGGGCAGTTCATCGAAGTGACCTTGAATCCGACGGTGTTGGTCGCCGACGCGTCGATGGTCGAGACGGCCGAAGATCTTCACGGCCCGGCACACACGAAGTGCTTCATCGCTCGTTCGGTGAACTTCCCGGTCCTGCATTCCCCGACGATCCTGGTGGCCACCGATGAGTGATGTCCACAAGCTGATTGTCGACGTCGACACCGGTATCGACGACTCGCTGGCACTGCTCTATCTACTCGCCAGCGCCGAGGCCGAGATCGTGGGGATCGCGAGTACCGCCGGCAACGTTCCCGTGGAACAGGTCGCGGCCAACAACTTGAACTGGCTCGCGCTCTGCGGGGCCCCGGACATCGAGGTTGCACTCGGTGCCCGCGAGCCCCTGGTCATCCCGCTGCGCACCACCGAGGAGACTCACGGTCCGCAAGGAATCGGGCATGCCGTGCTCCCCGATTCGGGTCGTGAGCTCTCGGTTCGTACCGCCACCGACCTCTGGGTGGATCTCGTCCGTGAGTACCCCGGACAACTCACGGGGTTGGTGACGGGACCGCTCACCAATCTGGCCCTGGCGATCAGACGCGAACCCGACCTTCCCTCTTTGCTGAAACGACTGGTCGTGATGGGTGGGTCGTTCAACTATCCGGGCAACACGACGCCGACTGCGGAGTGGAACGTCTCGGTCGATCCGCACGCCGCCAAGGAAGTGTTCGACGCGTTCTCGGTAGTGCCCGCGCACCGACGTCCGATCATCTGCGGCCTCAACGTCACCGAATCCATCGAGATGTTCCCCGAACATGTGCGTCGGCTCGCGGACGCTGCCGGGAGCACGCCGGAAGAGATTATCTCTCCTGACGACGGCCCCGACGTCCGCAGCTCCGCCTCCAACAGCGTGATCCGGCATATGTCCGACGCGATCCGGTTCTACATGGAGTTCCATCGCGAGTACGACCAGGGATTTCTTGCTCACATGCACGACCCGTTTGCGGCTGCTGTCGCGCTCGACCCGGCCCTGGCGACCCTGAAACCGGCAACGGTGGATGTCGAAACCGAGAGCCCACTGTTGGTCGGAACCACTGTCGCGGACTGGGTCGGACATTGGAAACGCGAACCTAACGCGGACATCGCGGTCAGCACCGATCCGGCGGAATTCTTCGATCGACTTGTCCACCGAGTGGGAAATTACGCCCGCGCCGTGGGTTGATCGAGCGCGGCACCGGCTATGCTCGCATGGACAGAACACCAACGAACGAGAACCGAAGGACCCTGACGTGCAGATTTCCAGCCACGATGCCTCCCCGGCATTTGCGCTCGGATTGATGGCGTTCTGGCCCACTCGTCGTAGCGCATGCTTCGATCAGGCGTGTTGCTGAGCGGCGATTTCTCGCTGCCTGCACCCCTGACTTTGTCGCTTCTTCGCTCGGAGTCTGTCTTCTCATGTTCAACCTTCTTTTGTTCACTCTTGTCGGCGTCGGCGCCCAGCTCGTCGACGGCGCTCTCGGTATGGCTTTCGGTGTCACCGCAACCACTCTGCTGATGATCGGTGGGCTCGGTCCGGCTCAGGCGAGCGCCGCGGTTCACCTGGCCGAGGTCGGCACCACTCTCGCTTCGGGGGTGTCGCATTGGAAGTTCAAGAACATCGACTGGAAGTTGGTCGCGAAGCTGGGCGTGCCGGGTGCGGTCGGTGCATTTATCGGTGCCACCGTTCTCTCGGGTCTGTCGACCGAAGCTGCGGTCCCCATCACGGCGACGATTCTGCTGGCAATCGGTGTCTATGTGGCACTTCGCTTTTCGGTCCGTCCACCGGCCGTCGCGAATGCTCGCACCACCCCGCATACCGCTCGCTTCCTGTCTCCGCTCGGCCTGTTCGGTGGTTTCATCGACGCATCCGGTGGCGGCGGTTGGGGCCCGATCACCACCAGCACACTGCTCTCCCGCGGCAAGACCGCGCCGCGCACGGTGATCGGCTCGGTCAGCGCGTCGGAGTTCCTGGTCGCGTCCGCTGCATCACTGGGATTTCTCATCGGGCTCGGTCACGAGTCGATGGGCAACCTCCTCGTTGTTGCCGGTCTCGCTCTCGGCGGTGTGATCGCAGCACCGTTTGCGGCGTGGTTGGTCAGCCGCGTGCCCGCGACGTTGCTCGGAACGGCAGTGGGCGGCGTGATCGTGTTGACCAACGCGCAGAAGCTGTTCAAATCCTTCGACATCACCGGAGCGGTCACGGTGGCCGGATACCTCACCATCATCGCTGCCTGGGCAGCGTTGCTGTTCTACGCGTGGAAGCGGTCCACGCTCACCCCGGCCGAAGCAGAAGGCGACTTCACGGGAGTCGAACTCGCGGTCGAGACCGAACTCACCGAGCCTGCAGCCAAGCGCGAACGATAACTCGTCACAGAAGAAATCCCGGGTATCCGCGCTCGGATACCCGGGATTTCCTGCTTTCGCCTTTAGTTGCTTCCGTCGAACGCGTCGAGAATCCGCCCCGCAGCCAACGCTGCTGTCAGCGAACCGTCGCGCACGCTCTGCTCGACGTCGGCCCGGATCGCACGAACCCGATCGTTGCTGGAGAGCCTGCGTAGCAGCTGATCGTTGACCATCGTCCAGGTCCAGTCGACCTGCTGCTGTCGACGCTTCTCCTCGAACTGTCCCGCTTCGGTGAGCACCTCACGGTGCTTGGTGACAGTTCCCCAGAACTCGTCCAGACCGACACCTTCGAGGCCGCTCATCGTGATGACGGGCGGCTTCCAGATGGCGTCGTGCGGGTAGATCAGGCGCAGCGCTCCGGCCAGTTCGCGGGCTGCGCCTTTCGCCTCGCGCTCGTGCTTGCCGTCGGCCTTGTTGACCGCGACCAGATCCGCGAGTTCGAGTACACCCTTCTTGATCCCCTGCAGCTGATCGCCCGTACGAGCGAGGGTCAAGAACGTGAAGCAGTCCACCATGTTCGCGACGGTGACCTCGGACTGCCCGACGCCCACCGTTTCCACGAGGATGACGTCGAAACCGGCAGCCTCGAGAAGCACGATGGTCTCGCGGGTTGCCTTTGCAACACCGCCGAGGGTGCCGGACGTCGGTGACGGACGAATGTATGCGTTCTTCTCGACCGTGAGGCGAGCCATGCGCGTCTTGTCGCCGAGGATGGAGCCACCGGTGCGGGTGGAAGACGGATCGACCGCCAACACCGCAACCCGATGCCCCTTCTCCAGCAAGTACATTCCGAGCGCGTCGATGAAGGTCGACTTGCCGACGCCGGGGACGCCGGTGATGCCGATCCGGTGTGCTCCCCCGGCCTCGGGCAGCAACTTCAGCAGAAGCTGCTGCGCCAGAGCCCGGTGGTCGTCGCGAGTGGACTCGACGAGGGTGATCGCCCGAGCGAGGCCGGCACGTTGATTTCCACGTACCGCCTCGGCGAGAGAATCAACTGATGGCCTTGCCGCTGGCGACGGCGTGTCGATGGGCTGACGTGCCATCTTCAGTGACCCCCTTCTCAGCTGTTGTCGTGACCCAGTTGGGCGGAGAGCTTCTCCAACAATCCGCTGGCGGCGTCGGCGATGACGGTTCCGGGCGGGAAGATGGCAGCAGCGCCGGCCTCGTAGAGTTCGTCGAAGTCACCGGGCGGAATGACGCCGCCGACGACGATCATGATGTCGGGACGACCGGCCGCAGCCAGAGCCTCCCGAAGCGCCGGCACCAAGGTGAGGTGACCGGCTGCCAACGACGACACACCGACTACGTGGACGTCGTTGTCGGCCGCCTGGTTGGCGACCTCTTCGGGGGTCTGGAACAGCGGTCCGACGTCGACGTCGAATCCGATGTCGGCAAATGCCGTGGAGATGACCTTCTGGCCACGGTCGTGACCGTCCTGGCCCATCTTCGCAACGAGGATGCGGGGACGACGTCCCTCGTCCTCGGCGAACTTCTCGACCAATTCCATCGCCTTGCTGATGTTGCTCACCGTTCCTGCC
This sequence comes from Rhodococcus sp. NPDC055024, assembly GCF_053608585.1. Taxonomy (NCBI): domain Bacteria; kingdom Bacillati; phylum Actinomycetota; class Actinomycetes; order Mycobacteriales; family Nocardiaceae; genus Rhodococcus; species Rhodococcus sp. NPDC055024. The sequence goes on from NZ_JBSGVT010000003.1 coordinate 224,016, forward strand.
TCGTCGCGGTACACACCACTGATGGTGCGGATCTCCGCCTGGTGGCGTCCGTACACCTTTTCGAGGGCGTCGGAAATCTCGCCGACGGTAGCCATGGCGCGGGCCGCAACGACGGCGAGTGCGAGGAGGTTGTTCTCCATGCCGCCTTCGGTGGACGCTGCTGCGCGCGTGAGGTCGGCGAGTGCAGCCTCGACGGCTACCGGATCACGTTCTGCGCGAAGACGAACCAGCTTCTCGAGCTGTTCCTTACGCACCTTGGAGTTCTCGACCTTGAGAACCTCGATCGTGTCGACCTCGTCGGGAACGTATTTGTTGACGCCGACCAACGGCTGACGACCGGAGTCGATGCGCGCCTGCGTACGAGCGGCAGCTTCCTCGATGCGCAGCTTCGGAATGCCCTCGTTGATGGCCTGAGCCATTCCGCCGGCTTCCTCGACTTCTTCGATGTGCTTACGTGCCCGGTTGGCGAGCTCGTTGGTGAGCCACTCGACGTAGTACGAGCCGCCCCAGGGGTCGATCGGGCGAACGGTGCCGGACTCCTGCTGCAGCAGCAACTGGGTATTGCGGGCAATACGCGCGGAGAAGTCCGTCGGCAGAGCGATGGCTTCGTCGAGAGCGTTGGTGTGCAGCGACTGGGTGTGTCCCTGCGTGGCTGCCATGGCTTCGACGCAGGTACGCGGAACGTTGTTGAAGACGTCCTGCGCGGTCAGCGACCAGCCCGAGGTCTGCGAGTGGGTGCGCAGCGACAGGGACTTGGCGCTCTTGGGGTCGAACTTGGCAACCAGCTCGGCCCACAGGAGGCGTCCGGCGCGGAGCTTTGCGACCTCCATGAAGAAGTTCATGCCGATGGCCCAGAAGAAGGACAGGCGAGGCGCGAACTTGTCGATGTCCATCCCGGCGTCGAGGCCGGCGCGGATGTACTCGACGCCGTCGGCGAGGGTGTATGCCAGTTCCAGATCGGCAGTCGCTCCGGCTTCCTGGATGTGGTAGCCCGAGATGGAGATGGAGTTGTACTTCGGCATTTCCGCGCTGGAGTACGCGAAGATGTCCGAGATGATCCGCATCGAGGGCTTGGGCGGATAGATGTAGGTGTTACGAACCATGAACTCTTTGAGGATGTCGTTCTGGATCGTTCCGGCCAGCTTGTCCGGGGTGACACCCTGTTCCCCTGCCGCTGCGACGTACAGCGCGAGGATCGGCAGCACGGCACCGTTCATCGTCATCGAGACCGACACCTGCGAGAGATCGATTCCGTCGAAGAGCTGACGCATGTCGAGGATGGAATCGATTGCGACACCGGCCATTCCGACGTCACCGGCAACGCGCGGGTGGTCGGAGTCGTAGCCGCGGTGCGTGGCGAGGTCGAAGGCGACCGAGAGGCCCTTCTGACCGGCCGCGAGGTTACGACGGTAGAACGCATTCGACTCGGCGGCAGTGGAGAAGCCGGCGTACTGACGAATGGTCCACGGCTGGTTCACGTACATGGTCGGGTACGGACCACGCAGGAACGGCGCTGCGCCCGGGAAGCTGTCGAGCGGGTAACCGGACTCGGCTGCGGCCGTGCGGTCTGCGCCGGTGTACACCGGCTTGACGTCGATACCTTCCGGAGTGGACCAGACAACCTGCTCGGCGGCGTAGTTGTTGGCGTTGGCACCCTCTTCGATGAGCGCCTGGGCCTGCTCGACCGACGGCGGTGTGGGTGCCGGAGACTGCGGGTCCGCGAGTGGGACCTCGGCGAAACTGCCGATCACGTGCTTGACCTCTCGTGTCGTCACTTGGAGCTTCCCGTCTCGATGAAGTCGAGCAGTTCGGTCAGTGCCGACACTGCGTCGATGCGGGCGGTGAGGAATCCGTCCGGGCGAGAATCGCCGGTCGCGTCTGCGACTGCCTTTTCCGGGCCGGCCAGCAGCACCTTGGTGATACCGGCGGCGCGAAGTTCGGCGACGGCTGCTGCGGCACTTTCGCCGTAACGCTTGTCCGTGCCGCACAGCACCGCGACGGTGGCGCCGGAAGCCTTGACGGCTGCGGAGATGGCCTCGGCACCCACCTCGAGCGGGCCGGGGTTGATTGCGTCGATGCCGCCCGAAGCGAGCAGGTTGGACGCAAACGTGGTGCGCACGTTGTGTTCTGCGACCGAGCCCAGCGGCGCGAGAAGCGCAGTGGGGCGGGCGCCGCCGGCGGCGAGGAACGCGTCCGAACGGTCACGAAGCGCTTCGAACGCAGCTGCGTAGCGGGCGACGGACTGGCCGGGCTCGACTGCTTCGGCGGACAGCGGTGTTTCACCGAGGTTCGGGAACTCGTTGACACCGGTGACGGTGGTCTTGCGATGTGCGATGTCGGAGTCGCGCTTGGCCTTGGTGGCGGCGATGCGACCGGAGACGATTCCCGCCTCGAGTGCAGCCAGATATCCGCCGGCTGCTTCGATTTCCTGGAAGAACTCCCACGCGGTGGCTGCGATCTGCTGTGTCAGGTCTTCGACGTACCAGGATCCGGCCGAAGGATCGAGGACACGGCCCAGGTGCGACTCTTCGAGCAGGAGCAACTGTGTGTTTCGGGCGATGCGTGAGGAGAACGACTTGCTGACGCCGAGGGTGCCGTCGGCAAGCGCGACGTCGAACGGAAGTACCGTCACCGCGTCTGCTCCACCGACACCGGCGCCGAATGCAGCGAGGGTGGTGCGCAGCATGTTCACCCAGGGATCGCGCTGAGCCATCATCGCGGCGGAGGTGACCGCATGCTGGGGCGCTCCACCGAAATCGGAAGCTCCGCAGACCTGGGCGATACGTGCCCACACGAGACGTGCGGCACGGAACTTCGCGATGGTCTGGAACTGATCGTCGGTTGCCGAGTAGCGGAAAGCCAACTGCGACAACGCAGCACCGATGGTCAGGCCGCTCTCTGCGGTGAGTGCGCGGAGGTATTCGAGGCCTGCGGCGATCGCGGCTCCGAGTTCTTCGGCATCCCCGGCACCGGCGTTGTGGAACGCCGTGCCGTCGACGGTGATCGCGTGCACGGTTTCCGCGCGAGCTGCAGCGAGGGCAGCCAACTCGACGGCGTCGGCAAGTTCGACGTCGGCTGAGCCGGAAAACGAACTGGTCAGCGGAGCGGCACCGAGGTGGATGCGGATACCGGCGCGATCACTGACGCCGTCACCGGCTTCGGCACGCGCGTCGAGGAGTGAGAAGAGTGCGCGGGCGCCATCGCCGGCCTCCGCGCCTGCGTCGAGCGTCAGCGGCGCGAGATCGAGAAGCACGCCCTCGAGCGCAGCGGCGAGGTCGGTGACCGGAACGCCGCCCCCGCCCACCTTCAACCAGAGTGCGCTGACGCCGTTTTCGAGGGCGTCCAGGACGCTGCGATTCGTCTCGGCTGCGGAGGAGGTTCCGAATGTAGCGGAGACCAACCAGCCGGCATTGACGTCACGGTGAGCATCGACACCCCGCACGTACGGGAACGTGCCCGGCAGGGTCTGCTCGGGACGCTCGTCGCGTGGGCTGTAGAGCGGTGCGACAGTGACGCCGTCGTAGGTGACGGTTTCGAGCAGTTTCTGTGGCTCGGGGCCCAGTTCTGCCGCATCGACTCTGCGGGACTTGGCGAGCACACCGGCTACGGAGCGCTGCCACTCCGCGTATGCCTGCTCGACAGCCTCGGCTTCTGAAGCTAATGACACTGTGTCCGCTCCCTCTCATTTTTAGCGTGAGCGCTGTACCGATAATCGGAATTGTTCGTTAGTTCTGTGATGCTAACCCGCGTCTGAGCTCAGATATCGTGAGGATCACGTCAGGTTCTTCACAGTGCCGTTCACGACGCCGTTCACGACCACTTCCCGACCGGTCCGCCGGCGTGCGTGTTCAGTGATTCGGACACCTGCAACTGGTCCTTACCTAGCGATTGTTCAGCATGTATGTGAGTTACTCGCGAGTTCGTTTCACTGGCCGGGACTGCAGGTGTGGACCACCTGGAAAGCGTAGTGGTTTTCGTCACAGCTCAGCTTTCATTGTCGCCTGGAGCACGTGAATTTCCAGCATTCGGGATGGTCGTCGGCACACCGTTCCCAGCGCGCGAGCGACTCGGTTCACCGTTCACAGGTAGCCTTGTGACCTGTGATGGGACGCCTGCTGGACCGAAGAATGATCGTAATAGTCCTGGTAGTGCTCGCTTTGTTCCTCGCAGCCCTCCTCGCCCCACATCCCACGGTGTCTCAGGTGCGCGAGTGGGCGGACTCGGTTGGCCCGGCGTTTCCCCTCGTGTTCTTCCTGGTTCATTCGATAGTCACCGTCGCGCCGTTCCCGCGCACCGTCTTCACCCTCAGTGCGGGCGTTCTCTTCGGTTCGGTGACCGGCATCGCCCTGACCGTGGCGGCGACGACCGTGAGCGCTGTTCTGGCCCTCTACCTGGTGCGCGCCATCGGCCGCGACGTCGTCTGGCAACGGATTTCGAGTCCGACGATCCGGCGGGTGGACGAGCGGATCGAGAAGCGGGGGTGGCTGGCCGTCGGCTCGCTGCGCTTGATCGCGTTCGTCCCCTTCTCGGTGGTGAACTACTGCTGCGGCATTTCGTCGATCCGGATCGTGCCCTACGTCCTTGCCACCGTTGTCGGCATTTTGCCCGGCACCGTGGGGATCGTCGTTCTGGGTGACGCACTCTCCGGCGAAGCCGATCCTCGTCTCCTGATCCTGTCGGGGGTCTGTATTGCAATCGGCATCGCCGGTCTGGTGTTCGACGCTCGCCGCCAGCCCCCGTTGAGCGAAACCACCACCGACACGGGTCAACCTCAAGAGATTGATTTGATCGAGTCAACCCAAAACGATTGACTATTGAAAGTCAACTACATAACATTGACTAATGTTCGTACTAACGGTGGATCAACGAGGTAGCCGACGAGATGTCGATCGCGTCGGGGAGATTCTCGGTGCACTGTCCGGGTACAAACTCCTTCGACCGTTCGAGCGCACTGCAGGCGACGAGATTCAAGCGGTCACCGACGACCCGGCACTGCTCGTCCCCGTCGCACTGGAGCTGATTCGGCGCGAACACTGGAGTGTCGGGATCGGGATCGGCCCGGTCGAGCAGCCTCTCCCAAGACAGACTCGCGCCGGACGCGGGCCGGCGTTCGAAGCTGCGCGGGTCGCCGTCGAGCGCGCCAAGCGAGCGCCGGCCAAAATAGCCGTCGAGCAGGCACCGGCCGACAGATCGCGCGACGAACTTGCCGCCGACGTCGACGCCGCGTTCACCTTGCTCGGCACGATTGTCACGAGACAGACGAAAGACGGGCGCGAAGCCATCGCTCTGATGGACAGCGGACTCACTCAGATCAGCGCGGCCACCCAACTCGGAATCACCAAGCAGGCCATGTCGAAGCGACTCCTGACCGCCGGATGGCACGCAGAACTCGCCGGGCGCAGACTCGCAGAACGGCTTTTGGTCAGACTCCAGCCCTAGACTGCTCACGCTCGCACCAGTACAACTCGTCGACACAGCAGGGGGCTCGGATACATGGTCGTTCTGGCGTTGATCGCACTCGCCGCCGCCGCCGCCGCACCAGCAGTTGCAGCGGCGCTGGGACCGCTCAGTCGTGGTCGACTGGAAGTGCCCGAATGGGCGTCGTCCGTGGTGGCTCTTCCAGCGCTCGGTGTTGCCGCGCTGGCATCGACCCGAACGAGCCCGGTCACCGGATTTGCACTCGGGGCGACGCTTGTCCTGTGCGTACTTGCCGCCGCCACGGCCGGCGCACCGTTGGTGCTCGCCACCTTCAAGATCGCCCGCCGTCAACCGGACGGAAGCCCGGCACCGGATGCCGGACCTCTTCGCGGCGGACGTGTGATCGGAATACTCGAGCGACTCGCGGTGGCGGCGTCGATTCTCGCGACCTGGCCGGAAGGCATCGCGATCGTCTTGGCAGTCAAGGGACTCGCACGGTACCCGGAACTTCGCGAACCGCACGCGTCCGAGCAGTTCATCATGGGAACCTTCGTCAGCGTCCTCTGGGCGATCGCTGTATGTGGAACGGGACGGGCACTCATCACATAGGTGATGAGTCCCCGTCCCGACTACTACGAGTTACTACTACGAGAGGTGACTACTGGCGCTGGCCGCCTTCCGGCGGCTGACCCTGGTACGGGTACTTCTGCTGGAATTCTTCACGCTCGGACGGCAGCGGTAGCTGACCGGGCCACGGGTTTTCACCCTGCTGCGGTAGCGCGGGATCGGTGAATCCCGGCTGCTCGGGCGCACTTTCACGGCGGTGCCTGACTGCAGCTGCCGGATCTTCAACGGGTGTGCGCGCAGCAACTTCAGCGGCGCGCACTGCTTCTGCGATTGCCGGGTCGGATTTTGTCTCGAACCACTCTGCCACCTCAGCTGAATCGTCCTCAGGGTTGGGAAGATTCTCTTCGGCGGCCGGCGGCTCGTAACGGAAAACACCGTCCTGTCCCTGCGCGCCAAGCGTTTTCGCAAATCCCTTCAGCGCGTCACCGAAGTCGCTGGGTACGAGCCAGACCTTGTTTGCATCGCCCTGCGCCATCTGCGGCAACGTCTGAAGGTACTGGTATGCAAGCAATTCCGGAGTCGGCTTACCGGACTTGATGGCGGCGAAGACCTTCTCGATGGCCTTGGCCTCGCCTTGGGCCTGCAGGTACTTGGCCGCGCGGTCACCCTGAGCGCGAAGGATCTGAGACTGACGCTCGCCCTCGGCGTTCAGGATCGACGCCTGCTTGTTGCCCTCGGCAGAAAGAATCTGACTCTGCTTTGCACCCTCGGCGGTCTTGATGGCGGACTCACGGTGACCTTCAGCCGTCAGAATCATGGCGCGCTTTTCACGGTCCGCCTTCATCTGCTTCTCCATCGACTCCTGGATCGAGGGCGGCGGATCGATGCTCTTGAGCTCGACGCGGGCCACTCGCAGGCCCCAGCGACCGGTTGCCTCGTCGAGGACACCGCGAAGCTGACCGTTGATGGAATCACGCGAGGTCAGCGTCTCTTCGAGGGTCATTCCGCCGACGACGTTTCGCAGCGTCGTGGTTGCCAACTGCTCGACGGCAGCGATGTAGTTGCTGATCTCGTACACCGCAGCTTGGGGATTGGTGACCTGGAAGTACACCACGGTGTCGATGGACAGTGTCAGGTTGTCCTGGGTGATCACCGGTTGCGGCGGGAAGGAGACGACGCGCTCGCGAAGATCCACCTTGGCGCGCACGCGATCGGCGAACGGGATCAAGAACGTCAGCTGACCGGACACCGTCTTCGAATATCTGCCGAGCCGTTCGATGACCGCGGCTTCTGCCTGCGGTACCAGTGCCACCGACTTCGCGACCACCAAGATCACGAATAGCACCAACACACCGAGCACTATGAGTGCTGCCATTAAGGTCCCCTCCAGACGACTGCTGTTGCGCCGTTGATTTCCATCACCGTCACCTTGGTGCCCGGCGGGTACACCTCGGTGGTGTCGTACGGCCTGGCAGTCCACACCTCGCCGTCCAACTTGACCTGCCCGGAATGCTCGCCCACTTCTTCCAGAACCAGAGCGTGCTTACCTTCGAGTGCTTGAATTCCGGTCGGGGTCGGCGGCGGACTACCGAAGCGACGCAACATGATCGGTCGCACGCCCAGGACCAGAGCGGCGGAGAAAACTCCGAACATGACGGCGTCGACCCACACCGGGAAGTCGGTGACAGCACTGACACCGGCAGTAGCGAGCGCCCCACCGGCGAGCATCAGCAGGAAGAAATCCCCCACCAACGCCTCGGCCCCGGCGAGCACAAGTGCTCCGATCAGCCAAATTAGTGCAGCCACAACACCATCTAACCAGAATGTGTGACCCAGGCCGCCGCTACGTCAGTTCGGCTCGGTAACGAAATCGACAAGTTGTTCGACGGCGCCGATCAACGGAGCTTCCAGATCGCGGAAGCTCTCCACCGAGTTGTAGACCCGTCGCCAGCCCTCCTGAGGGGTCCCCCAACCGAGTTCGCGGCAGATTCCCGTCTTCCAATCCTCCCCGCGCGGAATCTTCGGCCAGGCTGCGATACCGACGGATGTGGGGCGCACTGCCTCCCAGACGTCGATGTACGGGTGACCGGTCACCAGCACGTTCGGGCCGAGGCCCTGCGTCAGTTGGGTTTCCTTGGAACCGGTGACCAGGTGGTCGACCAGGACCCCGACGCGGCGGCCGGGACCTGGACCGAATTCGGCAAGCCGCTCCCCCAGATTGTCGAGTCCTTCGAGATGTTCGACGACAACGCCTTCGACGCGAAGGTCGTGACCCCATACCCGCTCGACGAGGGCGGCGTCGTGCACGCCCTCCACCCAGATCCGGCTGGGCAGTGCCGTGCGGGCACGCAAGCCTTCGACTCGCGTCGAACCCGAAGCCGACCGTGCGGGCTTGGCGGACGCGGGCTTGGGTGCAGGCCGGACGAGGGTGACCGGTGAGCCGTCGACGAGGAAAGCCGCCTCGCGCATCGCGAACAACCGCGTCCGGGAACGCCCGTCCTCGAGGCGCACGAAATCGCCGTCGTACGTGCGCTCGAAACCGACTACCGCCCCGCAGAATCCCGTCGCCGCATCCTCGACGACTAGATCACGTTCGGCCGCCACTTCGGGCGTCACGCGCTTCTGTTTACGGGTATGACCCGCAAAAATGTCACCGTATCCGTTGCCACCGCTCACGCCGGATCACGCTAGGTCACAACGCCGGGGCCGCGCATCTCGCCACGCCGAACTAAACTTCACGGTCATGAGTTCTCCCAGCGCAACCCTCACCGTGTGGGCAGCGTCATGGCTCGCCGGCGACGCTGCGCCGGACGACGTCATCGACGCCCTTGCCGCGTGGGCACCGATGCACCTGATCGGGGCCGCCGATGCGGAAACCGCAGTCCGCCACGATCTCGAGTGGCCGGGTCTCACGGCATCCGGTATCTCCACGCTGCTGAGAATCGCGCGCTCGGAGGCCGCCGAAGTCCGCCTGGTCCTTCCCACGGCCGGCGACGTGCGAGGCCTGCCTACGGGAACTGAGTTCGCTCGCGCTGCGATCAACGCGGGTGAGGGGATACAAATCGGCGCCGTCGGCAAACCTGGAGTCGGCCTCGTGCCGTCGAAGGAAGGCCCGGACGTCTTGCGGTGGACGGTCTTCTCCATCCCGACTGTGGCGGGCAGCGCCGAAACGATCGGACTCCGCGAAGCCGAATACGAACTGCGTCAAGCTGTTCGGGATGCAGCGGAGATCCTCGGCGGGCTTCCGACTGTTGCCACGGGTATGCCCGGAAGCGACGCGCGCACCCTGGTCGCCGAAGCACTGCAGGCGCAGGCCGGGTATCGCTGGCCGTCGACGCTGTCACCGCGGCATCTGCAGGTGATCGACACCGCAGACAACGTGGCAGCGATTCTTGCCGTCGCCGCGTCGGCCGGGACCAATCAGGCACCGAGCGTGTCCACCGCGCAGACGCGTGAAGACCTGCTGCGTCGACTGTGGGACGTCGTCCGCATCGCCCGTGTTGCGTCGGCCAACAGCGTGTCGATCAGAGCTTGAGCACGAAGTTCCGGCGTTTCTCGGCAAACCCGTTGCGGTCACCGAACATGTCGATCTTCATCTCTTCGAGTTCACGTTCCTCATAGGGCTGCACCGGATCACGTTCCAGCCGAAGACGTTTGCGCTCCAGCATCGATTCCATGCGATCTCCTTCGAGTAAGTCGACGGCGACCTTGTCCAGCCACGCCTCGAACAGATCCGGCCGCCTGGGGCCGATCGCGTCGACCAGTCCGATGTCCAATGCGCGGCGAATACCGATAGGGCTGCATTCGGTCAGCAGGCTGCGTGCCTGCTCCTCGCCCACGCGGGCCGGAAGCGTGTACGTGTGCAGTTCCGAGCCGAACAGGCCCATCGTGGCGTAGTGAGGATTGAGAACCACACCGTCCCTGGCCACGACTACGTCGGCTCCGAGCGGGAGCATGACCCCGCCGGCACCGGCGTTGCCGGTGAAGGCCGCAACCACCACCTGCTCCGTACAGGTGACTATCGCTTTCGCGATCTCGTTGATGGCCTTGATATTGGCCCACGCTTCTCCGGCTTGATCCGACGCCGCCTCGATGACGTTGAGGTGGATGCCGTTGCTGAATCTGTCGTAGTCGCCCGTGAGGACAAGGATCTTGGTGTCCTGCGCGATCGCCCAGCGCAGCCTGGCCACCAGGCGTGCGCATTGCTTCGTACTCATCGCGCCGTTGTAGAAGCGGAACGAGAGATATCCGATATCGCCGTCCCGGTGATAGTCGGTCTCGGGATAACGGCTCTCCCAGACCTGCGGAACGAACACGTCCGGCCGCACGACAGCGGTCGACGGAAGTTTGACATTGCCCGCGCCGACGAGCCGAGCATGCCCGATCCACACCGAGCCTGCCCCGGTAGCAACGCGTATTGCCTGGTGGAAGTACTCGACGATGGTGCCAGGTGCCGCATCGACGTGGGCGTCGAGGAAAGCGTCGTAGACGTAGACACGGTCGAGCCCGAGTTGAACGGCGACGCCGGGAAACCCGTCGGCGGCGTTGACGGCGCGGACGATGCTCGATGCGTCCTCCGCCCAACTGAACACGCGATCGGACTGTTTCATGCTCGGCCTCGATCGGGCCGATGCCACGGGCCTGGAAACGCGCTCGGACGGGATCGGCTGGAAATCAGGAGTACGGAAATGCTCGACGACCTCCGCTATGCACTCCATCGCCGCGTCGGTGACGGCCCCGTTGTACACCGAGGATTTGGTTGCCCCGCTCGGAAGTTCGAAGGTCCGCCACGCCCACACCGCTCCTGCATCGAGTTCCTCGGCGGCCTGCAATGCGGTGACTCCCCAGATCGGTTCGTCGTCTGCAATTGCCCAGTCCAGCGACGACGGTCCGCGATCTCCGGGTGGGCCGGGGTGAATGATGATCGTCGTCCACCGCTGCCAAATGGATTCCGGTACATAGGCTTTCAGGAATGGGCAGATGACGATATCGAAATCCCCGGCCGCCGTTGCGGCCAGCGCCGATTCTGCGTCGGCTACGACGGAGGTGCGGACCAGGTGTCCTGCCTCCCGAAGAACCAGGGCGGCCCGCTGGGAAAGACCGTTGTCGGAGGTGACGAGGAGAAGCACGCTCAACGGCGGCGCGGAAGAGACGTGTGGGCGCGAGCGCCGGAACAGCGCCGCGGTGGCCGCCCGCAAGCGCCCTTTGGCCGATCCACCTTCGCGTAGCTTCACCGTAGCTCCTACACCCGCAGTGGCCACAGAAGTCGCGAGGGCAGCGGATGTGGGCAGCGGTGTGACTTCGGGGGTTGAAACCATGGATTCCTGCTCGCATGCTCGAGTATCCGCAGCGCAGACCCAACTCCCCCCAGAGCCGGGCCGACGCACCGATAGATTGATTGAGGTATCTAGGGACTTTATACCTACCGTCGGTTTGTTTCAATAGCTATTTTCAAGCAAACAGTTTGTCTGGTCAACGCCCGGGCTTGTGATTGATCGCGATGTGGCGGTCGATTCGAATATGTTCGTCCAGCGTCGGGTAGCGCAGACCGGTGTCCTGGCTGTACCCCTGACGGCGCAACCAATCCAGGACATCGCCCCAGAACCAGATACCACCGGCCACCGAATTGTAAGGAATCGGAAAAGGAGTAGCGGCCTGCCGAACCCCTCGCACCCATTGTCCGACGGCTTGCCGGGTCACGCCCGCACGGTCGGCAATGTCCTGGCGTGACACCAGGTCAGGATGTGTCCGCTGTGGGCGCACGCCCGCGGCCACCAACTGGTCCACCACGGTGATAGCCGTCGTCGCTGCGCGCATGCCCTCCGCGGTGAGCGTCAGCAACTGCAACCCACGTCGATCCTCGACTCTTCCGCCCAAGCTCTCTTCGATCGCCTGCTCTTGCGAGACTGTCAGCATCTGAACGATGAATGTGAATTCGTAACGGTGATAGAGGTCTTCGGCCACGCAATGAACATAGCCGTAAGCTGCACTGTTTCCACATGGACACACCCGGATCCCACCGTCGCACGCACAATGGGCAAATGATCGACGTGGACGACAGTCAGTTCGAGGACATGGTCAAACGGGCGCTCGACAGTCTGCCGCCCAAATTGGGTGCGGAGATGGCCAATGTCGCGGTGACCGTTCAACTCGAAGGGGGACGACCAGGGCTACTCGGGCTGTATCAAGGTATCCCGCTGACCAAGAGAACCACCACGTACGCGGGCGTACTCCCCGACCGCATCACGATCTACCGCAGGGCCATCTGTGCGATCTGCAGCACCGAAGACGAGGTCATCGAGCAGGTTCGCCGAACCGTGATCCACGAGATCGGGCACCACTTCGGGATCGGGGATCCCCGGTTGCGCGAACTCGGATGGTGACAACCGACTCATCTACAAGTCGGAAATCAGCTAGAGGTTGATAATCGGCGAATTGTCATGTCAGCTGTACCAAGCCCGCAACAATTGAACACTCACAGGAGTTCGCATGGTCAATTTGATCCAGATCGCCCCGAAGAATGCCCCGACGTTTGCGATGAGCCGACAAAAGGCTGCCGAACTGTTGGGTATCTCGGTCGACAGCGTCGCGTTTCTCCTCAAGTCTCGTTATCTGCCGGATCTGGACGCCGGCCGGTTGATCTCGATGGCCAACCAACCGTGGTTGTACTCGGACGGCGACTTTCCCGTCCTTCAGCAAGGCGCATCCGAACTTGCACCGAAGAAGATGCTGCCCGCCCGTAAGTACATCGGCGAGAGCGCAATTCACTCCGATGCCGAATGCGTGGAAGCCAACCAGGGACAGTGGGCCGGCTTCAATGTCGACCACGTGTTGAGCGCCCGCTTCCTGCCCGTGACGCTGCGCAAGTTCCCGGTGTCGGTTCTGCAGATCCACGACGTCAACGACGATGACGAGGAACGGGTCTCGTTTGTCGCGACCCTCGCCGGGCGAGTCCGCGAACTGGGCGCGCCCGAACTCAACTACATCGACCCGTCACTGAGCCCGCAAGAGCGACAGATCGTCGAGACGCTCCTCACCTCGCGCAGCACGTCCACCGTTCCGGGGCCCTGCGGAAAGCTCAAGCAGCCGAACACCTGAGCGTCGGGGCGTCAGCGGGGGCGCTGAACGGCCGCGCAGCAGTTCACTGCGCACGAGAGTCCGTTGGTGGTCGAGCCGAGCAGCGGCTCGACCCCCAGTCGCAGTGGCTGCTCGGCCTCGGCCAGTTCCTGAACGAGCGTGGGCACCAGCTGCGCAAAACGCTGATCGCGGCCGGGTGTCGCTGCACGAACGAAATCCATCCCGAGTTCGGCTGCCTTGTCCTTGGCCTCGGTATCCAGATCCCACACCACTTCGAGGTGATCGGAGACGAAGCCGACGGGGCACACGATCACAGCACGAACATCCTTGGCGGACAACGTATCCAGATGATCGCAAATGTCAGGGTCCAGCCACGGAACCTGCGGCGGGCCTGATCGCGACTGCCACACCAGATCAAAATCTTCGACGCCGACGGCTTCGGCAACAAGCTTCGCGGCCTCGGCGACCTGCCGGCTGTAGAGGTTTCCGCCCTCCGTCGGGGGACCCGCATTGCGGTCTGCGGCAATCGGTACCGAATGCGCTGTGAACACCAGGCGCGCGGTATCGCGAGTCGCTTCGGGCAACTCGGCGCGGGCAGCTCGGACCCCGTCGGCGAATGCGCCGACGACCAGCGGATGGTCGTAGTACTGGCGGAGTTTGGTCAGCGTCGGTGCGCCGTCACCGACCGCCTCACGGGCACGGGCGATGTCCTCGTGGTACTGCCGACACCCGGAGTAACCGCCCCACGCCGACGTGGCGAACACGGCGGCGTTGCGGACACCGTCCTCGCGCATCTTGGCAACGGTGTCTTCGACCATCGGGTGCCAGTTGCGGTTGCCGAAGTACACGGGCAAGTCCAGGCCGGCTGCTGCCAGTTCACCCTCGACCCGGTCGATCAGGTCCCGATTGAGCGCGTTGATAGGTGAAACCCCACCGAAATGCATGTAGTGCTCGACGACGGCGTCGAGGCGCTCCGCCGGCACTCCCCTACCGCGCGTGACGTTTTCGAGGAAGGGTCGTACGTCTTCGGGTTTTTCGGGACCGCCGAACGACAAAACGAGAAGAGCATCGAACTGCATGTCCATACTTGCGGTCATGAGTTCAATCTTGCGCGATGCCGTTCGGCGGGGATCATCCGGGTACTCACCTGCGTAGTAGAACTAGTGCTACTAGCCGACCATCGCGTGGAAGCCGCCGTCGACGTAGATGATCGACGCGGTCGTGCCGGGCAACCAATCCGAGAGGACGGTGCAGACGGTCTTGGCCACGGGCTCGCGATCGTCGACGTCCCAGCCGATGGGCGCAGCGCCGTCCCACGCGGTGTTGAGCTTGTCCAACTCCGCGCCCGGACCGGTGCTGTCACCGGCAATGGCCTTGGCGGCCAGGGTCTTGATCGGACCGGAGGACACCAGGTTCGAGCGGATGCCACGAACGCCGACCTCTTTGGCCACATAGCGGTTCACGGCCTCGAGCGTCGCTTTGGAGACGCCCATCCAGTTGTAGAACGGCATCGCGCGTGCCGGATCGAAGTCCATACCGACGATGGACGCGTTGTCGTTGAGCACCGGCAGCAACGCCTTGGCCAGCGCGCTGTACGAGTATGCGGACACCTCGAGTGCGACCGCCACGTCCTCCCACGGCGCGTCCATGAACGGGCTTCCCAGGCAGGAACGGGGGGCAAAGCCGATCGAGTGGACGACGCCGTCGATACCCTCGGGAGCCAGCTCGCGAACACGCTCGGCGAGGGAGGCGAGATCCTCGGAACTCTGGACGTTGAGCGAGATTGCCGGCGGCACGGGCTGCGGCAGGCGCTGTGCGATGCGGTCGATGAGGCGCAGACGATCGAACCCGGTGATGAGAACCTTCGCGCCCTGCTCCTGCGCGACCTTGGCCACGTGGAACGCGATCGACGAATCGGTGATGATGCCGGTGACAAGAATGGTCTTACCCTCGAGCAAACCGCCCATGAGATGTCCTCCTGATTTCAGACGTACGAGAAAGGTGTGCGTGTTCGAAAAAGCGGGTCAGTGCCCCATGCCGAGTCCACCGTCGACGGGGATGACCGCACCCGAGACATATGCCGAATCGTCCGAGGCGAGGAAACTGACAACTGCTGCAACATCTTCCGGCTTTCCGGTCCGCTGCAACGGGATGAACTCGGTGGCCTTGTCCTTGACGTCGTCGCCCAAGGCGGCCGTCATGTCTGTCTCGATGAATCCGGGAGCGACCACGTTGGCGGTGATCGAGCGCGAGCCGAGTTCCCTGGTCAGGGAACGAGCGATACCGACGATGCCTGCCTTGGACGCGGCGTAGTTGACCTGGCCGGCCTGTCCTGCCAGACCCACCACCGAACCGAGGAAGATGAACCGTCCGAAACGCGCGCGCAGCATCGAACGGGTCGCACGCTTGGAGAGGCGGAAGGTTCCGGTCAGATTCGCGTCGACGACGCTCGTGAACTGCTCTTCGCTCATCCGCATGATCAGTGTGTCGTCGGTGACGCCGGCGTTGGCGACGATGACCTCGACCGGGCCCTGGTGTGCCTCGACCTCTTTGAACGCCCGGTCGATCGACTCGGTGTCGGTGACGTCGCAGACAACGCCGAACAAACCTTCAGGGACACCGGAACCGCGATGCGTGACGGCTACCTTGTGACCGTCTGCAGCGAGTCGCTGAGCGACGGCCAAGCCGATTCCGCGGTTGCCGCCGGTGACGAGCACCGAGCGCGGTGTGGTGACGGTCCGTTCGGAAACCACTGGCGTGGGAGGGATAGACATGGCGATCAACCTATCAATTCTCTGCGGGCCGCGTACCAGCGGTATTTGGACAATTCGGAACTGCTCTCGATCAAGGCAGACGCTGCCTGCGTACCAGGGCGATCGTCAGACCTGCGGTCGCGAACACGACGCCGAGGATCAACCATGGTCGACTCGCGTCGCCTCGAGTCGTCTCGAAACCGATCTGCTCTTCGAGCGTGTCGTACACCTGGCGCAGTTCTTCCAGGCTCGATGCCGTGAAAAAACTTCCCCCGGACAGGTTGGCGATCTCTTTCAACGACGCATCGTCGACCGGGACGGGGATTCGGTCCCCTTCGATCTCGACGCGTCCGTATGTCGTTCCGAAGGAAATGGTCGAGATCGGAACGCCTTTGTCCTTGGCCTGACGGGCAGCGGTGAATCCGCCCCGCGGATCGTCCGGGTTCTCGGGAACGGTCTGCTTACCGTCGGACAGCAACACGATGCGCGCCGGGGGCGCCTGATCGCTTCCGCCGAGAACCGCCGACAGCGTGTCGATCGACTGCAAGGAGGTGAAGATCGCCTCGCCCGTCGCCGTCCGCTCACTGAGCTTCAGGTTGTCGATGGCGACCTTCGTCGCGTCACGATTCGTGGTGGGCGACACCAGAACCGAGGCGGTTCCGGCAAATGCGACCAACCCGAGGTTGATTCCAGGAGTGAGACCGTCGGCAAACGACTTGGCTGCTTCCTGCGCTGCTGCCAATCGCGTCGGCTCGACATCGGTGGCCTGCATCGACAGCGACACGTCGATCACGAGGATCACGGTGGCGCGGTTTCGCGGGACCTTCTTGTCTGCCGTCGGACCGGCGAGGGCAACAGTGAAGAACACCAACGCGACGACCATCAGAATCGCCGGAATATGACGCCACCGCCCCGGCCGCGAAGGCGCGACCTTCTCCAGTAGCGCGAAGTTCGTGAACCGAAGTGTGTGCTTTTCACGCTGCTTCTGGACAAAAACGTAACCGACCACCAACGCGGCGATGACAGCGAGGAACATCAGCCACCACGGTGCGGTGAATTGAGAAAGACTCACGAACGAACGCCCCCAGTTCCGGCGCCGGCACCATAACTGTGGCGGCGTGCCGAGATGAATCTCACGACGTCGGCGATCCAGTCCCTGTCGGTGTGCAGAGACATCAGCGGTGCGCCGCAACGACGTAGAGCTTGTCGGACCTCGACACGGTGCTCAGCGGCGACTCTGGCGAAGTCGGCTCGCAGTTGCGGCGTCGTGGTGAATTCTCTCGTCCGACCGGACTCCGGATCGTGGAGCACCACGTCGCCGACGTCGGGCAGTTCGAGGTCACGCGGATCTACCACTTCGACGCCGAGCACGTCATGCCGTCCCGAAATGGCGCGCAGCGAGCGTTCCCAGTCGATCGGCCCGAGGAAGTCACTGATGACCACCGCGAGTCCGCGCCGACGCTGTGGGCGTCTGAGCGCTTCGATCGCCCCGACCAGATCGCCACGTACCCCGTCCGGAGCGTGCGGGGTCGTCGCGATCTTACGAAGCATCGCCTGTGCGTGAATTCGCCCACCACGGGCCGGAATTCGTGTTGTCTGTGCGCCCGTCGAGATGATGGCGCCGACGCGATTACCTCCCGAACTGGTCAGGTGGGTGATCGCTGCAGCCGCGGCGACGACCAGGTCGCGCTTCTCGCATCCGGCCGTCCCGAAATCGAGACTTGCGGACAAGTCGATGACGAGCCACGTCTCGAGCTCACGATCTGCGACCGACTGACGCACGTGCGGGTGCGTCGTACGGGCGGTGACGGACCAGTCCATCTGCCGCACGTCGTCGCCTGGCTGATACTCGCGAGCGTCCCCCGGTTCCGAACCCGGGCCGGGAATCAGACCGAGGTGGTCGCCGTGCAGCACACCGTCGAGGCGGCGACGAACCGTCAGCTCGAGGGTGCGCAGCGCAGCGGTGAGCTTGGGATCACTGAGCTCGCCGGATCGGAACGACGGCGGAGAACCGGTGGATCCGGCGGGTGTCGCCTGGCCACCGTCGCGGCCTTCGGTCACTGCGGGCGACTCATCGTCTCAGCGGTCGCGATCGGCGCGCCGTTGCCCTGCGGATTAGCTGTGCCCTGTGGGTTGACGGCGCCCTGTGGATTGACGGCACCCTGTGCGTTGAACTGCGGTGCTTGCGGTGCGCCCTGTTGGGGCGGTCCGGGAACGGTGGGGACCGGTCGCGCGGCGATCTGCGGCAGTCCGGCGGTCTGCAGTACCCGGGCGATGACGGCGTCGGGAGTCACCTCGTCGGCCATGGCGTCGTACGAGAGAACGAGGCGGTGACGCAACACGTCCGGGATCACTTCGATGACGTCCTGCGGCACGACGTAGTCGCGGCCGCGGACGAGTGCGAGGGCCCGCGACGCGGCGATGATGCCGAGCGTCGCACGGGGTGAGGCACCGTAGGCGATCCAGCCTGCGACGTCCTCGAGTCCGACGTCACGCGGCGTGCGCGTAGCGGCGATGACTCGGACCACGTAGTCGACCAGGGCGTGGTGGACGAAGACGTTGCTGGCGACGCGTTGGAGCCTGACCAACTCCTCCGGACCGAGGATCTGGTGCGGCTCCGGGGCTGCGACGCCCATCCGGTAGACGATTTCGCGTTCTTCCTCGACAGTCGGGTAGTCGACGAGGATCTTGAACAGGAAGCGGTCGCGCTGCGCCTCGGGGAGCGGATAGACGCCCTCGTTCTCGATGGGGTTCTGCGTCGCCATCACCAGGAACGGATCGGGCATGTGGTACCGCTTGCCACCGATCGAGACGTGGCGTTCGGCCATCACCTCGAGGAGCGCGGACTGCACCTTGGCCGGGGCGCGGTTGATCTCGTCGGCCAGGACGAAGTTCGCGACGACGGGTCCGAGTTCGGTGTCGAACTCCTCGCGGCCCTGACGGTAGATGCGCGTACCGATGAGGTCGGTGGGCACCAGGTCCGGGGTGAACTGCACGCGGGAGAAGGAACCACCGACGACCTTCGCGAAAGTCTCGACGGCCAGCGTCTTGGCGACGCCGGGGACTCCCTCGAGGAGGACGTGCCCCTTGGCCAGGAGACCGACGAGAATGCGCTCGACAAGCCGGTCCTGCCCGACGATGACTCGCTTGACCTCGTAGATCGCTCGTTCCAAGGTCTGAACGTCGGCTGTCAGGGAAGGTGCTGCTCCGTCCGCACTTCCGCCCGCCTTGCTTACGTCGACCGTTCCGACCGAATCTTCACGTGAGGTCACCAAGAATCCATCGCTTTCACCTAGAAAAGTACCGACAGTAACGTGTTCCCCGTCAACTATTCCAGGTAGTTGCGCTCGATGCCGTAACACCACGTCGGGAACTTGATACTTCTCCTGACAATGCGGGCGTCAGCGACAATTTCCTCTGACCGTCAGGACACCAGTCGGACGGCGTACGGCGTCATTCCGCCCCAACGAACCGGCGAGACCATGACACTCGAACCGGATTGTGGTGCTTCGAGCATCTGCCCGTTACCGAGGTAGAGCGCCACGTGCTGGCTGGCGTTGGGGCCGTAGAAGATCATGTCGCCGCGCTTCATCTCCGAGGACGGAACCTGCGTGCCCGCGGTGTACTGATAGCCGGTGTAGTGCGGCAACGAGATCCCGATGCCGGCAAAGGCATAGATCATCAAGCCGGAGCAGTCGAACCCGACTTTGTTGAAATCGCCGTAACTGTCAGCGACGCCGCCGTCACGGATGCCTCGCGTCGGACCGTTCTCGTCGCCGCCGCCCCAGGCGTACTGCACGCCTAGCTGAGACATCCCGCGGTCGATGACGGATTCGATTGCAGCGCTTCCGGTAACGGAAGGCTTCGGCGTGGTGGGTTTCGGCGTCGTCGGCTTGGGCGTGGTGGGCTTGGGGGTGGTGGGCTTGGGCGTGGTGACCGTTTCCTCGTCGGTGCCGGTCTCTTCGTCCGTGCCTGTTTCTTCGTCGGTCCCGGTTTCTTCGTCCGTCCAGGTCTCGTCGTCGTCCGGGATTACCGTCGGAGTCGGGTCTTCGACAGCGGTGTGCGGACGCTGGGCTGCTGCCAGTGCTGCAGCTCGGTCCTTGGCTGCCTGGTCGGCAGCGGCACGGGCGGCGGCCTGAGCGGCTGCTTCCTTGGCAGCGGCTTCGAGAGCCTTCTGATGAGCTTCCTCGGCGCGGCGCTGTTCGTCCCACGTCGCGTATGCCTGGCGTTGCCCTTGCAAGCCGGCGACGGCATTGCGGGCGGCGTCGAGCTGGGCCTGAGCGGAGTTACGCTCGGCTTCGATCGACGCCTTCTTGGCAACCTGCTGATCGAGGGCGTTGCGCGCGATCTGAATCGCTTGCTCCGCCAGATCCTTCAGCTGCGCGGCGACCTCGGCGGCGGCGTCGGCCTGCTGCTTGGCCTGGCGGGTCGCGGAGTCCTTGTTCGCCTGCTCGGTGCGTGCTCGCTGAAGACCGTCGAGCACTGCGCTCTGTGTGTTGGCGAGAAGTTTGAGGACCTGGGCACGGTCGAGAACGTCGCCCGGCCCCTTGGCGTCGAGGAACGACGAGATCGACGCAGTATTGGTGCCCTTGACGTAGCTCGAGCGTGCGTACTTGTCGAAGTCCGTCTGAGCGACTTCGATCTGCGCCGACGCGTCCTTCAGAGCTTGTTTGGTGACTCCGACGGCCTGCGCTGCAGAGTCTGCGGCGCCGCGGGCGTTCTGCAGATCCACGAGAGTCTTGTTGACGTCTTCACGCTTGATCGCAACTTCGTTGTCGAGTGCCGACAACTGTTCGTTGGCCGATGCGACTTGATTGATGAGCGCGCTGACGGTGCCGACGCTCGACGAGACCTGCGAATCTGCTGCGGCGATGTCCGAGTCACTCGGATTCGGTGGCGGCGGCGGTACGGCCGAGGACATGGCCGGCGTTCCGACAATCAGGGATCCGACGACGCCGAATCCGATGACCAGTTGCGCCAGGCGCATCGACTTACGGGAAGGACCACGACGGGACTCGCCGCCACGTGTTACTTGCCTCACAAATAACTCTCCCTCGCGTGTAACGCCACGGCCCGCTGGGTCGCCGATCCGTGCGGGGAGGGAATGCGCAGACCAAGCACCGGTCGCCCACAGCCCGAGAGCTGACGGTTGACCCGGACGTGCCGTAAGAACGCCACCGCCGGAACCTCGAGAACAAGGCAACCGACAAGTACGCGTCGAACAACATCAGCCTGTCTGCGACACTTCTTCCCCAAAAAGTGCCAGTTGTACCGTACGACACTCAAGCGTTCTTTGGAAACTTTAGCCACAAATAACACAAACGGTATTTGAGCTGGTCGAATGGCATGCAGGCACCAAAAAGGGCAGGTACTCACCGCAAACAGCGGTGAGTACCTGTTTTCGACGAGTTACTGAAAATCTCGCAAAAGGACCAAGGTCAGACGGAATCGGCCCGGTGGTCGGAAGATGTCGCAATCCCTGAAGCAGAACCGATATGTCTGGTTTGCGTATTTTCCGGCTCTCGCCGCCACTTGACCGCGAAGGTGATTCCGGCAATTACCGCCACCACGGCGATGACAAGAACCGTGTACAACGGCCACGGCGGACCAGGCGCCACGATCTCGTGCGAGAAACGGTCCGCGGTCACACTCGCGCTCTCGCCGAATGACCGGTCTTGTGCAGTTTCGAGTTGGACGCGAGAGATCGAGTCGCTGTAGCTGCCCATCCAGTCCGGGCTCAGAACAAGGACCGTGCCGCCTTCGGTCTTGCCGACCGTCGTGGCCAGGTCCCGAAGATCGGACGGCCGGCCCGGATTCGCGTCGACGACGACGACGCTCAAGTCGACACCACGTTCGCGAGCGTCGGTCACCACCGCGGTCAGCCCGGCAACATCGGACTCGGGGGCGGAGACGCCGTCCGTCGAGAGATCCGCGAATACGTCGTCGAGATCGACGTCCGACGGAACAGCGGTGTGCGACGGGGACTTCACGTGCACGGGCGCGAAAGCGTGATTGGTAGGAGCAGACATCTCTCATCCGGGTGCTGTTCGGATTCCGTCCACCGCTGAGTTGCGGGGAGTTGGTCCGAGGTCGTTTGTCGGCGGCCGACCCGCGACGGGCCTGCATGCAGCCTACTTCAGGTCGACTGCCACCCGGCGTCACACACAACCGCCGCGCGTGCCGCCTGAGTGGCAACTGTGGGTGCGGTCACCCAGCCAAGCCTGCGTTGCGCAGGCCCGCAGTCTGCATGAAGATTGTTTCGGTCAACTTGCCCTGAATTCTCACAGGACAAGCGTACTGTTAGACTTGGACCGAGAGGTACCACCGGTCAGGACAGGTTCTACTGCAGCTCCGATGTTCGGACAGTTCTCACGCGAACTGTGCGATTGGCGTGAGCTACGGAGGATCTACCAGCCGAAGTACCTCGCTTCAGCTGCCGACACAGCCCCGTCGGTAGCGACCCTCATAGACGAGTGGAGCAGACGTGAGCACCAGTATCGATTCATTCGGAGCCAAGGGAACCCTCGAGGTCGGTGAGAACTCTTACGAGATCTTCCGCCTCTCGGCTGTCCCCGGCACCGAGAAATTGCCCTATTCCTTGAAGGTTCTCGCCGAGAACCTTCTCCGCACCGAAGACGGTGCCAACATCACCGCGGATCACATCCGCGCCATCGCGAGCTGGGATCCCTCAGCTGAGCCGAGCATCGAAATCCAGTTCACGCCTGCCCGCGTGATCATGCAGGACTTCACCGGCGTTCCTTGCATCGTCGACCTCGCCACCATGCGTGAGGCCGTCACCACCCTCGGCGGCGACCCGAACAAGGTCAACCCGCTCTCCCCCGCCGACATGGTCATCGACCACTCGGTCATCCTCGACGTCTTCGGCCAGGCCGACGCACTCGAGCGCAACGTCGACCTCGAATACGAGCGCAACGGCGAGCGTTACCAGTTCCTTCGTTGGGGCCAGGGCGCATTCGACGACTTCAAGGTCGTCCCCCCGGGAATGGGAATCGTTCACCAGGTCAACATCGAATACCTGGCTCCCACCGTGATGTCCCGTAACGGACAGGCCTACCCCGACACCTGCGTCGGCACCGACTCGCACACCACGATGGTCAACGGCCTCGGCGTGCTCGGCTGGGGCGTCGGCGGCATCGAGGCCGAGGCAGCAATGCTCGGCCAGCCCGTCTCCATGCTGATCCCCCGCGTTGTCGGCTTCAAGCTCTCCGGTGAGATCAAGCCCGGCGTCACCGCAACCGACGTCGTGCTCACCGCCACCGAGATGCTCCGCAAGCACGGCGTCGTCGGCAAGTTCGTCGAGTTCTACGGCAACGGTGTTGCCGAGGTTCCGCTCGCGAACCGCGCAACGCTGGGCAACATGAGCCCCGAATTCGGTTCCACCGCAGCGATCTTCCCGATCGACGCCGAGACCATCGAATACCTGCGCCTCACCGGTCGCAGCGACGAGCAGCTCGCTCTCGTCGAGGCGTACGCCAAGGAACAGGGCCTGTGGCACAACCCCGACAAGGAACCCGTCTTCTCGGAGTACATCGAGCTGGATCTGGGAACCGTTGTTCCCTCGATCGCCGGCCCGAAGCGCCCGCAGGACCGAATCCTGTTGTCGGAGTCCAAGACTGCGTTCCGCAAGGACATCCACAACTACGTGGAAGAGAACCACCCGACCGAGCACACCCAGCTCGACGAGGCAGTCGAGGAATCCTTCCCGGCTTCCGACCCCGCAGTTCTGTCGTTTGCCGACGACGGAGCGGTCGACGTTCTCTCCGCTGCCAACGGTGCAGAAGGCCGTCCGAGCAAGCCGGTTGTCGTCAAGTCCGACGCTGGTGAGTTCGTTCTCGACCACGGCGCCGTCGTTGTTGCCGGCATCACGTCCTGCACCAACACGTCCAACCCGTCGGTCATGCTCGGCGCTGCACTGCTCGCACGCAACGCCGTCGAAAAGGGCCTTGCCACCAAGCCGTGGGTCAAGACCAACATGGCTCCCGGTTCGCAGGTCGTGACCGACTACTACGAGAAGGCCGGCCTGTGGCCGTACCTCGAGAAGCTCGGCTACTACCTCGGTGGTTACGGCTGCACCACGTGCATCGGTAACACCGGACCGCTGCCCGAGGCAGTCTCCAAGGCGATCAACGACAACGATCTCTCGGTCACCGCGGTGCTCTCGGGTAACCGTAACTTCGAGGGACGTATCTCCCCCGACGTCAAGATGAACTACTTGGCTTCCCCGCCGCTGGTGATTGCCTACGGCCTCGCCGGAACCATGGACTTCGACTTCGAGACCGACTCGCTCGGTAACGACACCGACGGAAACCCCGTCTACCTCAAGGACATCTGGCCGTCCACGCAGGAAATCGAAGAGACCATCAAGTCCTCGATCGACCAGGACATGTTCCGCAAGTCGTACGCAACCATCTTTGCGGGCGACAGCCGCTGGCAGAACCTCGAAACCCCGAAGGGTGACACCTTCGAGTGGGACGTGAACTCCACCTACGTGCGGAAGCCACCCTACTTCGACGGCATGACGATGGATCCGGCTCCGGTCAAGGATATCAAGGGCGCCCGCGTCCTCGCGCTGCTCGGCGACTCGGTCACCACCGACCACATCAGCCCGGCAGGTCCGATCAAGGTCGGTACCCCCGCTGCGCAGTACCTCGACTCTCACGGCGTCGAGCGTGCGGATTACAACTCGCTCGGCTCGCGTCGCGGTAACCACGAGGTCATGATTCGCGGTACCTTCGCGAACATCCGTCTGCGCAACCAGCTCCTCGACGACGTCTCGGGTGGATACACCCGCGACTTCACGCAGGAAGGCGCACCGCAGGCATTCATCTACGACGCGTCGCAGAACTACCAGGCAGCCGGCATCCCGCTGGTCGTCCTGGGCGGCAAGGAGTACGGCTCCGGATCCTCGCGTGACTGGGCAGCCAAGGGCACCAGCCTGCTCGGCGTCAAGGCCGTCATCACCGAGTCGTTCGAGCGCATCCACCGCTCCAACCTCATCGGCATGGGCGTTGTCCCGCTGCAGTTCCCGGTCGGCGAGTCCGCAGGTTCGCTCAAGCTCGACGGCACCGAGACCTTCGACATCGAAGGCGTCGAGAAGCTCAACGAGGGCGTCACCCCGAAGACCATGAAGGTCACGGCGACGCGCGAGAACGGCGAGAAGGTCGTGTTCGACGCAGTCGTACGCATCGATACCCCGGGCGAAGCGGATTACTACCGCAACGGTGGCATCCTGCAGTACGTGCTTCGCAACATGATCCGGGGCTAGTAGGCACTACGTGCCTGTGAGCACTTTCGGCCCATGACGGGTCACAAAGCGCTCACGACCACTTTCGCCGGAAGGCGAACCATGTTTCATCGGTGGTCGTGAGCGCTTTGTGCACTGAGTCGACATTCAGCGCCTACGGCCGAAAGTGCTCACAGGCAACCCGACAAAGGAGGGATGCCCGTGCCCAAGGTCAGTGAAGACCATCTCGCGGCACGGCGCAGTCAGATCCTTGACGGCGCCCGCCGCTGCTTTGCGGAATACGGCTACGACGGCGCCACAGTTCGCCGTCTCGAAGAAGTCACCGGTTTGTCCCGGGGAGCGATCTTTCATCACTTCAAGGACAAGGACGGCCTGTTCCTCGCGCTTGCCAGCGAGGATGCGAGCCGGATGGCAGATGTCGTCGCCGAAGAGGGCCTCGTCCAGGTCATGCGGGACATGCTCGCGCAGCCCGATCAATTCGATTGGCTGGGAACGCGACTGGAGATAGCGCGTCGACTACGCAACGACGCCGATTTCCGTGAGAAATGGTCACAGCGCTCCGCAGAACTGACGGAAGCGACCAGTGCGCGCCTCGCCCGACAGAAATCGGCCGGCCGGCTGCGTGACGACGTTCCCACCGAAATCCTGATCGGGTATCTGGATCTGGTGATGGACGGCCTGGTCGCGAGAATCGCCTCCGGCCACGGCGTCGACAACCTTTCGGCTGTTCTCGACCTGGTCGAGGAGTCTGTGCGGCGAAGGGATTAGGGGCTTCGCCCCTGTGAGTGGTTGAGGAGTGCGGGGACTCCCTAACCACTCACAGGGGGTCAGGCGAGCTGGATCAGCTCGAGGTACTCCTGCGACCAGTGGTCCTCGTTGCCGTCGGGCAGGAGGATGACGCGCTCGGGGTTGAGTGCCTCGGCAGCACCCGGATCGTGAGTGACCAGGACGACGGCGCCGGTGTAGCTGCGGAGCGCGTCGAGCACTTGCTCGCGCGAGATCGGGTCCAGATTGTTGGTGGGCTCGTCGAGAAGCAGAACATTGGCGGCCGAAGACACCAGGCCGGCCAGAGCCAGACGCGTCTTCTCACCACCCGAGAGCGTTCCGGCCGGCTGTTCGAGCTGCGGGCCGGTGAACATGAAGGCACCGAGCAGCGAACGCAGTTCCTGCTCCCCTGTGTCCGGCGCGGCGTGGCGGATGTTCTCCCACACGGACGCGTCGTCGTCGAGGGTGTCGTGCTCCTGAGCGAAGTATCCGACCTTGAGTCCGTGACCGGCGATCAGCTCGCCCGCGTCCGCCTTCTCCGCGCCCGCGAGGATGCGAAGCAACGTGGTCTTACCCGCACCGTTGAGTCCGAGGATGACCACACGCGATCCACGGTCGATCGCGAGATCGACACCGGTGAAGATCTCGAGCGAGCCGTACACCTTGGTGAGGTTCTTGCCCATCAGTGGAGTCTTGCCACACGCTGCGGGTTCGGGGAAACGAATCCGCGCCACCTTGTCCGAGACGCGTTCTGCGTCGAGGTTCGCCATCAACTTGTCGGCTCGCTTCGCCATGTTCTGCGCGGCGACGGCCTTGGTTGCCTTCGCGCCCATCTTCGCAGCCTGAATCCGCAGCGCGCCGGCCTTCTTCTCGGCATTGGCGCGCTCGCGACGGCGACGCTGCTCGTCCGTGGCGCGTGCGTCGAGGTACTTCTTCCAGTTCATGTTGTAGACGTCGGCTTCACCGCGGACGGCATCGAGGAACCACACGCGGTTGACGACGTCGTTGAGCAGGTCGACGTCGTGGCTGATGACCACCAGTCCACCCTCGTGGTTCTGGAGGAATCCACGTAGCCAGGTGATGGAGTCGGCGTCGAGGTGGTTGGTGGGCTCGTCGAGGAGCAGCGTCGTGTCTGAGCGGGCACCGCTGCCGTCCGAGGCGGCAAAGAGGATTCGTGCCAATTCGACGCGACGACGCTGACCACCGGACAGCGTGCTGAGCGGCTGCCCGAGAATACGGTCTTCGAGGCCCAGGCTGCTGGTGATTCGTGCGGCTTCACTCTCGGCTTCGTATCCGCCGAGGGCCGAGAACCGATCCTCGAGCTGGCCGTACTTCTTGACGGCGCGATCCTGGGATTCCTGATCGAGCACCTCGCCCATCAGGATCTGCTGCTTCTCCATCTCGCGGAGCATCGTGTCGAGACCTCGTGCGGAGAGAACCCGGTCCTTGGCGAGGATGCTCAGGTCACCCTCCTTGGGGTCCTGAGGGAGGTATCCGAGTTCGCCGGTGCGTACGACGCTTCCCGCGTATGCCTCACCTTCACCGGCCAGGATGCGCAGTGTGGTCGTCTTTCCGGCTCCGTTACGTCCGACGAGTCCGATCCGATCGCCCGGCTGGATGCGCAGCGAGGGCCCGGGAGCCGTGAGAAGGGTGCGGACACCGGCACGAACTTCGAGGTCAGTGGCGGTAATCAAGCAAACTCCTCAGGAAAAACGACGAATACGGGTAAACAATGCCTGACTTCAGACACAAGAACTATCGATTTTACCGTGACCTGACGGTCGTTCCGACCAGCAGCGTGTGAGTCCGCTAACGTTCGGGACATGACTAGCGAAAACAGCACTCGTCCTCGCGACCTCGAAGGCCGCGCCGCCATCGTCACCGGCGCAAGTCGCGGGATCGGCAAAGCTGTCGCCGCCGAACTCCTCGCGCGCGGCGCAGACGTCCTGATCACCGCCCGCAAGCCGGAGCCCCTCGAGGCCGCTGCAACAGAACTGTCCGCTCTGGGTCACGGCGGAAAGGTCGTCGCATTCGCGGGCAACGCTGCCGATGCCGAAGCCCGCTCCGGCGCCGTCGACCGCGCCGTCTCCGAATTCGGTTCACTCGACATTCTGGTCAACAACACCGGCATCAATCCCGTCTTCGGTTCGCTCATGGAGGCGGACCTCGACGCCGTGCGCAAGATTTTCGACGTGAACGTGGTTGCCGCCCTCGGTTACGTCCAACAAACGCATCGGGCATGGATGGGAGAACACGGTGGCGCGGTGGTGAATCTGGCCAGCGTGGCCGGGATCCGATCGACGGGCGTGATCGCCGCGTACGGCGCATCGAAGGCTGCGCTCATCCGTTTGACGGAAGAACTGGCCTGGCAACTGGGACCGAAGATTCGTGTCAATGCCGTGGCTCCCGGGATCGTCAAGACGCAGTTTGCGGCGGCCTTGGTCGCTGCCGGCGAGGACAAGGCGTCGGCGGGTTACCCGATGAAACGGCTCGGCACTCCCGAAGACGTTGCCGGCCTGGTCGGCTTCCTCGTCTCCGACGCGGCGGCGTGGATCACCGGCGAAACCGTGCGGGTCGACGGCGGTCTGCTCGCAACGGGATCGATGTAGTGCGCCGGTCGTGAGCACAGAAAACTCCTCCGCCGACGTGGTGATCGTCGGTGGTGGCCCGGCCGGACGGGCACTCGCGACCCGCTGTATCGCCCGGCAACTCACCGTCGTCGTTGTCGATCCGCATCCCCATCGGGTGTGGACTCCGACGTATTCGGCGTGGGCGGACGAGCTTCCGTCGTGGCTGCCGGACGAGGTGATCGCGAGCCGGATTCAATGTCCGAACGTGTGGACCGATGGACAGAAAAAGCTTGATCGCGCATATTGCGTATTGAATACACCATTACTGCAATCATTTCTCTCTGATGCTTCCATGCAGTTCAGAGCATTGCGCGCTCGAACACTGTCCCCCACCACCGTCGAGTGCGTGGACGGATCGCAGCTGACGGGATCCGTCGTCGTCGACGCCAGAGGCACCGATCTGACAGTGACAACCGCGCAGCAGACCGCCTTCGGAGTGATCGTCGACCGCGCCCTGGCCGATCCGATTCTGGGCGATGGCGAAGACTGGTTCATGGACTGGCGAAGAGACAACGGCACTTCCGACGCCGACGCCCCGTCGTTCCTCTATGCGGTCCCACTCGACGACGAGCGAGTTCTCCTCGAGGAGACCTGCCTCGTCGGCCGGCCGGCGTTGGGGCTCCGCGAACTCGAAGCACGTCTGCGCACCCGACTTCACAATCGGGGCTGCGAAGTGCCCGACGACGCGCCGGTCGAGCGAGTCCGTTTTGCGGTCGAAGGCCCGAGGGGGTCCTCACCGGACGGCATCCTCCGGTTCGGCGGGCGAGGCGGTTTGATGCATCCTGGAACGGGATACAGCGTTGCCTCCTCACTCGCCGAGGCAGACACTGTCGCGAAAGCAATCGCCGGCGGTGGGGATCCCAACGCAGCACTCTGGCCGCGATCGGCCAGGGCAGTGTCTGCCCTTCGCCGCGTTGGCCTGAACGCACTTCTCACCCTCGGCTCCGGCGAGGTCGCGACATTTTTCGACACGTTCTTCGATCTACCGATCGAGGCTCAGCGGTCCTACCTGTCCGATCGGCGGGACGCGTCCGCGACGGCGAAGGTGATGGCAACACTGTTCCGATCGTCACCGTGGCACGTCCGAAAGACGTTGATGCGCGCGCCGTTTCTGAGGTGAGCACTCTGGACCGACTACTGCGTTCCCATCGAGCCGGCGATCATCGGCCAGGAATTGTGTAGATCGTCCTGCCAGTAACCCCACGAGTGTGTTCCGGTCGGCTTGAAGTCGAAGGTCGCGGGGATTCCCAGAGCGTTCAGTCGGTCCGCCAGTCCGTGCGTACACCCGTTGACCGCGGATTCGATGATGCCGCCGACGATGATCTGATTCAGGAGCGCTCCGGGACTTCCGTTCACATCGGGTGCCTGAAGGTTTTCGTGTGGACCTGGCAGCCCTGAACCGGTGGAGACGTACAGTTCGGTTCCTCGCAGTTTCTCCGCGTTCACGACGGGATCGTTCTCGCGCCATCCGGGACTGTCGAACGGTCCCCACATGTTTGTCGGGTCAGCGCCTCCCCGCGCGCCGACCACCAGCCGCACGTAGTCCTGCCCTGGCTGGGTGGAGGTCTCCGCGCATCCGCTGTAGGCGCCGACACTGCGATAGAGCCCCGGTGCTGAGATCGCGAGGTTGAGAACCGAGGTCGCCGTCATCGAGATCGCCGCGATGGAGTTGACCCCGTTGGTGCCGAACTGCGCGTCGATCACGGGCGGTAGTTCGCGGGTGAGAAATGTCTGCCACTTGTTGCGTCCGAGTACGGGATCGTCTTTCTGCCAATCGGTGTAGTAGCTGAACGCTCCTTCCAACGGCGTCACGACGTTGACATTCTTGTCGGCGAAGAAGTCCAGGACATCCGTCCGTCCTTCCCACGTTGCACTGTCCTCGCCACCGCCGGCGCCGTTGAGCAGATACAGCGTCGGGCGTGGGGCGCTGGTGTCGGCGGGAAGGATCACCTCGAGTGGTATGTCGCGGTCCATCGCATCCGAATGAACGGTGACCCTGACGGTGCGTACCTGTTCGGCTGTTGCGGGCCACGGTGCGAACAGCAGTGGAAACAGTGAAATCGCCAGCGCAGCGGTGACGCGTCGACGGTAGGTTCGGATTCTCATCGGAGCGTGCCCCCCAGGGGTGCGAGTCGGGTTCTCGGAGCGGATACCCGCTCGATACGCCCCGAACCGACCCATCCACACGCAACGGTTCGGGATCAACCGAGAGCGTTTGCCTCGCGCAAACGGCCGGCGACGACCATCATGGGAGACATGCGCTCGATTTGGAAAGGCTCGATAGCCTTCGGTCTGGTCAACGTTCCGGTCAAGGTGTACTCGGCGACCGAGGACCACGACATCCGATTTCACCAGGTCCATGCAAAAGACGGTGGCCGCATCAAGTACAACCGCGTGTGTTCCGAGTGCGGCAACACGGTCCAATTCGCGGACATCGACAAGGCGTACGACTCGGAGGACGGGTCACGGGTCATCCTGAGCGACGAGGACTTCAACAAGCTCCCAGCCGCCGAGAAGCACGAGATTCCGGTGCTGGAATTCGTGCCGAACGATCAGATCGACCCGATCTTGTTCGAGAAGAGCTACTTCCTCGAACCGGATTCGGCGTCACCAAAGGCGTACGTCCTGCTCTCGACTGTGCTCACCGAGAGCGATCGAACAGCACTCGTGCACTTCACGCTGCGGCAGAAGACGCGTCTGGCCGCGATGCGCGCCCGCGACGGTGTCCTCGTGATCCAGACGCTTCTCTGGCCTGACGAAGTTCGCGCCGCAGAGTTCCCCTCGCTCGACGACGTGGAGAAGCCGAAGGTCAAGGAACTGAAGATGGCGCAGACGCTCGTCGAGAGCATGGCGGGCGACTTCGATCCGACCGAGTTCACCGACGATTACCAACTCCAACTGCGGCAGTTCCTCGACGAGATGATCGAGAACGGCGGCAAGAAGGTCATCCCTGCCGCCGAGGTCGATCAGGAAGGCACCGACGCCGAAGTGGTCGACCTGGTTGCCGCACTCCAGCGCAGTGTGGACGAAGCCAAGTCGAACGCAAGCAAAACCTCTGCCGGCAAAACGAGTGGAAGCAAGACGCGAGCGAAGAAGCGCGCCTGAGTCAGCCGCGCACGTCCTGAACCTCGATCAGAGCGTCCAGTTCCGCGTCGACGTCCGGGGCGGCGTGACGGCCCGTTCCGACTGCCAGGTTGATCACGGGTCCGACAGCGTCCAGCCCTGCTTCGGTGAACATCTCGGCGTGTGACGTGGGCACCGGACGGTCGATGATCACCCCGGACACGAACGGGCGCCACGCCGACGCAGTCCGCAGTGGGTCGAATGTGTCGGTCTGTGCCGAGAAGAAGAGCAGATCGCCCACGAACTTGCCCGGACGGTAACGGTGAGCCAGCTCGGCGCCGGCCGAGTACTCCTCGAACAGTCGCTCGATCCGCTCGCTCGAGACCAAGGGATGATCGCCAATGGCTCCGCGCAACAGTTCCTCGGCGTCCTCGGGTGTCAGATCGCGCTCGTCGGTGTCCGGCACCGAGATCCCCAACCCGCCGATCAGTTCGGCGAGAGAAGGCTGCGCACCTGCCATAGTCGGGTCTTCGAGAACGAAGCTGTCGAGCAGAATCAGGTCGGCGACGCTCTCACCGGCTGCTTGCAACTGCACCGCCGCCGCATGGGCGATCAATCCGCCGATCGACCACCCCAGCAGGTGATACGGACCGTGCGGCTGGACGCCGCGGATTTCCTCGACGTACCGCGCCGCGAAGTCCTCGATCAGCTCCGCCCGGAATTCGGGGTCCGTCAGGACCGGCGACTGCAGGCCGTACAGCGGCCGGCTCGAATCGACGTAGCGGTCGAGCGCCCCGTAGCACCAGGCCAATCCGATGGCCGGATGGATGCAGAACAGTGGCTCGGCGCGGCCTTCCGGCCGCAGTGGCAGAACTACTGCAAGTGCGGAGGTATCCGCGTCACTTGTCACAACTGTTTCCTCGAGTTCGAAGAGTCTGCGCGCCAATGCCTCCGGAGTCGGGTCGGAGAATATCCACGCGACGGGGACGGTCAGGCCGGTGCGTTCCTTGATGGCAGCGACCAAACGCGTTGCCATGAGTGAGTTTCCGCCGAGTTCGAAGAAACTCGAATCGGCGAAGGTGTCGGCGTCGGCGAGATCCAGCACCTCTGCGAAAGCAGCGCAGATCGCGATCTCGTCGCTGCCTTCCGGGGCGCGTCCACTGGGCGACTCCCAGAGGGGAGCCGGAAGAGCGGTGCGATCCAGCTTGCCGGCCGGTGTGGTCGGGACTGCATCGATCGCGACAACAGTGGACGGGATCATGTGCGCAGGCAGGGATATGGCTGCGTGGCGGCGTAACGCGGAGGCGTCGACGTCCCCGTTGGCCGGGACGACGTACGCGACGATCCGAGCGTCGCCACCTTCACCGACGACCACGCTCACGGCCGAATGCACAGACGCCTCCGCTGCCAGCACCGCGTCGATTTCACCGAGTTCGATCCGGAACCCTCGCACCTTGACCTGGTGGTCCGCGCGTCCGAGGTAGACAAGCGACCCCGCACGATCTTCACGCACGAGATCCCCGGTTCGGTACATCCGAGCGCCTTCGGGTCCGTGCGGGTCGGCGACGAACCGCGTCGCCGTCAGCGCGGGGTTGCCGAGGTACCCGCGGGCGAGACCGTCGCCGCTGACGTAGAGCTCACCGACGACCCGGCCGGGGACCGAGTGCAGGCGGGAATCGAGAATCATCGCGTCCACGCCGCGGATCGGACCGCCGATAGTCACGGGCTCCCCCGCTGCGAGCGAATCGCTGATGGTGACCGCGACAGTTGCCTCGGTGGGGCCGTACGCGTTGAACATTCGACGCCCAGGGGCCCACCGAGATACGAGGTCGGCAGAGCACGCATCGCCGCCGACGACTACGGCTTCGAGATGGTCGAGTCCAGCGGGATCGACAGTTGCCAGCGCGGCCGGAGTCACAAACGCATGGGTGATTGCCTGCTCGTCGAGCAATTCGTGCAATTCGACGCCGCCGATAATTGTCGGCGGCGCTATCACCATCGTTGCGCCGGCGCCGAACGCCAGCAACAGCTCGAGCACCGAAGCGTCGAAGCTCGTCGAGGCGAAGCTCAGAGCGCGGGAGTGTGTGGTGACCCCGAAGCGTTCACGCTGTTCGTCGGCGAACGCTGCCAGTCCGGCGTGAGTGACCAACACGCCCTTGGGTTTTCCGGTCGAGCCCGAGGTGTAGATCAGGTAGGCCGGATTGTCGAGCTCGAGTGGCGCGTCGGGCAGAGTCTCGGAATGGACGGCCTCGATTTCGGCGGTGAATTCGGCCGCGTCGAGTTCGATCCACGACGTGACGTCCGGGAGCTCGGCCAGATACCGGCCCCTGGTGATACCGAGGACGGCCCCACTGTCGGTGAGCATGTGCTCGATCCGCTCGGCGGGATACGCGGGATCGACGGGAAGGAACACTCCGCCTGCTTTCGCCACGGCCCAGAGAGCGATCACGTAGTCGGCTGACCTCGGAAGCGCTAATGCCACAATCATTTCCGGAGTGATTCCGCGAGCGATCAGTGCAAACGCCATCGCGTCGGAGCGGCGGTCGAGTTCGCCGTACGTGAGCGTGGTGGATGCGGCGACGTCGACAAGTGCCAGGGAATGCGGATCGGCGGCGCCGCGAAGCAGCAGTTCCGGCAAGGTCAGAGCATCGCCGGCCGGACGTCCGTGCAGCGCGCGCCGACCATGTCCCACGAGGTCCACGTCACCGACGACGACGGAGGGCTGGGCGGTCAGTGTCTCGACGATCGTTTCCAGCATCACCGCAAACGAGTTCGCCGTGTCGGCGTCGAAGAGGTCCCGTGCATAGGTGAGGGAGGCCGCATAGCCACCGCCCTCCTCCGCGGTCTGTTCGACAACGGTGAACTGCAGGTCGTACTTGGCGATGTCCGGTGTGACCTCGTGGGCGCGAACGGTAAGTCCCGGGAGATCCCATGCCGTCGGATGAGCGCCGTGGAACGAGATCATCGTCTGGAACACCGGATGACGGTCGGTGGCCCGGGTCGGCGCCACGACGTCCACGACCTGCTCGAACGGAATGTCCGCGTGGGCGAACGCGTCGAGATCTACGGACCGGACTGTACGCAGGACGTCGACGAAGGTGGATCCGGGGTCAATCGTCGTACGCAGCCCTACCGTGCCCACGAACATCCCGACGAGGTCGTCGAGAACTCGGTGTCCGCGCCCGGCGACCGGAGATCCGATCACGATGTCGGTGCTCCGGCTGAGCCTGGCCAGCAGCACCGCGTAGGCAGCGTGCAACACCATGAACGGCGTCGCCCCATTCGCGCCGGCAACCGCCTCGACCGCGATCCGGGTGTGCGCCGGGAGCGAGACCGCGGCGTGGGCACCGCTCAACGACTGGGTGAGCGGGCGAGCCCGATCGCTGGGAAGGTCGATCAGCTCGGGTGCTCCCCGCAACGTCTCCCGCCAGTACGACGCCTGTGCCCCGAGCACGCTCTCGGATTCGTTCACCGCGCCCAGCGCTTCCCGCTGCCAGATGGCGAAGTCCGCGTAGTGCACCTCGAGGGGCATGAACTCGGGGGCGTGTCCCGAACTTCTCGCGACGTAGGCGGTGAGAACGTCCTTCATCAACGGGGCGATCGACCACCCGTCCGCCGCGATGTGGTGGATCACGATGACCAGAGTGTGTTGCTGCGGTGTCGACTCGAGCAGAAGTGCCCGAACGGGGGCTTGGGTTGTGACGTCGAACCCGTGCGACGCAAATTCTCGGGCGAGCTCTGCCGGTTCGCGGGTGTCGGCGTTTCCGAATTCCAGCGAGGTGAACACGTCCTGGATCACCTGGTGTGGACCGGTGTCGGAGTCGGGGAACACCGTGCGCAGGATCTCGTGTCTTTCGATCACGTCGAGGACAGCAGCTTCGAGAGCCGGCACGTCGAGAGCACCGTCGAGCGAAATCGCGGCAGGGACGTTGTAGGCCGGCGAGCTGGGATCCATCTGATTGAGGAACCAGATGCGTGCTTGCGCGTAGGAAAGCGGAATCCGGTCCGGGCGATCGGCAGCGCTGATCGGAGGAAGTGCCTTTACCTCGGCGGAAGTGTCGAGCGCGGCGGCAAGTTCCCGAATTTCGGGGTGCTCGAACAGCATTCGGACAGGGATCTGCCTACCCAGGGACTCCCCCAGGCGCTGAGCCAGTCTGGTGGCGAGTAGGGAGTTGCCACCGAGTTCGAAGAAGCTGTCCGACGCACTGATCTGTTCTATTCCCAGCAGTTCCGCCACGATGCCGGCGACCCGGAATTCGGTCTCGGTGATCAGCGGCTCGACACTTCGTTCGGACGAACGCAGTGTCGGCGCAGGCAGCGCGGCTCGGTCGAGTTTCCCGACGGGGGTGAGCGGAACGCGCTCGATCGGGGTGATCGCCGACGGCACCATGAAGGCCGGGAGCGAGCGGCGCGCGTGACTCAACAGCTCGTCCACCTCGACGGATTCCGTGCCGAGCACCACGTACGACGCCAACATCGTCTCACCGGAGGCTGCGTTCACGCCCACGGTGACCGCGAACTCGACGCCGGGGTATGCGCTGAGCACGGAGTCGATCTCGCCCAGTTCGATGCGGAATCCGCGCACTTTCACCTGGTGATCAGAGCGTCCGACGTATTCGAGCGTCTCGTGCGGCGTCCACCGAACCAGGTCTCCGGTCCGGTACATGCGGGTGCCGGCCGGACCGAACGGCGCCGCCACGAATCGCGTCGCGGTCAAGGCGGGTTGGTCGAGGTAGCCGCGGGCCAGTCCCAGGCCGGCGATGTAGAGCTCGCCGGTGACCCCGACGGGAACCGGCCGAGCGGAACCGTCGAGAACCACCGCAGACACTCCGCGGACGGGTCCGCCGATGGTCACGGTCTCCCCCGCTGTCAAGGCATCGCTGATGCACACCATGACGGTGGTTTCCGTCGGCCCGTATCCGTTGAACAACCGGCGACCGGGCGCCCACTTGCGGACCAGTTCGGGTGAGCAGGCCTCACCGCCGACAACGATCGACTGCAAGACGTCCAGCCCGGTGGGATCGACCGAGGCCAGTGCAGCCGGCGTGATGAACGCGTGGGTCACCTGGTGATCGGTGACAAGTTTCGCGAGGTCCGCGCCGCCGTAGACGTCGGGAGAGGCGATCACCATCGCCCCGCCCTCACCCACGGCGAGCAGCAGTTCGAGGATGGATGCGTCGAAACTCGGTGAGGAGAAGTGCAGCGTCCGCGACTGCGCCGAGATGCCGTAGCGCGCCGTCTGCTCGGCCGCCAATGCGCTCAGGCCACGGTGAGTGACGCTGACCCCCTTGGGCTTTCCCGTCGATCCGGAGGTGTAGATGATGTAGGCGAGGTTGTCGATTCGGATCGGTGCGGCCGGGACCGGCTGCCCGACACCGGCATCCTCGATGCCGCCCATCGTCATCCACGGAACCGGGCGGGGCAGCGACTCGATCACCGCTTCCGTCGTCACTCCGCGGGTGGCTCCCGAATCGGTGAGCATGTGCAGAATTCGATCGGCGGGGTATCGCGGATCGACCGGAACAAACGCGGCACCGGTCAAGGCGACGCCCCACAACGCGACGATCGAGTCGATCGAACGCGGAATGGCTATTGCCACAATATCTTCGGCGCCGATCCCCTCGGTGGTCAAGCGCCGGGCAAGGGAAGACGCACGGGCGAACAGGTCGCGGTAGAGCACGGTAATGTCACCGGATCGAAGGGCCACCGATTCGCCTGAGCGGGTAGCAGTCCGCGTCAAGATCTCGGCCAAAGTACGCGAGGCTGTCCACGCCGGACCGCGAACCGGCATCAGCGACGCCCGCTCGAGGGTGCTGAGGAATTCGATGTCGTCGATCGCCGTGTCCGGTTCGGCGGCGACGGCGCGGGCCACAGACTGAACCCGGGCGGCAATCGATTCTGCGGTGACGGTGTCGAAGAGCGCCTCGGCAAACCTGAGCGATCCGGTGATCTCCTTGTTCTCGGAGTCGCCGGCCAGCAGGGTGAACTCGAGGTCGAACTTCGCGACGGACGGTTCGAGTGGCTGCGCCTCTAGATGCGCGTCGTGGACCGTGACCTGCGGCGAGAGCAGATTCTGGTGGTACGACAGCATGACCTGGAACAGGGGGTGCCGTGTGGTGGACCGGTCGAGATCGAGGGCGTCGACCAGCACCTCGAAGGGCAGCTCGGCGTGGGCGAACGCGGCAAGGTCGAGATCGCGGACCACCTCGAGCAAGGAGGTGAAGGACGCTCGATGATCGACCGGTGTGCGAAGCGGTACCGAATTGACGAACATCCCGATCAGGGAATCCAGTTCGGGTCGCCCGCGGCCCGCTACCGGAGTCCCGATCACCACGTCGTCGGTTGCACCGAGACGGGCGAGAACAACCGCCAGGATCGCGTGCACGACCATGAATTGCGTCGTACCACTCCGTCGCGCCAGGGCGCCGAGTCGCTCCCCCGTCGCCGCGTCGATGACGATCGGGACCGATCCGACAGCGTTGGTGGTGACAGATCCGCGTGCGCGATCCGCGGGTAGCAGTACCTCGTCCGGGGCACCCGCCATGGCAGCTGTCCAGAACGTCAGCTCGCGGGCAACCAGAGACTCCGGATCGTTGGTCTGTCCGAGCGAGTCTTGCTGCCACAGCGCGTAATCGGCGTACTGCACGTCGAGCGGCGCAAAAACTGGTGCATCTCCGACAACGCGCGCGGTGTACGCAGCGATGAAATCTGTGGCAAAAGGAGTCAGGGACCAGCCGTCGAAGGCGATGTGGTGGATGACGACGACCAGTACGTGAGCGTCGGCGTCCTCGCGCACGAGCAGTGCCCGAATCGGCAGATCCGAACCGAGGTCGAACCCCCGCGCCGCAAACTCCGTCGCCGCTGCAAACTCCGTCGTCGCCGCGTCGACTCCTTCGGAGCCGACATAGTGCTCGATCGAGAACTGCACGTCGGAAAGCGCTCGGATGACCTGGCTCGGGCCGTCCACGCTGTCGACGTAGATCGTTCGAAGTACCTCGTGGCGTGCGATGACGTCCGCAAGTGCGTCTTCGAGCGCATCGCCGTGGATTTGTCCGGTGATCCGGATCGCGAACGGGATGTTGTAGACCGAGGACTGCGGATCGAAGCGATTGACGAACCACAGTCGCTGTTGTGCAGCGGAGAGTGGCAGGCGGTCCGGGCGAGCACCGGCGCTCAGGGCAGGTCGATCGTCTGATTCTTCGGCGTTCGCCGCCAGACGTGCAGCGAGAGCTTCGACGGTCGGCGCTTCGAAGATCGAGCGCACGTCCACGGCGAATCCCGTCGCTGCGCTCAACCGTGCGGACACCTGCGTCGCGACGAGGGAGTTGCCTCCGAGATCGAAGAAGTTGTCGGCGGCCCGGACCTCGGATACGTCGAGCAGTGAGGCGAAGACGTCGGCGACGGTTCGTTCGAGCCCGGGTTCCGGATCACGACCCGTTCCGAGGATTTCGCGCGGAATCGGTGTCGGTAGTGCTCTGCGATCGAGTTTGCCGACCGGGGTCAGCGGAATCGCGTCGATCGGGGTGATCGACGACGGAATCATGTAGCGCGGCAGCGTCTCGGCGAGGGTGGCAAAGAGCGACTCGGTATCAGCGTGTCCGTTCAGCAGCACGTACGACGCCAG
This sequence comes from Rhodococcus sp. NPDC055024, assembly GCF_053608585.1. Classification (NCBI taxonomy): domain Bacteria; kingdom Bacillati; phylum Actinomycetota; class Actinomycetes; order Mycobacteriales; family Nocardiaceae; genus Rhodococcus; species Rhodococcus sp. NPDC055024. The sequence goes on from NZ_JBSGVT010000003.1 coordinate 263,178, forward strand.
GGTGGTGCCGGCAGCAGATTCGACGGGAATTGTCGTCGCGAAGTGCACGAGAGGGGAATCCATCAGGGCAGCGTCGATCTCGCCGAGTTCGATGCGGAACCCGCGGATCTTGAGCTGGTGATCGCTGCGGCCCACGTAGCGAAGGGTCAGGTCCTTGGTCCAGCGGACCAGGTCACCGGTTCGGTACATCCGGGCACCGGGCGTCGAGTACGGATGCGCGACAAACCGATCCGACGTCAGTGCGGGACGAAGGTGGTAACCACGTGCAAGGCCCGGCCCACCGATGTACAGCTCGCCGACGCCGCCGATGGGGACCGGTTGCAGCCGGGCGTCGAGCACCACGGCGTCGATCCCGCGGATGGGACCGCCGATGGTGATCGGCTCGCCCGGTGAAAGTGGATCACTGATGGCGACCATGACGGTGGTTTCGGTCGGACCGTATCCGTTGTGCAGTCTGCGCCCGTTGCCCCAGCTCGAGACCAGTTCCGGAGTGCACACATCGCCGCCGACGACGACGCATTCCAGTGCCGTCACGCCCGCCGGATCGACGGTCGCCAGAGCAGCCGGAGTGATGAAGGCATGAGTGACCTCGCGGCTTCGGAGGAACTCGCTCAACGCCTCCCCTCCGTAGATGTCGGCGGGTGCGATCACCATCGTCGCGCCGGTCGAACCGGCGAGCAGAAGTTCGAGTACGGCGCCGTCGAAGCTCGGCGACGCAAAATGCAGAGTCCGCGAATCAGCGGTGATCCGGTACCGATCCTGTTGTTCGCGAGCAAGATTGACCAAACCCGCGTGAGTGACGACGGTGCCCTTCGGCACTCCGGTCGAGCCGGACGTGTAGATGACGTACGCAGCCGAGGCCGCAGAGATCGATCCCGTTCTGTCCGCTTCGTCGATCGCAGCATCGGAGTAGGCGGCACATTCTGCAACGGTGTCCGCGTCGCCGAGGTCGATCCAGACCGCAACGTTCCCGCCGACCGCCGGACCCGCCGCAACCTCGGCTGACCGAATTCCGATCCGCACCCCCGAATCTTCGAGCATGTGCGCAACGCGATCTGCGGGATAGCGAGGATCGACCGGGACGAAAACGCCGCCGGCTTTGGTGACCGCCCAGACTGCGAGCACCGAGTCGACCGATCGGGAAACAGCCAGCGCGACCGGAGTCTCGGGGCCGACACCCAGGTCCATGAGGTATCGGGCGATCCGATTCGATCGGCGCTCCAACTCTGCGTACGAGAGTGACCGCTCGGAGTCTTCGAGGGCGATCGCGTCGGGGTGGGCCAGCGCGGTCTCGCCCAGGATCTGCGCCAAGGTCGATTCGCCGAGGGAGAGGTCGCCGCGCCGCGGCAAAATCACGGCGCTCTCCCGGGCACCGAGTACACGAAGGCCGCCAACCGGTGCAGTCGGTTCCGACACTGCTGATTCCACGAGTGTCACAAAGTTACGCGCCAACGCTTCGACGGTCGTTTTGTCGAACAGATCGGTGGAATAGGTGAACGTGGCATCGATTCCCGCTGCGGACCCGCCCTCGCGACGCTCCGTGACGGTGAGTTCGAGATCGAACTTGGTCAGCCCCGTCTCCACCGCCCGCGCCGTCATCGACACTCCGGCGAGTTCGGCTGTGTGAGCGGTGGTTATCCGCGAGGTGATGGCCGCCTGAAAGACCGGGTGATGCGAGGACGAGCGGTCCAGTTCGAGCGCGTCCACGACGACGTCGAACGGCACGTCCGCATTGTCGAAGGCATCCACATCGACGGCTCTGACCTGCGCGAGGTACTCCCCGAAGGGTGCATCACGATCGACGACGGTCCGCAAGGCAAGGGTGTTCACGAACATGCCGACCAGCAGATCGAGAGACCTGTCCCCTCGCCCAGCCACCGGTGTTCCGATGACGATGTCGTCCGTGCCGCTGTACCTGGCCAGAAGCAGGGCGAAGCACGCGTGCAGAGCGATGAAAGGTGTGGCGTCGTGATCGGCGGCAAGGACAACGAGCTTCTGATGCGTGGAAGCGCCGATTCTGATGTCGACGCCGGCTCCGCGCATGGTCGGGTCGAGTGCGCGCGGACGGTCCGTCGGCAGGTGGAGCTGCTCGGGTGCTCCTGCCAGCTGCTGCTTCCAGAACGCGATCTGTGAGTGGGCAAGCGAATCGGTGGATGCCGTGTCCCCGAGGTGTTCCCGGTGCCAGAGCGTGTAGTCGGCGTACTGCACCGGAAGGGGCGCCCACTGCGGGCTGTTGCCGCCGACGCGGGCCGCGTAGGCGCCGGTGAGGTCGGCGGCCAACGGCGCGAGCGACCAACCGTCGGCCACCATGTGATGCAGAACTACGACGAGGACGGCTTCCTCGTCTCTGCCCTCCGTGTCGTCGGCGACAGTGATCAACAGGTAGCGCACCGGGCGTTCGCGAACCAGATCGAAACCCGCCGAACAGAATTCGAAGATCACCCTCTCGAGGCTTTCGCGTTCCACCTCGATCGACTCGAGCCCCGCGATACCCTCGCCCAGGTCCAGAACCTTCTGCGTTGCGTTGTCCCCGATGTGAGGAAACACCGTGCGTAGTGACTCGTGGCGGGTCACCACGTCCACGATCGCGGCACTGAGTGCGTCGGGATCGACGGCGCCGCGCAGCGACACCGCCAACGGAATGTTGTAGGCACCTGATTCCGGTGCGACACGGTTGAGGAACCACAGTCGCTGCTGCGCGGGAGCGAGCGGCAGTACAGCAGGCCGGGCCACGACCTGAATACCGTCGGCGTCCGGGGTCTGTGCGGCACGCTCGATGGTCGCCGCGATCCCGGACACCGTGGGGTGATCGAAGAGAGCACGCAGCGGCATCCGAACCCCGGTAGCTTCGGTCAAGCGCGCTACCGCCGTCGTCGCTACCAGCGAGTTTCCGCCCAGATGGAAGAAATTGTCGTCGAGTCCGAGCGGTCCGCTACCCAGGATGTCAGCCAGAACCGCGGCAACCTTGCCCTCGGTCGGTGTCGTCGGAGGCCGGAAGACCTTGGTGGAGGCCAGGATCGGCGACGGCAGCGCACGCCGGTCGAGTTTTCCGTTGGTGGTCAACGGAATCGAATCGATGACCATGAAGGCGTCGGGAACCATGTAGGTCGGGAGGACTTCGGCGGCGTGGGCGCGGAGGACGTCGACGTCCACGGCGCCGGAAGCCGTCACGTAAGTCACCAGAGCGCCACCGGCCGGCGTCGGAGCCACGACGGTCACGGCGTCGTCGATTCCCGGCGCGCTGAGGATGACGGAGTCGATCTCGCCGAGTTCGATCCGGAATCCGCGGATCTTGACCTGTGCGTCGCCGCGTCCGAGGTACTCGAGTTGTCCGGGCGCGATCCAGCGTGCACGGTCGCCGGAGCGGTACAGCCGTCGTCCGCCGGCATTGAACGGATCCGCGACGAACCGGCCCGCGGTGAGATCGGGTCGGCCCAGATAACCACGGGCGAGTTGACCGCCCGCGACGTAGATCTCCCCCGCGATTCCCGCCGGGACCGGCGAGAGATGCTCGTCGAGCAGGTACACACGAAGTCCGTCGATCGCGTCACCGATCCGGCTGCCGGTAACCGAACTCGCGCTCGGTCGGTCGAGTTCGAGATGCGTGACGTGCACCGTCGTCTCGGTGATGCCGTACATGTTGACGAGCGCGGGCCCGGGTTTCGGGTGATTGTCGTAGCCCGGGTGACTGTCGTACCAGCGCCCGAGACGACGCAGGTCCAACGCTTCGCCACCGAAGATCACGAACCGGAGCCGGGTCTGCGAATCGGCCCGAAGGTCGGCTTCGATGTACTGGTAGAAGGCCGAAGGCGTCTGATTGAGCACCGTGACGCCTTCCGCCGCAACCAGCGCCCGGAAGGCATCGGGGTCACGTGAGACTTCGTGATCGACCAGCACCAGAGTTCCACCGTGGAGCAGCGCGCCCCACAGTTCCCACACCGAGAAGTCGAAGGCGAACGAGTGGAACATCGTCCACACATCGTTGCCGTCGAATCCGAATTCGACGTGCGTGTTCTCGAACAATCGCACCACGGTGGCATGGGTGACGGAGACGCCTTTGGGTCGACCCGTCGACCCCGAGGTGTAGATCACGTACGCCAGATTGTCGGCTCCGTGCGCACGCGGGCGCTCATCGGCTTCCAGACTCGCACCGGAGTACTCGTCGGAGTCGACTCCGACGACCGTCACATCAGAGTTCGGGAAGGTGGAGTTCGGGAAGGTGGAATCGGAAATGATGCACACCGGTTGCGCATCCTCGACCACATATGCCAATCGCTCGGCCGGGTGCGCGCGATCGAGCGGGAGATATCCGCCGCCGGCCTTCAACACCGCGACAGCCGCGACAATCATGTCGACGGATTTCGGCAGCATGATTCCGACCAGCGACTCCGATTGCACACCATGATCGACGAGCTTGCGCGCCAACCGATTCGATCGTCGATCGAGTTCGAGGTACGACACTCGCTCGTCACCCACGACGGCGATCGCGTCAGGGGTCGCGCGAACACGGTCGGCGAAGATGTCGGAGAGCGTTCGGACCGGCGTGGTCGGCAGAACGGGCGGTACAAGCGCCTGGCGCGCGTCCGCGCGGAGCAAGTCCACAGCGCCGAGCACCGACTGCGGAGCACTGACCATTGCGGTCAAGATTCGTAGATAGCGGTCGGCGAGGTCGTCGGCTTGTTCTTTCGTGCCGAGCCAATCCAGAACCCCGGAGATCGGCTGATCGAAGTCGGCATGCTCACCCGTCGGAATCGCGAGGGAGACAAACAGTTCCGGAGCTGTCGCGAGGTCGGACCCGATCGGCGCACCGACCATGAGTCCCGGAAATCTCGGGTGAGCATCCAGCGGCTCCTCGAAGCAGACCATCGCCCGGAACAACGGGCCCGTCTCCACCCATCGACCGTCGCCGAGGGCGGCGGTCACCGAAGACAGAAGAATGTCTGCGTGTTCGAAGGCGTCGATCGAGACGGTGTCCACCGCGCCGACCAGATCGGTGAGCGTCATGGTGTTCGACACTGTCGAGCGAAGCACCAGCTGATTGGCGAACATCGAGACGAAGTCGTCCGGATTCGAGGCGCCGTATCCGCGAACCGAAACTCCGATCGACACCTCGTCGGCCGAACCGACGCGGCGCAGCAGTCCGGTCATCGCAGACTGGAACAGCACGAACAGACTCGTGTTCATCGTCGTCGCCATCGTCTCGAGGCGGCGGCAGAGGTCTGCCTCGATCTGGAGGGGCGTGGACGTTCGACCGGTTCCGGCGACGACCGGCAACCCCAGCTCCTCGGCCGGGTTCGACAATGTCGACGACCAGTATTCGACGTTGCGGGCGTGCTGTACTTCTGCGATCCACTTCCCCGCGGCGTCCGGGTCGATGTCCATCAATCGAGTTCCCGATTCTGCGGCACAGAACAATTCGAGGAAGTCGAGGAACCGTCGATGGTGACGCGAAATGTCCTCATCGGTGTAGAGGTCTGGATTCGCGGCGAAGTCGATCTGGATCTCTTCGGCCGCGGAAGTCTGATAGACGTTGACCGAGAGGTCTTCGATCGGCCCGGTCGAGATCACGTGGAGTTCGCCGTGCGCGTCGCCGAGAGTGATTCCGGAGTGGAACAGCATGAGGTTGATCAGCGGTCCGTGGAAGCCGCGGCCGTCGGCGATACTGTGATCACCGGCGTTGAGGACGCGTCGCAGGTCCTCGTGGCGGTACTTCTGATGACGCAGTGCACCGGTGAGTTCGAGCTTCACCTCACGAAGCAAATCCCCCACTGCGAAGTAGGGGTCGACGCTCGCGCGTAGCGGGACGACGTTCGACATCATTCCGCCGGACCTGCGAGCAGCTTTTGTCGTCCGCCCCGAGACCGGGAGGCTGAGCACGACATCGCGAGTTCCGATCGCCCGGGCGAGGTAGGCGGCCAGAGCGCCGATCACCACCGAGGACGTCGTCACGTTGTGCACTTCGGCAAGGCGTTCGAGGGAGCTTCGCAGTTCTTCCGGCACGGTCGCCGACCGCAGCCGTGACCACGCCTGCGACGGAGCAGTCGAGGACGCGAGCGAGGTTCCGCTCGGCTTGTCGGCCATCTTCGTAGTCCAGTAGTCGCGATCGCGCTCCCACCGCGTGGAGCCCAGATAGTCGGACTCAGCCTTCACCAAAGCCTCGAGAGGCGCAGTTACCACTGGGGGAACTGGCAGATCCCGCACGGCGGCGGTGTAGATCTCGGCCGTGCGGTTCATCATCGACATCGCACCGAAACCGTCGAGGGCTACGTGATGGATGCGGCTGTACCAGTAGGAATGGTCGTCGCGAAGAATCAGGACCGCGAGCCTGACCAGGCGATCGGTGAACGGGTCGATGGCGGCGGTGTGCTCGCGCCGCATCCATTCGCGCGCCGCCGATTCCGGATCTGATTCGGTGCGCAGGTCGACCACGTCGAGGGAATCGTCCATGTCGACATCGAGCCACTGACGCGCAACCCCGTCGACCTCGACCAGGCGCAGGTATCCGGAACCGATCTCGCGGCCGGTCTGCTTACTGGCAGCGGTCAGCAGGTCGATGTCGAGCGGGCCGTCCACATCGACGTACTGAGCGATGCTGACCGGTATCTCGGGTCGAAGCTGTTGTGCGACAAGTAGGGAAAGTTGCGCGGCAGAAAGAGGGAAGGTGAGTTCGTCGTCCGGACGAGCTGCGGAAACGATTCCTCGGTCGGGACTGCCATCCACACGAATCTCCCTCTTACAACTTGATCATGATGCAAACAGGTATATGCGTCCGTTGGACGCCTCGAACTGATCGGGGTACTTCGAAATGAGACGAATACGTTGGAAAGGTCCGACGGAAACTGGCAAATCGCCCGCCGGAGATCACATCGTGACAATCAGCTGCGATGTTACCGATGAGTCAGCTTCCAGCAAATATTCATCAAACAACCATTTGGGACTATTGTCCTGAATATCATGGCTAAAACGGCCCTATATAACAAACCGAAGCGCCGGTACCCGACGAACGGGCACCGACGCTCCGGTGAAATTTATTCAGTTGATCGTGCTGAGATCACTCGTCAGACGGTGAAGCCGAGTGCGCGCAGCTGCTCGCGTCCGTCCTCGGTGATCTTGTCCGGTCCCCACGGCGGCAACCACACCCAGTTGATCTTCATGTCGGTACACAGATCGCTACGCACCAGTGCACCGCGTGCCTGGTCCTCGATCACGTCGGTCAACGGGCACGCCGCCGACGTCAGAGTCATGTCGATCGTGACGACGCCGTCGTCTTCGAAGAGTCCGTAGACCAATCCGAGATCGACGACGTTGATCCCCAGTTCGGGGTCGACGACGTCGCGCATCGCTTCTTCGAGTTCGTCGAGTCGCTCAGGCGACGGGACAGTGCCACTGCCCTGTGCGCCACCGAATTCCGCAGTGGAATCGGGATTCGGATTCACCGGAGCGCCGACCTCGGCGTCCTGCACTGGTTGTGTCTCGGTCATGATCCCTGTCCTTCAGTCGTGTCGACCAATTCACTGCTGTCCGCCGTCGTCACAGCACTGCCGTCGACAATCTGGACTACAGCATCCTTGAATGCCATCCATCCGAGCAAGGCGCACTTGACGCGTGCCGGGTACTTCGAGACGCCGACGAAGGCGATGCCGTCGCCGAGAACGTCCTCGTCCCCCTCGACGGTGCCTCGACTGCTCACCATCTCGTTGAACGCCGTCACCGTCTTCAGTGCGTCGGTGACCTGCATCCCGATGACGAGGTCGTTGAGCACTGACGTCGACGCCTGGCTGATCGAACAGCCCTGTCCGTCGTACGAGACGTCGGAGACCGTTCCGTCCTCGGAGATCTGGACGCGCAACGTCACCTCGTCGCCACACGTCGGGTTGACGTGGTGCACCTCGGCGCCGAACGGCTCGCGGAGTCCGCGGCCGTGCGGATGTTTGTAGTGATCGAGGATCACTTCCTGATACATCTGCTCCATGCGCATGATTCAGTTCAACTCCCCTGCGACACCGAAAAATTCCTGCGCACGCTTGATCGCCGCTACGAGAACGTCGATTTCCGCGGTGGTGTTGTAGAGCGCAAACGATGCGCGGGCCGTCGCAGCCACGCCGAACTTGCGATGCAACGGCCACGCGCAATGGTGGCCGACGCGGATCGCTACACCCTCGTCGTCGAGGATCTGGCCGAGGTCGTGGGCGTGAATACCGTCCACGACAAAGGAAATCGCGCCGCCGCGGTTCTCGGACGTCTGCGGTCCGATGATGCGCAGGCCTTCGATCGCCGACAACTTCTCGAGCGCAGCATCCACCAACACGTGCTCGTGCGCGGCGACGGCGTCCATCCCGAAGGTGTTCAGGTAATCCACGGCAGCGCCCAGTCCGACCACCTGTGAGGTCATCGGGACACCGGCCTCGAAACGCTGAGGCGGCGGCGCGTAAGTGCTGACCTCCATGGTGACCGTCTCGATCATCGAGCCGCCGGTGATGAACGGAGGCATCGCTGCCAGCAGTTCACGACGGCCGTAAAGGACGCCGACACCCGAAGGTCCGAGCATCTTGTGGCCGGAGAAAGCCGCGTAATCCACTCCCAGTTCGTGGAAGTCGACTGCCATGTGAGGCACCGACTGGCACGCGTCGAGCACGACAAGTGCACCGACAGCGCGTGCTCGTCGCACCAATTCCTCCACCGGTGCGATCGCACCCGTCACGTTGGACTGGTGGGTGAACGAGACGACCTTCACCGCGTCCGTCAACTCCAGCGAATCGAGATCGATCCGGCCGTCGTCGGTGACGCCGTACCACTTGAGGGTCGCACCGGTTCGGCGCGCAAGTTCCTGCCAGGGAACAAGGTTGGCGTGGTGTTCGAGTTCGGTGATGACGATTTCGTCGCCAGGACCGACGTGACGGTCGAAGCGATCGTCACCGAGAACGTAGGTCACCAGATTCAGGGCCTCGGTGGCGTTCTTGGTGAACACCAACTCGTCCGAATCCGCACCCACGAAGGAAGCGATGGTGGCGCGAGCATTCTCGTACGCGTCCGTCGCTTCTTCTGCGAGCTGATGAGCACCCCGGTGTACTGCCGCGTTACACGTGGTCAGGAAGTCCCGTTCGGCATCGAGAACCTGGACCGGTCGCTGCGAAGTAGCGCCGGAATCCAAGTACACCAAAGGTTTTCCGTCGCGCACGGTCCGCGCCAGGATCGGGAAGTCGGCCCGAACCGCTGTGACGTCGAGCTCGCGCACCGAGGTGGTCATCGTGATTACGCTCCCTGGGTAGCTGCGGTGTCCGCGGTGAAACGAACGTAGCCGTTGGTCTCGAGCTCGTCGGCCAGTTCCGGTCCGCCGGACTCGACGATGCGGCCACCGACGAACACGTGGACGAAGTCGGGGTTGATGTAGCGCAGGATGCGCGTGTAGTGCGTGATCAGCAGAACTCCGCCGTTCTCGCGCTCCTTGTAGCGGTTGACGCCTTCGGAAACGGTGCGCAGAGCATCGACGTCGAGGCCAGAGTCGGTCTCGTCGAGGATGGCGATCTTCGGCTTGAGCATGCCCAGCTGCAGGATCTCGTGGCGCTTCTTCTCACCACCGGAGAAGCCTTCGTTGACCGAGCGCTCGATGAACGAGGGGTCGATCTCGAGCTCGCTGAGGGCTTCCTTGACTTCCTTGACCCAGTGGCGCAGCTTGGGAGCCTCGCCGCGCACTGCCGTAGCGGCGGTGCGAAGGAAGTTGGACATGGAGACGCCGGGAACCTCGACGGGGTACTGCATGGCCAGGAACAGTCCGGCACGTGCACGCTCGTCGACGCTCATCGCGAGAACGTCTTCACCGTTGAGGGTGATCGAACCGGAGGTGACCTGGTACTTGGGGTGACCGGCGATGGCGTACGACAGAGTCGACTTGCCGGAGCCGTTGGGGCCCATGATCGCGTGGGTCTCGCCGGAGCGAACCGTCAGGTCGACGCCCTTGAGGATCTGGATGGGCTCGGCGTTGGCGTCGGAGTTCGCAACCTCGACGTGCAGGTCACGAACCTCGAGGACCGAGATGGCCGGTGTGGTGGTGTTGTCACTGGTAGACATGAAATTCCTTCAAGATGAGGCGGGGCGAGCGTAGCGACGGGGTGGTGTCGCCGCCAGGGCGGTCAGGAGCCGACTGCTGCGAGTTCGGCTTCGACCGCGGCTTCGAGGCGATCGCGCACCTCGGGAACAGCGATCTTGTTGATGATTTCGTGGAAGAACCCACGTACGACCAGACGACGCGCCTGATCCTCCGGGATACCGCGAGCACGCAGGTAGAACAGCTGCTCGTCGTCGAAACGTCCCGTTGCACTTGCGTGGCCGGCTCCGACGATCTCACCGGTTTCGATTTCGAGGTTCGGAACCGAGTCGGCGCGGGCGCCGTCGGTGAGCACCAGGTTGCGGTTGAGCTCGAACGTGTCGGTGCCCTCCGCTGCGGCGCGGATGAGAACGTCGCCGATCCACACGGTGTGCGCGTCGGGCTTGCCGGATCCGGGATCGCCCTGAAGCGCGCCCTTGTAGACCACGTTGGACTTGCAGTTGGGCTGGCTGTGATCCACCAGCAGACGCTGTTCCAGGTGCTGGCCGGCGTCGGCGAAGTACAGGCCCAGCAGTTCCGCGTCGCCGCCCGGTCCGTCGTACTTGACGGTGGCGGAAAGGCGAACCAGGTCGCCGCCCAGGCTGATCGAGGTGTACCGGAGCACTGCGTCGCGGTTCAGGCGAGCGTGGTGTGACGTCACGTGAACTGCGTCGTCCGCCCAGTCCTGAATGGCCACGAGGGTCAGCTGCGAGCTGTCACCGAGAACGAATTCGATGTTCTCCGCGAAGGTTCCGCTGCCGCGCTGGTCGATGACGAACGTCGCCTTGGCGAACTGCGCCAGACGAATCTGGGTATGTCCGTAGGCGACATTGTCGACTCCGGGGCCGGTCATGGTGACCACGACGGGCTTCTCGACCTCGACCTCGGCGCCAACCGAGATGACCGTCGCAGTCTCGAAGCTCGAATATGCCTGCGCTGCAATGCGATCCGCAGGAACACCAGCCTTGCCCAGACGCTCGTCGTCACGGCCGACGGTCTCGACGGTAATGTCGCCGCCACCGTCCACCTCGACGCTGACCTGAGCGTTGGCAACTGCGCTGCCGTCGTGCAATCCACGCAGACGACGCAGCGGGGTGAACCGCCAGATCTCGTCACGTCCGCCGGGAACCTCGAATGCATTGACGTCGAACGACGAGAACTGCTCGCCCTTGTTCGTGATAGGTGAGCCGGTGGCTGCACCCTTTACAGGAGCGGTCGGGTTCTCCCCGGCAACAGCTCCGATGACTCCGGTCTCTGGCGTGGTCACTAACCCACAGCCCCTTCCATCTGAAGTTCGATAAGGCGGTTGAGCTCGAGCGCGTACTCCATCGGGAGTTCCTTCGCGATGGGCTCGACGAATCCACGCACGATGGTGGCCATCGCTTCGTCCTCGGTCAGTCCGCGGCTCATCAGGTAGAAGAGCTGATCGTCACTGACCTTGGAAACCGTGGCCTCGTGACCCATGGTGACGTCGTCCTCGCGGATGTCGACGTACGGGTAGGTGTCGCTTCGGCTGATCTGGTCGACGAGCAGAGCGTCACACTTGACGGTCGACTTGGAGCCGTGGGCACCCTTGTTGACCTGCACCAGACCGCGGTACGACGCGCGTCCACCGCCACGGGCGACAGACTTGCTGATGATGGTCGAGGACGTGTGCGGCGCGAGGTGGAGCATCTTGGCGCCGGTGTCCTGGTGCTGGCCCTCGCCGGAGAACGCAACGGAGAGAACCTCACCGCGGGCGTACTCACCCATCAGCCACACGGCCGGGTACTTCATGGTCACCTTGGAACCGATGTTGCCGTCGATCCACTCCATCGATCCACCGGCTTCGACCTTGGTGCGCTTGGTCACCAGGTTGTACACGTTGTTGGACCAGTTCTGGATGGTCGTGTAGCGGCAGTGGCCGCCCTTCTTCACGATGATCTCGACAACCGCCGAGTGCAGTGAATCGGACTTGTAGATCGGCGCGGTGCAACCTTCGACGTAGTGCACGGAGGCATCTTCGTCGACGATGATCAGGGTGCGCTCGAACTGACCCATGTTCTCGGTGTTGATGCGGAAGTACGCCTGCAGCGGGATGTCCACGTGGACTCCCGGCGGAACGTAGATGAACGAGCCACCCGACCACACAGCGGTGTTCAGTGCGGAGAACTTGTTGTCGCCGGCCGGAATGACCGAACCGAAGTACTCCTTGAACAGCTCCGGGTGCGTCTTGAGGCCGGTGTCGGTGTCGAGGAAGATGACGCCCTGCTGCTCGAGATCCTCACGGATCGAGTGGTAGACGACCTCGGACTCGTACTGAGCTGCGACGCCGGCAACCAGGCGTTGCTTCTCTGCCTCGGGGATGCCGAGCTTGTCGTACGTGTTCTTGATGTCCTCGGGCAGGTCTTCCCAGGACTCGGCCTGCTTCTCGCTCGAGCGCACGAAGTACTTGATGTTGTCGAAGTGGATGCCTTCGAGGTCGGAGCCCCAGTTCGGCATCGGCTTCTTGTCGAAGGTGCGCAGAGCCTTGAGACGGATGTCGAGCATCCACTCCGGCTCGCTCTTCTTCGCCGAGATGTCCCGCACGACAGCCTCGGAGAGCCCGCGCTGCGCGCTGGCTCCGGCTTCGTCGGAATCGGACCAGCCGTAGCCGTAATGACCGAGGGACGCGATGGTCTCTTCCTGCGTGAGCGGCTCGGTGCCTGCAGCTGCAGTGGTAGTCGCCTGGTCTGATGTGACGGTCATGCGAGCTCCTTCCGGAGTCTTGTTTCTTGACGGCTGCTCGGTCTCAGCGAGGGCTGGTCGCTGCGGTCGAGCAGTTCTGACTTTGAGGAACTAGCTGAAAAATCTCTATTCGAACGCCGCTCTGGGGTAACGCTCAGTAGAGCAACGCTCTGTAGAACACTGTGGTCCGGTCATCTACTCCCGGTGGACACGAGGGGCACGTGCGTCGTGCAGGCGCAGTCACCGTTGGCGATGGTCGCCAGGCGCTGGACATGCGTTCCGAGCAACTGCCGGAATGCTTGCTGCTCTGCCTCACACAGTTCCGGAAACTCTTCTGCCACATGGGAAACCGGGCAGTGATGTTGGCAGATCTGCACGCCGTTGCCTACCGGCCGGGTCGACGCTGCGAACCCCACCGCATTGAAGGCTTCGGCGATTGCGTCCGCTGTCGCCTCGACGTTGTCCACATCTGTCGGATCAGCCGGTTCGACGTCTCCGACGATGGCCTGAACCCGACGCTTGGCGAACTCCTCGATTGCCGCGTCCCCGCCGATTTCGCGGAGTTGCCGCATCGCGGCTCCCGCCAGATCGTCGTAGGTATGGCCGAGGCGCCCGCGGCCGGTCGCGGTGATCTGGAACTGCTTGGCAGGTCGACCGCGTCCGCGCTGGCGCAGCGACGCCGCCGAAGCCGTTCGTGCTTCACCGGACTCGATCAAGGCGTCCAAGTGACGTCGGACACCTGCGGCACTCAAACCGAGACGTGTGCCGATTTCGGAGGCCGTAATGGGGCCTTCTTCGAGTAGCAGCTTGACCACTGCGGCCCGGGTCTGGCCTTCGACGCTCACCGTCACCGGATTTGCGGCAGCACTCGGCGAGGTCGCTACAGTGGGCTGACCTGCAACTTCCTTGCTTCGAGGGTCTGACGCATTTCTTTTCACAACACAAGTGTGACCGAATTCTTTTCGCAGGTCTACTAAGGGCAACCTGCATTACATCCGGGAATATCCGGACAGCGCACGTTGTTTGTGCTTGTCTGTCCGGCTGGATGGAGCCGCTACGCTGCCTGGTGTGCCGCAGACCCCCGAGAAGACGACGACCGCGCGATCGGCGCGCGTGATCCTGCTGGACAAACCCAAGGCACTCGCGCTTTCCACGATCGGCGTTCGGCCTTTCGGTTCCGCTCCCCGGCAGAGTATGGCCGCGGTGTTGCACGGCGACGAAAGCGAGCGCCCGGGCCTGAACGCGAAGGAAACCGCGCAACTGCGAGGTATCCGTCGATTCGGAGCGACCGGCGCGGTCTTGATGGCAGTGGGCGCGCTCGGCGCCGGCGCACAACCCGTCCTGCAGAATCCGACCGCCGGCCTTCGAGTCCTCAGCCTTCCCGGACGTATGCCGACGGTCTCGCTCACCATGACGATGACCGGAACGGTGCTCGTCGTTCTCGCCTGGCTGATGATGGGCCGATTCGCCGTCGGCGACATACGCAGCCGATCCGGCGCACCGCGGCGCATGACCCGCTCTCAGTTGGACCGCACACTCCTGCTGTGGATCCTGCCGCTCTCCGTCGCACCGCCGATGTTCAGCCGCGACGTCTACTCGTATCTGGCACAAAGCGAAATCGCGGCCCGCGGACTCGATCCGTACGCCATCGGCCCCAAGGCGGCACTGGGCGTCGACCACGTCCTCACCCGCACTGTTCCGACCATCTGGCGGGACACGCCGGCTCCGTACGGGCCGTTCTTCCTGTGGCTGGGACGCGGAATCAGCTCACTGACCGGCGACAACATCGTGGCCGGAATCTTCTTGCACCGCTTGCTCGCATTGGCCGGCGTCGCGCTCATCGTGTGGGCGATACCTCGACTGGCCAAGCGATGCGGCGTCTCCGCAGTCAGTTCACTCTGGCTCGGAGCCGCGAACCCGCTGCTGCTCTTCCACTTGGTGGCCGGCATCCACAACGAAGCGCTCATGCTCGGGTTGATGCTCGCCGGAATCGAGATCGCCCTCCGCGCAGTCGAAGGGTCCGGGCCCATCCGTGGGCGGGCACTGTTCTATCTCATCGCGGGATCCGGATTGATCGCGTTGTCGTCGACCGTCAAAATTCCGTCCTTGCTCGCACTCGGATTTGTCGGCATGGCTCTGGCCCGGCGTTGGGGTGGCACCTGGAAAGCCCTGGCGGGAGCCGCGATTCTCCTGGGCATCGTTGCCGCCGTCGTCACGTTTGTCATCAGCTCGGCCAGTGGGCTCGGCATGGGTTGGATCAACACCCTCGACACCGCTACGGCGGTCAGGAGTTGGATGTCCATCCCGACGCTGCTGGGCGTCGGCACGGGGTTGGCCGGTGTACTGCTCGGACTCGGCGATCACACGACGGCAATCCTCACGATCACGCGGCCAATCGCGTACCTGGTTGCCATTCTCATCACCGCGCGGATGATGATCTCGGTGTACATGGGCCGCATTCACCCGGTCGGTGGACTCGGCATCGCACTCGGGGCCATCGTTCTCCTGTTCCCGGTCGTTCAGCCCTGGTACCTGCTGTGGGCGATACTTCCGCTCGCAGCCTGGGCCACCGCGCCGATTTTCCGCATCCCCGCTGTGGTGTTCACCTCGATCGTCAGCGTCATGTTGATGTCGAACGGCGCCGAATACCTTCCGTTCATGATCGTGCAGGCCGTCATCGCGACCATCCTCACCGCCGGAACGCTCATCGTCTTCACCCGCAATTCACTCCCCTGGCGCAGCGACAAGCCAGTAGCGGAGATCACGAAAGGCGGACCGGTAGACGAAGACAACTCGGCGGGGGCTTACGCTGATTCCCCGTGACCTCGAGAGCCTCCAGATCGTCGACGCCGGCGGTACAGATCCAGGGTGTCGTCAAGTCCTTCGACGGTGTTCGAGCCGTCGACGGTATCGATCTCACTGTCGAGACGGCCCAGGTCGTTGCCCTGCTCGGCCCAAACGGAGCCGGTAAGACAACCACCGTCGAGATGTGCGAAGGGTTTGTCACCCCCGACGCCGGCACCGTTCGAGTGCTCGGTCTCGACCCCATCGCCGACTCCGGTGAAGTCCGCTCGCGAATCGGCGTCATGCTTCAGGGCGGCGGCGCATACCCCGGGTCCAAAGCCGGAGAAATGCTCGACCTCGTCGCCGCATACTCTGCCGACCCACTCGATCCCACCTGGCTCCTTGCCAAACTCGGCCTCACCGATGCGCGCAAGACACCCTACCGTCGCCTTTCCGGCGGCCAGCAGCAACGACTGTCTCTGGCGTGCGCGCTTGTCGGCCGTCCCGAGTTGGTATTTCTCGACGAACCCACCGCCGGACTCGACGCTCAGGCACGTCTACTCGTGTGGGAACTCATCGACGCTCTGCGCCGCGACGGCGTCAGCGTCCTGCTCACCACGCACCTCATGGACGAGGCCGAAGCGCTCGCCGACGAACTGGTCATCATCGACCACGGCAAGATCGTCGCGTCGGGAACGCCGGCCGAGGTCACCAGCAAGGGCGCCGAAGGCCAACTCCGTCTGACGACGGTTCCCGGTTTGAGCCTCGACTCGCTAGTCGGCTCACTCGCCGGGTTCCGCGTCGAGGAATCCAACCCCGGCACCTACGTCGTCGAAGGTGCAATCGATCCGGCAACCGTGGCGACAGTCGCGACGTGGTGTGCCGATCAGGACGTGCTGATCAACGACATTCGCGTCGATCAACGGAGTCTGGAAGACGTCTTCCTCGAATTGACGGGCCGGGAACTGAGGGGATGACGGAGATCAAGGTCATGAACGAAACAGCAGCGAACGGCCAGAACAGTGGGACTGCCAACGGAGCCAGGGAACGCCGGCTCGCCGAGAACCGCTTCGAGCCTGGCACTTTCTCGCCGGATCCCCGCCCCAGTTCGGCGGCCGAAATGCTGGCGGCGCAGACCAAACTGGAACTGACTCTTCTGCTCCGCAACGGTGAGCAGTTGCTGCTGACGATGTTCATCCCGATCACCTTGCTCATCGGACTGTGTCTACTTCCGATCGGCGATTTGGGCGATTCTCGGGTCGATACCGTGCTCCCTGGTGTCATGATGGTTGCCGTGATGTCGACGGCGTTCACCGGACAGGCCATCGCCGTCGGATTCGATCGCCGATACGGCGCGCTCAAACGACTCGGTGCAACGCCGCTACCGCGGTGGGGAATCATCGCGGGCAAGAGCGCCGCCGTCATCATCGTCGTGGCACTGCAGGCATTGCTGCTCGGCGCTATCGGTTTGGCGTTGGGGTGGCGTCCGTCGTTCGCCGAACTGGTACTCGGCGCAGTGGTCATTGCCATCGGTACTGTCACGTTTGCAGCGCTGGGACTGCTGCTCGGCGGCACTTTGCGAGCGGAGATCGTTCTCGCTCTCGCCAACGTCTTGTGGTTCATCATGGTGGGCATCGGCAGTGTGGTCTTCGCCAGTGGCGAACTTCCGACCGCTGTTCACACGCTGGTGCGCATTGTTCCGTCCGGTGCTCTCGCTCACGCTCTCGAAGCGGCCCTCGACACCTCGATGGACTGGTTCTCGATTCTCGTACTTCTCATCTGGGCCGCGGTGGCCGGTGTCTGCGCAGCAAGGTGGTTCAAGTTCACGTGAGTACACGACGGACAGCTCAGATCGTCGGCTGTGTGGCCGCAACAGTGATGTTGTGTGCCGGACCCGCAACGGCGACTCCCTCGGTGTCCGGTCCACTCGCACCTGCGAATCCGTACCTCGGTCCCGTCGGTACCTCCACCATGCACGGTGACGCGGGCTCGTCCGACGTCACTCCGCTGCCCGGACCCGGAACCGGCCCCCACGAAGTGACCGCCTTCCCGATGATGGCCGCCTGCCCGACGGTCCTGCAGGGTTCCGACGGCATGATCGTCTCGCTCTGCACGACGATGCTCGGCCAGATCCCGACCATCCATTTGATCGATCCGAAGGCCGACGCCACGCCGTTGGGTAGATCCGTGGCGCAACTGCCGCTCGCGAAGGGCAGTCTCCTCGGCGGCGTCTACGCCTACCTGGACAACGAGAACCGCCTCGTCGCGGTCGACGGAAATCGTCTGCTGGTCCGCATTTCCCATGCTCAGAATCCGGACGGCAGTTGGCGGCTGGAACTCGCCGATGCCGTCGATCTCAGTGGTGCGGTTGCCGCCGACGACAACGTCACCGGCCTCGCTCCCGACTGGGAAGGCAATGTCTGGTTCGCCACCGGGCACGGCACCGTCGGGTATGTCGGCACGGATCGAATCGCGCACAGCATCGCTCTCCCCGAGGGTGAACAGGTGCAGAACAGCATCTCCACCTCCCCGACGGGCACTGCCGTCGCTACCACACACGCGCTCTACCAACTGAAGCGAAGCGGCGACGAGGTCGTCGTCGACTGGCGTCAGCCGTACGATCGCGGGCCGGCCCGCAATCCCGGTCAGCTCAGCTGGGGTACCGGATCGACTCCGACGTACTTCGGCCCCTCGACGGGCAGTGATTTCTTGACCATCGTCGACAACGCCCATCCGACGGTGAGCTTGCACGTCTATCGCGCTGACACGGGCGCCGAGGTGTGCACACAACCGGTGTTGTCCGCTGCAAGCCAGGACGGCTCACCGAGCGGCAGCGAGAACTCGCCCGTCGGCATCGGTCATTCGGTCTACGTCGCCGGCACTTACGGATACCCGTACCCCACAACTCCTGAAGGCGCCGGCCCGGCGGTCCCCGCCACGGCACCCTTCAACGGCGGCATGACCCGCGTCGACATCGACCCGGTCGGCTGCCATGTCGTGTGGGACAACACGATTCGAAGCTCCGCGGTCCCGCACCTCTCGACCGCTGATGGCGCGATCTACACCGTCACCCGGGACGGCGCTGCGAACACCTCGCCGCTGGACGGGTACTCGTTCGCGGTGATCGACTCGAAGGACGGGTCACAGATCGGTTCGACTCCCCTGCCGTCGACCATCCTCAACGACACCCTGCAGATGTCTGCGCTCATCACCGAGTCGGGCGAGTACTTCCAGGGCACGATCTCGGGAATCGTGCGGGTTCGCGCAAACTGACGCGAGCTGGCCCCAACGACGCGGAGCTTGCTGGCCCCAACGACGCGGGGCAGGCGCGGAGCGAGCTGCCCCCAACGACGCGGGGCAGGCGCGGAGCGAGCTGCCCCCAACGACGCGGGGCAGGCGCGGAGCGAGCTGCCCCCAACGACACTGTGTAGTTGATGGGGAACTACGATCGTTGGCGTGGTGAATCGTGTGTATGCCGGATTTTTGCGCTTGGTGGATCGACTACCTCTCCCCTCGCTGAAAACGCAGAAGATCATCGCGTTCATCGTGATCCTGACGCAGGGCGGCATCGCTGTCACCGGCGCGGTGGTGCGCGTGACGGACTCGGGACTCGGTTGCCCGACGTGGCCGCAGTGCTTCCCCGGTAGCTTCGTCCCGGTCGGCCACGGACAGGTCGCGGTCATTCATCAGGCTGTCGAGTTCGGCAACCGCCTGCTCACATTCCTGGTTGTGATCGTCGCGGCTGCAATCGTGCTCGCGGTGACTCGCGCTCGCCGTCGCAAAGAGGTGCTTGTTTACGCCTGGATGATGCCGCTCGGCACCGTGGTTCAGGCAGTCATCGGCGGAATCACCGTCCTGACCGGCCTGCTGTGGTGGACGGTGGCAATCCACCTGGTGGCGTCGATGCTGATGGTCTGGGTTGCCACGGTGATGTACGCGAAGATCGCCGAACCCGACGAGGCTACAACTCTGATCGTGATGCCGAAGCCGCTGCGGTGGCTTACCGCGCTGTCAGGTGTCGCGCTCGCCGGCGTTTTGGTCGCTGGCACCCTCGTAACGGGTGCAGGCCCGCACGCGGGCGACAAGGGACTGGAACGCACGGTGCCTCGCCTGGAGGTCGAGATCGTAACGCTTGTTCATCTGCACTCGCAGCTGCTGGTCGGATACCTCGCGCTGGTCGTGGGACTGACCTTCGGCCTTTACGCGGTCGGAACGTCAGCGGCCGTGAAGCTCCGCTTGAAGGTCCTGCTGGGACTGATCCTCGCGCAGTCACTCATCGGCGTCGTGCAGTACTTCACCGATGTGCCGGAAGTTCTGGTGATCATGCACGTCGCTGGTGCCGGACTGTGCACGGCTGCGACGGCAGCAGTTTGGGCCGCGGGCAAGACCCGCCAGTTCACGCCGACCGGCTCGCCGATACCAGCTGTCTGACACTTGAAGACACGTGTGGGGAGTAGGAACACCTTTTGGTGTTCCTACTCCCCACACGTCATTTTCAGGATTCGTTGCGAGCTTTCGGGAACCGAGTCTGATTGGCAACCCAACCGGCCATCTTCTTGAAGTGGCCTTCCTGCGGGGTGACGATGCTCGTCAGCTCACGCTCCCACTCGGCAACGGTGACGTTGTCGAAGGATGCGACGACGGCATTGGCCGTGGCGAGGTCCTCGACGACCTGGTCACCGAGGATGCCGTCGGCACCCACGAGAGTGATGCGAACGCCGGCAACGCCGACCGGCTGGATGACGGCGCTGGCGGTTCCGCCGTGCTCGGCGACGAACTTGGTGATGGCATTCACCGTGGACTTCGGCAGTTCCGGCGCGGACGGGGTGGCGTCCGACTTCTCTGTATCGGTGCTCATGACTCGACAATACTGGTCGGTAGCCCGGAAGCGACACCAGGCATGGACTGAGGCTCGGTCGCCGCGGGTGTAGAACAGAAACCATGCGAGCCATCTACGTGACCGAGACCGGCGGACCAGAGGTTCTGACTCTGACCGAACAACCCGAACCGACACCGGGCCCAGGCGATCTACTTGTCCGGACCGAAGCGATCGGCATCAATTTCATCGACACGTACTTCCGAATGGGCCAGTACAAGCGGCCGCTCCCCTACATTCCGGGCGACGAGGGCAGCGGTGTTGTCGAAGCCGTCGGTTCCGATGTCACCGACTTCGCCGTGGGCGACCGTGTCGCGTGGGCCGCGGCCACTGGCAGCTATGCCGAGAAGGTGGCTGTTCCCGCCGCAGTCGCAGTCAAAGTGCCCGACGGTGTCCCGGCATCAGCCGCAGCGTCGGCGCTCCTGCAGGGGATGACGGCGCATTACCTCGCGAAGTCGACGTATCCGATCCAGAGCGGAGACACCGTGCTCGTGCACGCGGGCGCGGGCGGCGTCGGATTGATCCTGACGCAGATGGCCGTCAGCCTCGGAGCGAAGGTCGTCACGACTGTGTCTTCGGATGCGAAGGAAGAACTCTCGCGTGGCGCCGGCGCCTCGGAGGTACTGCGGTACGACGACGACATCGCAGCGCGCGTCCGGGAGTTGACCGGCGGCGAAGGAGTCGCGGCAGCATACGACGGCGTCGGCGCAACAACCTTTGATTCGAGCTTGGCTTCCGTACGTATCCGCGGCACCGTCGCATTGTTCGGCGCGGCCAGTGGTCCGGTTCCGCCGGTGGATCCGCAGCGGCTCAATTCGTCGGGCTCACTATTCCTGACGCGTCCGACGCTCGCGCATCACATTCGCACTCGTGAGGAACTGACCTGGCGTGCCGGCGATGTCTTCGACGCCATTGCGGCCGGGAAGCTCGATATTCGCGTCGGGGCCGAGTATCCCCTCGCCGATGCGGCGACAGCGCATCGGGATCTGGAAGGTCGAGCAACCACGGGATCAATCGTTCTGATCCCCTAGCGAAGTGCTGTGCGCCTTTATTAACCGCCCGCGGTTAATAAAGGCGCACAGCAGAATCAGCTGAGCATGTCACTGATCGTCTGGAGTCCGAGCACCGAGTCGACAGCGAGGCCGACGAAGACGATCGCAAGATAGTTGTTGGACTGCAGGAACAGGCGCAGCGGCTTGACCTGGGCACCGCCACGAACGCTGCGGTACAGCTGATGGGCCATGAGCAGGAACCACGCGCCGGCGACGATGGTGATGGCGGCGTAGATGACGCCGGACGCGGGCACGAGGACGAGCGTCGTGACGACCATCGCCCAGCTGTAGAACAGGATCTGCTTGGTGACGTGCTCTTCGGTGGCGATCACGGGAAGCATCGGAACACCGGCAGCTTTGTAATCTTCCTTGTAGCGCATTGCGAGCGCCCAGGTGTGCGGCGGCGTCCAGAAGAAGATGATCAGGAACAGCACAACGGGCTGCCAGCTCAGTGATCCGGTGACTGCGGCCCAGCCGACGAGGACGGGCATACATCCGGCAGCGCCACCCCAGATGACGTTCTGCCAGGTACGACGCTTGAGAACCATCGTGTAGATGAGTACGTAAAACGCGATCGTGATCACGACGAGGATGCCGGCGAGGAGGTTGGCTCGCCACCACAGCCACAGGAACGACGCGAGACCCAGGAGAAGTCCGAAGACGAGCGCGTTGCGGGTCGGTACCGCCTCGCGGGCCAGCGGACGCTTGGCGGTGCGCTTCATGACCTTGTCGATGTCGGCGTCGACGACGCAGTTGAGGGAGTTCGCACTCGCTGCACCCATCCAGCCACCGAAGAGGGTGCTGAGGATCAGAGCGATGTCGACTGTTCCGCGATCGGCCAGCAGCATTGCCGGAATGGTTGCCACCAACAGCAATTCGATTACTCGCGGCTTCGTGAGCGCGATATAAGCCAGAACCTTGCCCGTTGCGCGACCCCACACCGTATCGGTGTTGGTCGCCCGCGGGGCGGCACCTGGGCTGCCGAAGCCATGTCCGCTCGGCTGTTGCCCTGTCCGCACGTTCTCTCCTTGCACCACGCGTTACCGCACTAACTCTTCACGACACACTACTGACACTGTTCTCTACTACGGACGATGGTAGACCGCAGCCATGGAGGAACCGAATCGACCCGGACAGCCAGGACCATTAGGCTGGGTTACGCAGTGGAGGGACACCCACCCTCGCAATCCACGTACACCATGTCAGGAGACATCTGCCAGTGTCGATCACAGACGAGATCCACGTCCTCACGCAACCCGTCCACCCCTCGGACTGGACCGACCTGGACACCAAGGCTGTCGATACCGCCCGCGTGCTCGCCGCCGACGCGGTTCAGAAGGTCGGCAACGGCCATCCCGGAACTGCAATGAGCTTGGCGCCGTTGGCATACACCCTCTTCCAGCGCGTCATGCGCCACGATCCTTCGGATGCAGAATGGGTCGGCCGTGACCGCTTCGTTCTTTCCTGTGGCCATTCGTCCTTGACGCTGTACACCCAGCTCTACCTGTCGGGCTACGGTCTCGAGCTCGCGGACCTCGAAGCTCTCCGCACGTGGGGCGCTTTGACCCCCGGCCACCCCGAGGTCGGCCACACCGTCGGCGTCGAGATGACCACGGGTCCGCTGGGCCAGGGCCTCGCCTCCGCAGTTGGTATGGCGATGGCTGCGCGCCGTGAGCGCGGGCTGTTCGATCCGGAGACCCCGGTCGGCTCCTCCCCCTTCGACCATCACATCTACGTGATCGCGTCCGACGGTGACATCGAAGAAGGCGTCACCTCCGAGGCGTCGTCCCTCGCCGGTGTCCAGGAACTGGGCAACCTCATCGTCTTCTACGACGACAACAAGATCTCCATCGAGCACGACACCACGATCGCTCTCGGCGAAGACGTCGGAAAGCGCTACGAGGCGTACGGCTGGCACGTTCAGCACGTCGAGGGCGGCGAAAACGTCTCCGGCATTCTCGACGCAGTCGCTGCGGCCAAGGCCGTCGTCGATCGCCCGTCGATCATCCTTCTCCGCACCATCATCGGTTTCCCGGCTCCGAAGAAGATGAACACCGGCGACGTCCACGGTTCCGCCCTGGGTGCCGACGAAGTCGCTGCGGTCAAGGAAGCCCTCGGATTCGATCCGAGCAAGTCCTTCGACGTCGACGCCGACGCTTTGGCTCACGCCCGTGAGGTCGTCTCGCGCGGCGCCGACGCACACAAGGCGTGGCAGGTCGAGTTCGACGCTTGGGCAGCACGTGAGTCCGAGCGCAAGGAACTCTTCGACCGTCTGTTCGCCGGCGAATTCCCCGCCGGCTGGGCCGACGCTCTCCCGACCTACGAGGCCGACGCCAAGGGCGTTGCGACTCGCAAGGCCTCCGGTTCGGCACTCAACGCGCTCGGACCGATCCTGCCCGAGCTGTGGGGCGGCTCCGCTGACCTCGCGGGCAGCAACAACACCACCATCAAGGGCGCAGATTCGTTCGGCCCGTTCTCCATCTCCACCAACGACTGGAATGCGCAGCCTTACGGCCGCACGCTCCACTTCGGCATCCGTGAGCATGCGATGGGCTCGATCCTCAACGGCATCGCGCTGCACGGCCCGACCCGCCCGTACGGCGGAACCTTCATGGTCTTCTCCGACTACATGCGTCCGGCCGTTCGCCTGGCTGCACTGATGAAGACTGCCGTCACCTACGTCTGGACCCACGACTCCATCGGTCTCGGCGAAGACGGCCCGACTCACCAGCCGGTCGAGCACCTGGCCGCACTGCGCGCCATCCCGAATCTCGCCGTCGTCCGCCCGGGTGACGCCAACGAGACCTCGTTCGCATGGCAGGCAGCACTCGAGAACAAGACGGGACCGACCGCTCTGGCACTCACCCGCCAGGACATCCCGGTTCTCGAAGGCACCAAGGAGAAGGCCGCCGAGGGCGTCAAGCGCGGCGCGTACGTTCTCGTCGACGCAGCCAACGGTTCGCCCGAGGTCATCTTGCTGGCCACCGGTTCCGAACTGCATCTGGCCACCGAGGCTCGTGAGACCCTCGAAGCTCAGGGCGTTGCAACCCGCGTCGTTTCCGTGCCCTGCCTCGACTGGTTCCTCGAGCAGGATCAGGCGTACCGCGACGAGGTCATTCCGCCCGCCGTCCGCGCACGCGTGTCCGTCGAAGCCGGCATCGCAATGCCGTGGTGGCGCATCCTCGGCGACGCCGGTCAGGCCGTCTCGCTCGAGCACTACGGCGCCTCCGCCGATTACAAGACCTTGTACCGGGAGTTCGGCATCACTGCCGACGCGACTGTCGAAGCCGCGCAGCGCTCCCTCGCAGCTGTGAAGGGATGATCTCGATGACACAGAACGTGAATACCGAAAAGCTCTCCGCTGCAGGCGTTTCCATCTGGCTCGACGATCTCTCACGAGATCGCATCCAGTCCGGCAACCTGCAGAACCTCATCGACACGAAGTCGATCGTGGGCGTCACGACCAACCCGTCGATCTTCCAGGCAGCCCTGTCCAAGGGCTCGGCTTACGACGCTCAGGTTCGTGAGCTCGCGCAGCGCGGCGCCGATGTCGACGCCACCATCACCGCGGTGACCACCGACGACGTGCGCGCTGCGTGCGACATCCTGGCTCCGCAGTTCGAGGCGTCGAACGGCGTCGACGGCCGCGTGTCCATCGAGGTCGATCCTCGCCTGGCACACGACACCGACGCCACCGTCGCGCAGGCGATCGAGCTGCACAAGATCGTCGATCGCCCGAACGTCCTGATCAAGATCCCCGCGACGCTGGCAGGCATTCCCGCCATCGCCAAGGTGATCGGCGAGGGCATCAGCGTCAACGTCACCTTGATCTTCTCGGTCGAGCGCTACGAAGCAGTCATGGGCGCATACCTCGAAGGTCTGGACACCGCCAAGGCTGCCGGCCGCGACATCTCGTCCATCGAGTCGGTCGCCTCGTTCTTCGTCTCCCGCGTGGATTCCGAGATCGACAACCGCCTCACTGCAATCGGCACGCCGGAAGCTCTCGAGCTTCGCGGCAAGGCTGCACTCGCAAACGCTCGCCTGGCGTACAACGCCTACCAGCAGATCTTCGAGGTCCAGCCCCGCTTCCAGGCTCTCCTGGCAGACGGTGCCAAGGCTCAGCGTCCGCTGTGGGCGTCGACCGGCGTGAAGAACCCGGATTACCCGGACACGCTCTACGTCACCGAGTTGGTTGCACCCAACACCGTCAACACCATGCCGGAGAAGACGCTGGACGCTCTCGCCGACCACGGTGAGATCACGGGCGACACCATCTCGGGCACCGCTCAGGAATCACAGGCGGTGTTCGATCAGCTCGCTGCTGTCGGCATCGATCTTGCGGACGTGTTCACGGTCCTCGAAACCGAGGGCGTCGACAAGTTCGAGGTGTCCTGGAACGAGTTGCTCGACGCAACTGCCGAGCAGCTCCGCGCAGCAACCCAGAAGAGCTGAGCCTGTGAGCGATTCCGCGGCGGCATCAGATTGGGTGAATCCCCTTCGGGACAGCACCGACAAACGGCTTCCGCACATTGCGGGGCCCTGCGCCCTGGTGATTTTCGGTGTTACCGGCGACCTTGCCAGGCGCAAGCTCATGCCAGCCATCTACGACCTCGCCAACCGTGGACTGTTGCCGCCCGGATTCGCTCTGGTCGGGTTCGCCCGGCGTGACTGGACGGACGAGGACTTCGCAAACGTCGTCCTCGAAGCAGTCAAGGACGGTGCTCGCACCAAGTTCCGTCAGGACGTGTGGGAGCGGCTCGCCGAAGGCATCCGGTTCGTGGAGGGCAGTTTCGACGAGGCCGAGGCCTTCCAGAACCTGTCCGACACGTTGGCGACGCTCGACAACGAGCGTGGCATCGGCGGCAATCACGGCTTCTACCTCGCGATTCCGCCCAACGCATTCCCTCAGGTCCTCGAACAGCTGTCCGCCTCCGGCCTCGCGCAGGCCGAAGACGGTCAGTGGCGACGCGTGGTCATCGAGAAGCCGTTCGGTCACGACCTCGCGAGCGCTCGCGAACTGAACGCCGTCGTCAACAAGGTGTTCCCCGAGGACACGGTCTTCCGTATCGACCACTACCTCGGTAAGGAAACGGTCCAGAACATCCTGGCTCTGCGCTTCGCGAACCAGTTGTTCGATCCGATCTGGAACGCGCACTACGTCGACCACGTTCAGATCACGATGGCCGAGGACATCGGCCTCGGTGGACGCGCCGGGTACTACGACGGCATCGGCGCGGCCCGTGACGTGATCCAGAACCACCTGCTGCAATTGCTCGCGTTCACGGCGATGGAAGAACCCATCAGCTTCGAGCCGCTCAATCTGCAGGCGGAGAAGATCAAGGTCCTCTCTGCCACTCGCCTTGCTGAGCCCCTCGACGAGACCACCGCCCGCGGCCAGTACGCGGGCGGCTGGCAGGGTGGGCTGCCGGTGGTCGGGCTCCTCGAAGAAGACGGCTTCGCAGCGGACTCCATCACGGAGACCTTTGCCGCCATCACCCTCGAGGTCGACACCCGCCGCTGGGCGGGTGTGCCGTTCTATCTGCGCACCGGCAAACGACTCGGCCGTCGTGTCACCGAGATCGCAGTGGTGTTCAAACGTGCACCGCACCTACCGTTCGACAAGACGATGACCGAAGACCTCGGCCAGAACGCTCTGGTCATCCGCGTGCAGCCCGACGAGGGCGTCACCATGCGGTTCGGTTCGAAGGTCCCCGGATCGAGCATGGAGGTCCGTGACGTCAACATGGACTTCTCGTACGGTCAGGCTTTCACCGAGTCGTCACCGGAGGCGTACGAGCGGCTCATTCTCGACGTGTTGCTCGGCGAGCCGTCTCTCTTCCCGGTGAATGCCGAAGTTGAATTGTCTTGGGAGATCCTCGATCCCGTCCTCGAGCACTGGGCTGCCGGCGGTAAGCCGGAACCCTACGAGGCCGGAACGTGGGGACCACCGTCTGCGGACGAAATGATGCAACGCACCGGACGCGAATGGAGGCGACCCTAGTGATTCTCGATTTGCCGTCCACCACCACGGTCCAGGTCAGCAAGAAACTGGTCGAGGTACGTAAGACCGGCGGCGCTGTCACCTTGGGACGAGTGTTGACGCTCGTCGTCTGCACCAGGGACACCGGGAACGCCGAGGAAGCCATCGAGGCCGCCAACGAAGCCAGCCGCGAGCACCCGTGCCGCGTCATCGTGCTTCTGCGTGGCGACGAGCAGAGTGAGCCTCGGCTCGATGCTCAGATCCGTGTCGGCGGCGACGCCGGCGCCTCGGAGGTCGTGGTCCTGCGTCTCTACGGTCCGCTTGCGGATCACGAGAGCAGCGTCGTCATCCCGTTCCTGCTCCCCGACACCCCGGTAGTCGCGTGGTGGCCCCTCGAGGCACCCGAGATTCCGGCGAAGGACCCTGTCGGGAGGCTCGCGATACGGCGCATCACCGATGCCACCGGTGCCCCCGATCCGACGGCCACCATCAAGGGGCGACTCGCGTCGTACACCGCCGGTGACACCGATCTCGCTTGGAGTCGCGTCACCTACTGGCGCGCGCTGCTTGCGTCGGCTCTCGATCAGCCGCCGCACGAGAAGATCACCTCCGCAGTGGTCTCCGGTCTCAAAACCGAACCGGCACTGGATATTCTCGCCGGTTGGCTGGCGGCCAAGATCGACGGTCCGGTCATTCGGCGTACGGGTGAGCTGACCGTCGAGTTGAAGCTCGAGACCCGCAGCATTTCCATCAGTCGCCCGCAGGAGGGCACGACTGCAACGTTGATCCGTACCGGTCAGCCCGACGCGCTGGTTTCTCTGGGTCGCCGAGAGACACGCGATTGCCTCGCCGAGGAATTGCGTCGACTCGATCCCGACGAGATCTACGAGGAAGCTCTGGCTGGATTGGAGAAGGTGACCTATGAGTGATGTTGTCGTAGAGAATTTTTCCGACGCCGGCCAACTCGTCGATGCTGCTGCCGCACGCCTGGTCACGACCATCGTCGAGGCCCAGAAGGCTCGCGGAGTCGCATCAATCGTTCTGACCGGTGGCGGAACCGGGATCGCACTTCTCGAGAAGTTGCGGAATGCTCCCGGCGACATCGACTGGTCTCAGATCGACCTGTACTGGGGTGACGAGCGGTTCCTGCCGTCCGGCGATCCCGAGCGGAACGAAGTGCAGGCTCGAGAGGCGCTCCTCGATCATGTGCCGGTCGATCCCGACCGAGTACATGCGATGGCCGCATCCGACGGTATCTACGACGGTGATCCCCACGGTGCGGCGACGGCGTACGAACAACTGCTGGGCGCTCAGGCACACGGCAATCAGGTCCCGACCTTCGACGTGCACCTGCTCGGCATGGGCGGCGAAGGACACGTCAACTCGTTGTTCCCGCACACCGACGCCGTTCGAGAAGAAGCGCGGTTCGTTGTCGCGGTAACGGACTCCCCCAAGCCGCCACCGGTTCGCATCACGCTGACGTTGCCCGCTGTTCGGCGTGCCAAAGAGGTCTGGTTGCTCGTCTCCGGCGCAGCAAAGGCCGAGGCCGTTGCCAAAGCGGTTGGTGGTGCCTCGGCCGAGGACTGGCCGTCCGCCGGAGCCACCGGTTTGGTTGCGACGCGTTGGTTCCTCGATCCAGACGCTGCCTCGCAGCTTCCGTGATCTGATTTTCACAGATCTGATTTTCACACCGGCCGGGAATCGTCTTCGGGCGATTCCCGGCCTGGTGGAAAGTCGACGACTTTCTCACCGTGGCGAGTTTCGACTACCCGCCGACTCCGGATCAGATGCGAATTTCCTTTTGACGGAACGGAACTCAATCCCGAGATCCCGTTTCTCCAACGGGCACTCTGCCCGACACAACGATTCATCTCTCCCCCTGTTTCGCTCCCCCGAGCAATTACTACCTTGGACGCCGCGGATCACGGTTCGGTTCCGCAGATCGCCGTCACTCTTGAACGAAACAATCCGGGCGAGAACAATCGAACAATGTCGTGGACACCGAATCCGGACGCTCTTCGCGAACGAGTAGCTGTTGTTGCCGGGGCGACGAGGGGCGCCGGACGCGGAATCGCCGCAGCCTTGGGCGAGGCGGGTGCAACTGTCATCTGCACTGGTCGGAGCACATCTGCCGGGATACTTCAGTCGGACTACCCGCGCGGTGAGACCATCGAAGAGACTGCGGAACTTGTCACCGCGCTGGGCGGCGTCGGAGTGCCGATTGCCGTCGATCACCTCAAGAGCAAGCAAGTCGCTGATCTCGCCGAACGCTTGCGCGCCGACTACGGACACATCGACATCTTGGTCAACGACATCTGGGGCGCAGAGTTGCTCAAGGGTGGGCCAGCGGAGTGGAACACACCGGTATGGGAACACGATCTGGACAAGGGCTTTCACATCTTGCGCCTGGCGATCGACACCCACATCACCACGTCGCATCACCTCCTGCCGCTGATGATCGATCGACCTGGTGGACTGGTCGCCGAAATAACCGACGGCACTACTGAATACAACGCGTCGAACTATCGCATCTCGGTGTTCTACGACTTGGCGAAAGTATCGGTGAACCGGCTCGCCTTTTCGCAAGGCCACGAATTGGCCCCGTTCGGCTGTACTGCCGTCGCCATCACTCCGGGGTTCCTGCGATCGGAGATGATGCTCGACAATTTTGGTGTCGGCGAATCGAATTGGCGTGACGCTCTGTTGCCGAATCGGGATGGTCCGACTGCGCCACCGGATTTCGCACGCTCCGAGTCACCGAGATTCATCGGACGTGCGATCGCGGCCCTCGCTGCCGATCCGAACCGGAAGCGATGGAATCAGCGATCTGTCAGTTCAGGCGAACTCGGAACCGACTACGGGTTCACCGACGCCGACGGGAGCCAACCCGATTTTTGGCGGACCAACTGAATCCGACGGCGATTAGGATCCGAGCATGGCCGAATTCGCGACGATCGACGAATACATCGCGTCGTTTCCCGCCGATGTGCAACCAGCCCTCGAAAGCATCCGCGAAACGATTCACAACACAGTTCCAGGCCTCGATGAAACCATCAGCTATCAGATGCCGACCATGACGGTGAACGGCAAGAACCTGGTTCATTTCGCAGGCTGGAAACACCACATCTCGATGTACCCACTGCCGGCGGGTGGCGCAGAGTTCGAGAAGTCCGTCGACCCGTACCGATCCGCGAAATCAACCGTGAAGTTCCCGCTAAACAAACCGATCCCCCTCGATCTCGTGGCTCGGATCGTCGAATTGCTCGCGCGGCGCCACTAGCCTCAGTTCCCGTCGGAGCCTGTGAGAACGTATGGCCGTGCAGAGACAACCCATCCGCCGCGTCAAGGCCGCTCCATCGTCGGGCGCTGACGTAGGCAGCTGGCCGATGACCGTGCCTGCGGTCGCGCAGATCGTTGAGGACGGTCTCGAACTTCCACCGGGTGTCACGATTCTGGTCGGCGAAAACGGAGCCGGGAAGTCGACCGTCATCGAAATTCTTGCCGCCGTTCTCGGGCTCAATGCGGAAGGCGGGTCGACAAATACGCGGCATCAGACCCGATCGAGTGAACCGGGCGGCCTCGACCTTCTGGTCGAGCGGAGCCCCGGCGCGTCGAAATGGGCGTACTACCTTCGGGCCGAAACCTTGCACGGGTTGTACACATACCTGGAGGACAACCCCAATCCCCGGCACCCTGAACCGCAATATCATCAGCTTTCCCATGGAGAAGCGCTGCTCGAGATCTTGTCGTCGAGGACCTCCGACGGCGGGTTCTATCTCATCGACGAACCCGACGCCGCCCTCTCCTTCCAAGGAACGTTGACGCTCGCCGCGTTGCTCGGTGAGCTGGTGGACTCCGGCGCACAGGCAGTGATCGCGACGCACTCGCCGATCATCGCGGCGCTCCCGAACGCCAACCTGCTCGAGATCGGCGAATGGGGAATCAGAGCCGCAGGATGGGAAGACCTCGATCTCGTCTCGAACTGGCGACGGTTCCTTCACGACCCACAGACGTACCTGCGCCACCTGATCTAACCTGGAACTCCACCCCCAGGAGGCCTCCATGGCATACGACAAAGCGCTGGCTGAGCGTATCCGCGACGCGCTCTCGGGCGAGGACGACGTCGAGGAAGTAAAGATGTTCGGTGGCCTGAGTTTCATGGTCAACGGGAAGCTGGCCGCCAGCGCGAACTCACACGGCAACATCATGGTTCGTTGTGCCCCCGACCGTGTCGACGAGCTTCTGACGCACAAAGGTGCAAGTTGGCCCGAGATGCGGGGTAAGCCGATGAGCAAGGGATGGATCGTCGTCGACCGAACCGGCACGAGTTCGAACGTCGAGTTCAATGCGTGGATCAAGGAAGCGCTGGACTTCGTTCACTGACTGGTACTGCCGGTTCGATCAATTTCGGTCGATTCGGCAAAAGTGAACTGGGCGGCCCTTAGACTCCGGAAAAGCATTGGATTGGGCGCCTCGACGCCGCGGAGGAAAGGTGGTCCGTCCCGTGACGTTCACACCCAATCAGCCGGATCACCAACGCTCCTTCGGCTTTCAGCCGCCGACGACCCGCGCAATTCCCTCCCTCATGCCCGAGAGTTTCGGACCGAATCTCGTCGGATCGTTGTGGGCGTGCGCCGGGATCGTCGCCGGCAGCCTCGGCCCGTGGACGTCGTCTTCCGCCCTCGACCACAGTGGTATGGACGAATGCGGAGCGATCACTCTCGTCCTCGCGATGTGCGCGGTCACTGCACTGATCGCGATCATGATCCGCGACGTCACCCCCGAGATGAAAAATCACTGCACCGGACCGCTGGTGGGAATCGCTGTCTTGATCGTTGCCGTCGGAAACGCCGCGACCATCGTGGGACGTAGTACCGAGGTCTCCGGGCACACCACCGGGCAGTCCATCGGGTGGGGACTGTGGGTGGTCATCGCGTCTGCAGTGATCCTGTGCGTCACGTCATCGACCGTCGCGCACCTGATCAGGTTCCAGGCGGCAATGATCACAAGGTCTTGATCAGCGGTCACAAGGTCTTGATCAGACCACCGTCGATCACGAAATCCGCGCCCGTCACGTTCCCCGCACGATCACTGGCGAGGAACAACACCAGGTCGGCAACCTCTTCGGGGAAGGTGAACCGCCCAGTCTCGGCGCCGGCCGCGGCACTTTCGACGATGTCGTCGGCGGCTGATCCACTCGCCTTCGCCAACGTCGATGCCACACCGTGCTTGCCGAGCCACAACTCCGTTTGCACCGGCCCAGGACTGACGGTGTTGACGCGGATCCCTTTCCCGCCCAGCTCTTTCGACAACGACTTCGAGAAGTTGGTCAGCGCTGCTTTGGCGGCGCTGTAGTCGATCACCGTGGGGTCGGGAAGGAAGGCGTTGACCGAACTGATCGTCACGATGCTCCCGCCGCCTCGGCGGATCAACTCCGGTAACGCGGCGCGAACCGTGCGCACAGCCGACAAGAACGTCAGATTGAACGACGACGCCCACTCGTCATCCGTGATACTTGCGAAACCACTGGTTCTCGGGGTGACAGCACCGACGTTGTTGACCAGGATGTCCACGCCGCCCCTGCCTGCTGCGACTTCGAGCAGTCGAGTTGAGCCTTCGGCACTCGCCAAATCGACCGCAACAAACGTGATACAGCCCCCGGACTGCAGCGATTCGAGTTCCGGTGAGAGCGTCCGAGAGCCGGCGACAACATGGACGCCCTCGGCGACCAACGCCCGCGTGACAGCCAGTCCGATGCCCTTTCCTGCGCCGGTCACCACGGCAGTTCGCCCGTCCAATTGCAGATCCACTGCGGTCCCCGTTCGGTCCTGTGCGCAGCGGGAGGTGTGCGTGCGACAGCCCTAGAGTCGCCGCACGCACACCGTGGTAAACCTGCCGGCCTATACGCTGTCACACCTAGCCACTGTTACACCTAGCCACTGTTGCGAAGTGCAGTCGCCAGGCCGTTCATCGTTAGCTGGATGCCCCGACGCACCTGATCGCTCTCGTCGCCGGACCGGTATCGACGGATCAGCTCGACCTGTAGATGGTTGAGAGGTTCGAGGTACGGGAACCGGTTGTGGACCGAACGCTCGAGGCCCGAGTTGTCGGCAAAGAGGTTCTCGTTTCCCGTGATTGCCTTGTACATGCGAATTGTGCGTTCGTGCTCGTCGGTGATCATTCCGAAGACTCGATCGCGTAGTTCTGCGTCGGGTACGAGGTCCGCGTAGCGGGCCGCCAAACCGAGATCCGATTTCGACATCACCATGGCCATGTTCGAGAGCACGGTTCGGAAGAACGGCCACTTCTCGTACAGGGCCGTCAACGTGGCAAGCCGACTGTCGTCTCCGTCGATCCATCGTTCGAACGCGGCGCCGGTGCCGTACCAACCCGGAAGCATCACGCGAGACTGACTCCACGAGAGCACCCAGGGAATCGCACGCAGGTCGGAGATCGCCTTGGTCTGCTTGCGAGAGGCCGGGCGAGAGCCGATGTTGAGTGCCCCGATCTCGGCGACCGGTGTGGACGCTTCGAAGTACTGCACGAATCCTGGTGTGTCGTGCACCAATTCGCTGTACGCGGTGCGGGCGAGGGCAGCAAGCTCGTCCAATACCGCATAGGCCGCGTCTGCATCGCTGCCGAGACCTTCGACGTCGAGCAACGTCGACTCGATAGTCGCTGCGATCAGTGTTTCGAGGTTGCGATGCGCCAGGCGCGGTTCGGCGTACTTGGCGGCAATCACCTCACCCTGCTCGGTGATTCGCAAAGAACCAGCGACTGCACCGGGAGGCTGCGCCAGAATCGCTTCGTAGCTCGGTCCGCCGCCACGTCCGACCGTTCCGCCGCGGCCGTGGAAGAGCCTCAATCTGATTCCGCTTTTACGCGCGGCATCGACAAGGTCGAGTTCGGCACGGTACAGCGCCCAATTGGCAGCAAGATAGCCGCCGTCCTTGTTGGAATCGGAGTACCCGAGCATCACTTCCTGACTGTCACCGCGGGACCGGACGATCGCACGGTAGATCGGGATGTCGAGCGTCGCCAGCAGTGTGTCGGCGCCGCCCTGCAGATCCTCGATCGTCTCGAACAACGGAACGATTCCGATCGGGCAGGAGGGTTCGCTGCCGACGCCCGGATCGAGGACGCCAACCTCTTTGAGCAGCACTGCGGCCTCGAGCATGTCGCTGACCGAGGTACACATGCTGATGATGTAGTTGGGCACCGCACCCGCTCCGAGAACCCGCACTGCCTTCGCGCCGGCCGCCATGATGGCCAGTTCCTTGGTGGTCAATTCACTGAACTCGGCGTCCGGCGAAGTCAGCGGTCGCCTCGTGGTCAGCTCGGCCGACAACAATTCCACACGCTCGGCTTCCGGCAACGACGCGTAGTCCGGGTGAACTCCGGCCCACGCCAGAAGTTCTGCGACGACGCCTTCGTGTACCTCGGAGTTCTGCCGCATGTCCAGACCGGACAGGTGAAAGCCGAACACCTCCACCGCTTCTCGGAGCCGATCGAGCCGATCGTCGGCAATGGTCTCGTCGCCGAAACGACGCAGCGAGGTGTCGATGATTCCGAGATCCCGCTGTAGTTGTGCCGGATCGGTGTACGCCTCGAGACCGTCATCGGAACCGTGAGCCGGCAACTCCCCCAGCACCGACAGTGCGGTGGCGCTCAATCGCCCACGGATACCACGAATCGCGCGACGGTACGGCTCGTCGGCCCGGAATGCCGAATCGTCGCCGGAAGTGGACGCCAGCAGATCGAGTTCGGGCGTGACGGACACCAGCCGCGCCGACATCGACAGTTCACGCTCGAGATGTTCGAGTTCCCCCAGATGATGCTCGAGAGCAGTTGCCGCAGCGCGCGAAGTCGCGCGCTGGACGATTTCACCGGTCACATACGGATTGCCGTCCCGGTCACCGCCGATCCACGAACCCGGCCTCAGGATCGGTTCCGGCAGCAGGCCGGCTTCCGGCCAACGCGCGCGCAGAGCTTTGCGAACCTCCGCATTGATCTTCGGAATCACCTCGAACAACGCCGCGTCGTAGTAGCGAAGGCCCACCTCGATTTCGTCCTGGATGCGGAGGCGGCTGAGCCGGATCAGAGCCGTCTGCCACAGGGTCAGGATCTGACGGCGCAATTGCAGATCGACGTCATCGGTTTCGGCGGCGCTCAGCGCCGTGCGCTCGCGGTATCGCATCAACTCGGTGATCCGACTCTGCGTCTCGAACACAGTGCGGCGACGAGTCTCCGTCGGGTGAGCGGTGATGACGGGCGAGACCAAGGCGCCCCGCAACGCTTCTTCGACGGTGGCCGAGTCGATATCGGCCGCATCGAGTTTGGTGTACGTGGCCGCGAGAGTGCTGTCTCGGGGCGGTTCACCCGCGTTGACGTGGATGGCCCGCCGACGCTCGCGGTGGATGTCCTCGGCCAGGTTGGCGAGCAGCGCGAAGTGACTGAACGCACGGATGACGGGAATGGCGTCGTCCGTACTGATTTCAGCGAACAGTGACACCAGTTCTGCGCGGTCGATCTCCGACCGACGGACTCGGAACGACTCGACACGGGCTCGCTCGACAAGATCGAAAACATTGTCGCCGGCTTGCTCTCGCACTATTTGTCCGAGTATTCCGCCGAGAAGCCGGATGTCTTCGCGCAGCGGCTCGGTGGCCTCTCGCGGTGTTTCTCGATGCGACGCGGTTTCAGTCATCACACAATTATCGACCGAAACAAAGAACCCCGCTCGATAGGCGGGGTTCCGTGTCTGAAATTCGTGGGTGAAGAATTACCGACTGCACGAGCCGACAATCAGGCGAACTTGATCTCCAGGCCAATGCCGACGATCGAGATGAGCCAGATCAATGCGGTGAAGACCGTCAACCGGTCGAGGTTCTTCTCGACAACAGTCGATCCGGACAGGCTGGACTGGACACCGCCACCGAACAGACTCGACAAACCGCCGCCCTTACCGCGGTGCAAGAGCACCAAGGCGATGAGGAGCAAGCTGGTGACGACCAGCAGGATATCCAGGAACAGTTTCATGTCTGTCTACGTCCACCAATCCAATAGGGACAACTACAACCGATAACACCATACAGGCGCGCACAGATAGCCTGACCACATACCCGCCTTGCACACACCTCTGCGCCCGGCCAGGCACGACTCTTGGTCAGTGGCATCGATCACACTGTCGAGATACCGATTCAGTAGTTTTTCAGTTGACGCGACTCTACCTCCGAAAGGCCCGCTCCATGCTTTCCGACACTGCCCTGCCTGACACTGCCCTGCCTGACACTGCCCTGCCCGACACTCCACGCCTGGCTTCGATTCACAACTTCCGCGATGTGGCCGGCCCCGGGTACGTCACGACCGGTGGACAGGCGATGAGCCGCGGAGTCTTCTACCGCGCAAATGTTCTGACGCCCTCGCCCGAGGATCTCGCAATCGTGGAATCGTTGGGGCTGACCGCCGTCTACGACGTGCGATCCGAAACCGAAGCGAACGAAACTCCCGACATCGTGCCGACTCCGGCGATGTACGCCCACATTCCCATCCTGTCCGGCAACATCCACGCCGAGGCAATGGCTCTCCGAACGGCTGACGCTGCAACAGCTTTCATGCAGAACATCAATCGTAGTTTTGTCGCGGACCCCGTCACTCGGAACGGATTTTCACAGTTGTTCGCCGCCCTGGCGACCACCGACGGACCGCAACTCTTCCACTGCACGGCGGGCAAGGACCGTACAGGTTGGGCAGCAGCACTACTGCAGACACTCGCTGGTGTACCGCGCGAAACGATCACGGCGGACTACCTGCTCACGAACACGTACTCGGCCGAGTACATCGATACAACAGTCGCGAAGATCGCCGCTGCCACAGATGCAGACAAGGGCGAGGTCATCCGACTGCTGCTTTCCGTCGACGCGAGTTACCTGGGCGCCGCCTTCGAAGAGGTGGACCACCACTACGGGACCGTCGAGAACTATCTGACCGCCGGGTTGGAGCTTGCTCCCGAACTCGTCGGCGCTTTGGAAATCAAACTCGTGAGCTGACTTGCGAACAAAAAACTGCGGGCGTGTGACCTATTCGGTCGCACGCCCGCAGTCTTGGTCTCGAGCAGTTTCAGCTCACTACCCGATCATCACGGGAGTGGACCGCCTGCAGCGATCGCAGACAGTGTCGCGAACTCGTCAGCCTTGAGTGACGCGCCGCCGACAAGAGCACCGTCGACGTCGGTCTGGCCGACGATCTCTCCGACGTTCTTGGAGCTGACGCTACCGCCGTACAGGACGCGAACGCCGGCTGCGACCTCGGCGTCGGCAAGTTCGGCGACTGTTGCTCGCACCGCAGCGCACACTTCCTGTGCATCTGCGGCAGAAGCGACACGGCCGGTGCCGATGGCCCAGACAGGCTCGTACGCGATGACGATCTTGGAGATCTCCTCCGCGCTCAGGCCCGCCAACGAACCCTTGAGCTGGTCGACGTTGTAGGCGACGTGATCGCCCGCTTCGCGGATTTCGAGGCCTTCGCCGATGCACACGATCGGCGTGAGGCCGTTCTTGAGAGCGGCCTTGGTCTTCGCGAGGACGGTCTCGTTGGTCTCACCGTGAAGGGTGCGACGCTCCGAGTGACCGACCACGACGAAGGTGCATCCGAGCTTGGCCAGCATGGAGCCGCTGATCTCACCCGTGAACGCGCCCGAGTCCTGAGCCGAGACATCCTGCGCGCCGTAGGTGAGGAGGAGCTTGTCGCCCTCGATCAGCGTCTGGACGCTTCGGATGTCGGTGAACGGCGGGATAACCGTGACGTCCACTTTGTCGAAGTACTTCGCAGGCAAGGAGAAAGCGATCTTCTGCACCAGGGCGATAGCCTCGAGGTGGTTCAGATTCATCTTCCAGTTGCCGGCGATCAACGGCTTACGTGCCATGTCGGATCAGCCTTCCAGTACTGCGATGCCGGGCAGCTCTTTACCCTCGAGGTACTCGAGGGAAGCGCCACCACCGGTGGAAATGTGCGAGAAGCCCTCGTCCGGGATACCGAGCTGACGAACGGCTGCTGCGGAGTCGCCGCCGCCGACGACGCTGAAGGCACCCTTCTCGGTTGCCTCCACGATTGCCTCGGCGACACCGCGGGTGCCTGCCTCGAACTTCGGGAACTCGAACACGCCCATCGGGCCGTTCCAGAACACGGTCTTGGCGCCGGTCAGGATCGCGGCGAAGCGCTTGACCGACTCCGGTCCGATGTCCAGACCCATCCAACCGTCGGGAATCTCGTCGAACGGAACGATCTTCGACTCGGCATCGGCCGAGAAGGAGTCCGCGACAACAACATCCTGAGGGATGTGGATGACGTCCGCGTACCGGTCTAGGAGATCCTTGCAGGTCCCGATCATGGACTCTTCGCACAGCGAATTGCCCACGGACACACCCTGAGCCGCGAGGAACGTGTAGAACATTCCGCCGCCGATCACCAGAGTGTCGACCTTCGGTGCCAGTGCCTCGATGACGGCCAGCTTGTCCGAGACCTTGGAGCCGCCGAGCACCACCGCGTAGGGACGCGCTGCGTCCTGCGTGAGCTTGGCGAGCACCTCGACCTCGGCGCCGACGAGGTAACCCGCGTAGTGCGGGAGCAGCTTCGCGACGTCGAAGACCGACGCCTGCTTGCGGTGAACAACACCGAATCCGTCGGAGACGAATGCGCCGTCGTCACCGACCAGCTCGACGAGAGCCTTGGCGAGCTTGACCCGCTCGGCTTCGTCCTTGCTGGTCTCGCGAGGGTCGAAACGGATGTTCTCGAGCATCAGGACGTCACCGTCGGTGAGTCCTTCGGAACGAGCCAGCGCGTCCTGTCCCACGACGTCACCGGCGAGTTGCACGTTGCGACCGAGGATTTCGGCCAACTTCGCAGCAACCGGTGCGAGGGAGAACTTGGGATCGGGCTGACCGTCGGGGCGCCCGAGGTGCGCGGTCACGATGACCTTCGCTCCACCCTCGGCAAGTGCCCGCAGGGTGGGAGCGGACGCGACGATGCGGCCCGGGTCCGTGATTTCTCCGCCATCCAACGGGACGTTGAGGTCGGAACGCACCAGTACGGTGCGCCCCTCGACCCCAGCGTCCAGCAGATCCTTCAGCGTCTGAACTGCCACTGTTATCGAAACTCCGCTCAGAGAGACTTGGCGACGAGGCCGATGAGGTCGGCGAGGCGGTTGGAGTAGCCCCACTCGTTGTCGTACCAGGAAACGATCTTGACCTGGTCGTCGATGACCTTCGTCAGACCCGAGTCGAAGATCGACGAGTGCGGGTCGGTGACGATGTCCGAGGAGACGATCGGTGCGTCGGTGTACTTCAGGATGCCCTTGAGGGGTCCTTCGGCAGCAGCCTTCATCGCGGCGTTGATCTCGTCAGCGGTGGCCGACTTCTTCAGGTTCGCGGTGAGGTCGGTGACCGAGCCCGTGGGGATCGGCACGCGCAGTGCGTAGCCGTCGAGCTTGCCGAGCAGCTGCGGGAGAACCAGGCCGATTGCCTTGGCTGCACCGGTGCCGGTGGGAACGATGTTGAGGGCGGCTGCGCGGGCGCGACGGAGGTCTGCGTGCGGAGCGTCCTGCAGGTTCTGATCCTGGGTGTACGCGTGGATCGTGGTCATCAGACCCTTGACGATGCCGAACTCGTCGTCGAGAACCTTGGCGATGGGGCCGAGGCAGTTAGTGGTGCACGACGCGTTGGAGATGATGTTCTGGCTGCCGTCGTACTTGTCGTCGTTGACGCCCATGACGATGGTGATGTCTTCACCCTTGGCCGGAGCCGAGATGATGACCTTCTTGGCGCCGGCTTCGAGGTGTCCCTTGGCCTTTGCGGCGTCGGTGAAGATGCCGGTGGACTCGACGACGACGTCGACGCCCAACTCGCCCCAGGGAAGTTCGTTCAACGGGCCGCGGTGTGCGAGGGCCTTGATGCGCTGATCGCCGACAACGATCGTGTCGTCACCGTCGAGCGACACGTCGTACGGCAAACGGCCGAGGATGGAGTCGTACTTCAGCAGGTGAGCGAGCGTCGCATTGTCAGTCAGGTCGTTGACTGCCACGATCTCGATATCGGTGGTTCCGAGCGCCTTCTGCGCATCCACCGCCCTGAAGAAGTTACGTCCGATACGGCCGAAACCGTTTACGCCAACCCGGACAGTCACAATTCGCTCCTTTGACCATGATTCTGGTGTGCAACTTGACCCACGCATACTCCGAATCCGTGTGTGCACGACGCGGACGTGGGGTTCATCGGTCGATGTGACTCATACCCTAATGCGCGTGGCCCGAACGTGCGCAGCCCACC
The DNA here is from genome assembly GCF_053608585.1 of Rhodococcus sp. NPDC055024. NCBI lineage: Bacteria > Bacillati > Actinomycetota > Actinomycetes > Mycobacteriales > Nocardiaceae > Rhodococcus > Rhodococcus sp. NPDC055024. The sequence goes on from NZ_JBSGVT010000003.1 coordinate 303,982, forward strand.
CTGACGGAGGGCAGGTCACCCCTCTTCGAGTAGCTCCGCATTCACTGCCGATTCGGTGTCGGGTATGCCCGTTTCCTTTGCCTTGCGATCAGCCATGGACAGCAGGCGACGGATACGTCCGGCAACGGCGTCTTTGGTCATCGGCGGGTCCGCCAACTGGCCCAGCTCCTCGAGGGACGCCTGTCGATGCTCGACGCGCAGTGCGCCCGCCGCGGCCAGGTGGTCGGGCACGTCCTCGCCGAGGATCTCCAACGCACGCTCGACGCGTGCAGCAGCGGCAACGGCAGCGCGAGCCGAGCGTCGCAGGTTCGCGTCGTCGAAATTGGCGAGACGATTGGCGGTGGCGCGGACTTCGCGTCGCATCCGTCGCTCCTCCCACACCAGACGCGTGTCCTGGGCTCCCATGCGGGTCAGGAGATCGCCGATGGCCTCGCCGTCGCGGATCACCACACGATCCGTTCCGCGCACCTCACGTGCCTTCGCCGAGATGCCGAGACGCCGCGCAGCTCCGACCAATGCCAGTGCGGCTTCCGGGCCCGGGCAGCTCACTTCGAGCGCCGACGAACGGCCGGGTTCGGTCAGGGATCCGTGCGCGAGGAATGCTCCGCGCCAAGCTGCTTCGGCGTCGCCGACACTTCCGCCGACCACCTGCGCAGGCAAGCCGCGAACCGGGCGTCCGCGAAGATCGAGTAGACCCGTCTGGCGGGCGAGCGCCTCACCTTCCTTCGCCACACGCACGATGTAGCGAGCGGACTTACGAAGTCCGCCTGCACTGAGTACGTGAACGTCGGCGCTGTAAGTGAACAGGTCGAAGATCTCCCGGCGCAGACGTCGCGCCGTGGAGCCCAGATCGACCTCCGCTTCGACGACCACCCGGCCGCCGACTATGTGGAGTCCACCGGCAAAGCGCAGCAACGCGGAGACCTCTGCCTTGCGGCAGCTGACCTGAGTCACCACTAACCGGCTCAGTTCGTCCTTGACCTCCGCTGTCATTGCCACGAAGCGTTCTCCCTCTGTTCTTCGGAATACTGTTCTTGCCGGGAAGGCTGGTCCTGCCGGGAACGCTGTGTCGAATCCCCCACTGCCGCACTGCTCGATAGTTCGGCCAACACGTCGGCCAGTTTTGCCGGATCGTGTACATGCGCTGCGCCCGGTGAGGTGTCCGCGACTTCCGCGTACCTCACTTCGGCCGAAAATTGATCCGCCGCACGCTGCAGATGTTCACGTTCGCGCCCGGCCGGTACCGACGCCGAGTCGACCACCACGTAGTCGACCCGGAAATCGGGCACGTGTTGGGAGAGTACGTGCAGGTGACGCTCTGCGGAGAATCCGGCGGTCTCCCCCGGCTCGGGGGCGAGATTGAGCACCAGCACTTTTCGAGCCTTCGTCGACGAGAGTGATTCGACGAGTTCGGGTACCAGGACATGCGGGATCACGCTCGAGAACCACGATCCGGGTCCGAGGACCACGAGATCGGCACGATCGATCGCGGTCACGGCGTCGGGGCACGCGGGTGGATTGGACGGGAGCAGTCTCACGCGCCGGACCTTGCCCGGCGTCGTCGCGACGGCAACCTGTCCACGAATGCAACGGCTGACGCGGGGGTCCTCTTCGAGTCCTTGAACGTCGGCTTCGATCTCGAGCGCGATCGGCGACATCGGCAACACACGGCCACGGATTCGCAGCAGTCGCGCCATCTCGTCGAGCGCGACCACTGGATCACCGAGCACCTCGGTGAGGCCGGCCAGGATGAGATTGCCCACCGAGTGCCCGGCGAGCGCGCCGACACCGCCGAAGCGATGCTGGATGGTCCGCGTCCAGTCGACTATCTCGGGTTCGTCGGACGCCAGAGCCGCCAGCGCCATTCGTAGGTCGCCGGGCGGGATGACGCCGAGCTCGGCGCGCAGCCGGCCCGAGGAACCACCGTCGTCGGCGACCGTGACCACCGCGGTGACGTCGACCGTCAGGCGTCTGACGGCTTGGAGGGTGGCGAACAATCCGTGCCCGCCGCCCAGAGCGACGATGGCCGGCCCCTCGAGTGCTTCCTGCGAGCGCTGTATCGGTTCACTCATTCGCGCCCCAGATCCCGGTGCACGATGCTGACCGAGATGTCTTCCTCGGAGCCCAAACGCCTCGCGAGAGCTTCGGACATGGCCACGCTGCGGTGCTTACCGCCGGTGCACCCGACCGCAATTGTCATGTAGCGCTTTCCTTCTCGTCGATATCCGGCGATCGTCAAATCCACCAGATGACGGTAGGTGTCGAGATAGTCTTCGGCACCCTCTCGGGACAACACGTAGTCGCGGACGTCGGCATCCTGACCGGTGTGCGGACGAAGTTCGGGGATCCAGTGGGGATTGGGCAGGAATCGAACGTCACAGACGAGATCGGCATCCATTGGCAGGCCGTACTTGAATCCGAACGACTGAACCGTCACCTTCATCGTGCGGTTTGCATCGTTCCCGAACGCCGTTTCGATCTTCTGACGCAGCTGATGAGCCTTCAGCGCCGACGTGTCGATGACCAGATCGGCGGCCGCCTTCACCACTGCCAACTGCCGACGCTCGGCGGCGATCCCCTCGGACAACGTGCCGTCGATGCCGTCGTTCTGCAAGGGATGGCTGCGGCGCACCTGTTCGAACCGCCGTATCAACACGTCGTCCGATGCTTCGAGGTAGAGCACCCGGGTGTGGATCGGTTCCGCCTCGAGTTCGGTGAGCACCCAGCCGAGGTCTCCGGTGAAGAGTCGACTCCGCACGTCGATGACGACGGCGAGACGATCGACCGGCGGATCGGAGGTCAAACTCAGACCGACCATCCGGGAAATCAGCTCAGGTGGCAAATTGTCCGCGACATACCAGCCGAGGTCTTCGAGCACCTTGGCCGCGGTACTCAAACCTGCTCCGGACAATCCCGTCACCAGCAGGAAATCCATCGTTCGACTGTCTTTGGCGCTGTCGGTAGTCACTGTGCACTCGGCCCCGTCGTCGGCATGGACAATTCTCGCGACTCGGAGACCTCGTCACCGCTACCGGAGTCAGCGCTGGGCGCGTCAGCAGACGTAACAGACGATTCGGATTCCGTGTCCAGCTCATCATCCCCTACCGCGGCGGGCAACGCGCGAGCTTCAGCACCCGCATCGGCCGCAGCCGAATCCGTTCCCAGTGCGGCCAGAACTGCTGTGGCGGTGGTCTCACCGATACCAGGGACCTGCATGATCTCCTCGACCGTTGCCGTTTTCAGCTTCGCCACGGAACCGAAGTGAGCCACCAGAGCGGTACGACGGGTTTCACCGAGCCCCTTGACCGAGTCCAACGCCGAAGCCGTCATGCGCCTCGAGCGCTTGCTGCGATGGAAGGTGATCGCGAAGCGGTGAGCTTCGTCGCGGATGCGCTGCAGTAGGTACAGCGACTCACTCGTTCGGGGAAGGATCACCGGATCTTCCTCGCCCGGCACCCATACCTCTTCGAGGCGCTTGGCCAACCCGACCACCGCGACGTCGGTGACCCCCAACTCATCGAGGACAGCAGCTGCCGCCGTGACCTGAGGGGCGCCGCCGTCCACGACGAACAGATTGGGTGGATACGCGAAGCGCCGAGGCCGACCGGTGGCCGGGTCGATCGCCGCTTCGGGAGCGAGATCCCCGCCGTCCGCGTCCATGGTCGACGCCGAGGCCGCCAGAACGCCTAGGTCGCGGTTGTGGCGCAGGAACCGCCTGCGCGTGATCTCGGCGATACTCGCCACGTCGTCGGAATGACCGTCGCCGGCAGCTTCCTTGATCGCGTAGTGCCGGTAGTCCGACTTGCGCGGGAGCCCGTCCTCGAACACGACCAGTGACGCCACGACGTCGGTTCCCTGGACGTGACTGATGTCGATACATTCGATTCGTAGCGGAGCCGAATCCAGATCCAGCGCTTCCTGGATGCCCTGCAGCGCCGCAGATCGTGAAGTGAAATCCCCGGCACGCTTCAGCTTGTGCTGCGCCAGAGCCTCTTTCGCGTTTCGCTGGACTGTTTCGGCGAGGTCCTTCTTGTCGCCGCGTTGCGGAACCCGCAGTTGCACTTGCGATCCCCGAAGCTCGCTCAACCACGCCTGGATCTCGGTCGCGTTTGCCGGCAGAACCGGCACGAGAACTTCCTTGGGTACGGCACTGATCCCGGCCCCGGAGCCCGCTCCCGGGTCGAGGGCCGCCTGCTCGCCGTAGAACTGCGTGAGGAACTGTTCGACCAGAATCGGCAAGTCCGACTCGGCGTCGAGCGCAGCCCAGTCGATGGCGTCGCCTGCCTTCTCCACGACCCATCCACGCTGACCGCGCACACGTCCGCCGCGCACATGGAACACCTGGACAGCGGCCTCGAGATCATCGGTGGCAAAGGCGACGAGATCGGCGTCGGTGCCGTCACCGAGCACCACTGCCTGCTTCTCGAGTGCCTTACGCAAGGCTCCGATGTCGTCGCGCAGACGAGCTGCGGTCTCGAAGTCGAGATCCTCGGAAGCCTGCTGCATGCGCTTCTCGAGGTCTTTGACCAGCTTGTCGGTGCGGCCGGCGAGGAAGTCGCAGAAATCTTCGACGATCTGACGATGCTCCATGGCACTGACGCGGCCGACGCAAGGCGCCGAGCACTTGTCGATGTAGCCGAGCAGACACGGACGGCCGATCTGGTTGTGCCGTTTGAAGACTCCGGACGAGCACGTTCGTGCGGGAAAGACTCGTAGCAGCAGATCGAGAGTTTCGCGGATCGCCCAGGCATGGGAGTAGGGACCGAAGTACCGGACGCCCTTGCGCCGCGGACCGCGGTAGACGAACAACCGCGGGAACTCTTCGTTGAGCGTCACAGCGAGAACCGGATACGTCTTGTCGTCGCGGTACCGCACGTTGAACCGCGGATCGAATTCCTTGATCCAGTTGTACTCGAGCTGAAGCGCTTCGACTTCGGTACTGACGACGGTCCACTCGACGCTGCCGGCAGTGGTCACCATCTGCCGCGTACGGGGATGAAGCGTCGTGACGTCCGCGAAGTACGAGTTCAAACGTGAACGGAGGCTTTTTGCCTTACCGACGTAAATGACCCGACCATGCGGATCACGAAATTTGTAGACGCCCGGCGCGGCCGGAATGGTTCCGGTAGCGGGGCGGTAAGTCGAGGGATCCGGCACGGTTTCAGGTTAGTCGCCGCCACCGACCGACTCGGAAACGCGCAGGATGCGGGCACCGAACCGGCCGGAAGACGTCAGTTGCTCTTGGGCGCGACCGGTGCGTAGCGGTCGGCGAGTTCGCGGAACTTACCGACCGTGTCGACGGCGTACTCGCGGTCGTTGGACTGGATCGCCATCACTGCCAGGTACTCGTCGTCGGGCAATTCGATGCGTGCCCAGGCGGCGCCGTCGGGGAACGAGAGCCCCTCGAACAGATCCCAGTCGACGATCTTCTCGCCCAGGATGTTTCGTACGGCGATTCCCTGTTTTCCCACCTTGACCCGAGGCCGGGTCAACATCAGTACACCGAGAGCAAGAACGGTGCCGATGCCGGCCATCGCAATTTGGTCCGCGGCGCGGAAGTACACGCCAGTGGACCCCTGGCGGAGCAGGAGCGCAAGTGTGACGTGAACGATCACCAGAAGGACAGCGACGCCGATCGCGTACCGCGTCGACTTACGCGGTGAGGCGATCAGTTCCCAGTTCTCGTTGTCGCCGGGTGTGCTCATCGAAACGAATCCTCGGTCCATGGTGCTCGGAGATGACGCAGGGTCACTGCGGTGTCCAGTGCGGCGGCGCAGGCCTGTGCGCCCTTGTCCTCGACGCTACCCGGCAGACCCGAACGGTCAAGAGCCTGCTGCTCGGTGTCGGTGGTCAGGACACCGTTCCCCACGGGAGTACTTTCGTCGAGCGAGACGCGTGTGAGGCCGGCGGTGACCGCGTCGCACACGTACTCGAAGTGCGGAGTACCACCGCGGATGACGACGCCGAGTGCAACAACGGCGTCGTGGGTGCGAGCCAACGCCTGCGCAACGACCGGCAGTTCGATCGCACCGGCGACACGGACCAGTGTCACGTCCTTGATCTGTGCCTGCTCGGCGACGCGCTGTGCGCCGGCGATCAGGGCCTCGGAAATCGTCGCGTGCCACTGCCCGGCAACGATCGCCAGCTTCAGATCCTTGGCCTCGGCGATCGCGAGCTGCGGCTGACCTTCGCCGCTCACAGTGCGGTTCCGGGCTGTGCGGAGTTCTGGTTCGCCTCGTACTCGTCGAGTCCGATCAGATCGTGGCCCATCCGGTCACGCTTGGTGCGCAGGTAGGTGAGGTTTTCGGCATTCGCGCGCAGGGGCATCGGAACGCGGTCGGTGATCTGCAGGCCGTAGCCGTCCAGACCGACACGCTTGGCCGGGTTGTTGGTCAGCAGGCGCATCGACGAGATACCCAGATCGACGAGGATCTGCGCACCGATGCCGTAGTCACGGGCGTCGGCCGGTAGTCCGAGTTCGAGATTGGCGTCGACGGTGTCGGAACCGGCGTCCTGGAGCTGGTAAGCCTGCAGCTTGTGCATCAGACCGATGCCGCGACCCTCGTGTCCGCGCATGTAGAGGACAACGCCGCGGCCTTCCTGAGCGACCATGTCCAGTGCAGCATCGAGTTGCGGGCCGCAGTCGCACCGCAGCGAACCGAAGACGTCGCCGGTGAGGCACTCGGAGTGAACGCGGACGAGTACGTCGCTACCGTCACCGTCCGGGCCCGCGATATCGCCGCGCACCAGCGCGACGTGCTCGACCTCGTCGTAGATGCTCGTGTAGCCGACAGCGGTGAACTCACCGTGACGGGTGGGGATGCGGGCTTCGGCGATACGGAGCACGTGCTTCTCGTGCTTGCGACGCCACGCGATGAGGTCGGCGATCGAGATCAGAGCGAGGTTGTGTTCGTCGGCGAAGACTCGCAACTCGTCGGTCTGAGCCATCGCGCCCTCGTCCTTCTGGCTGACGATTTCGCAGATGACGCCGGCGGGACGCAGGTCCGCCATGCGGGCGAGGTCGACTGCGGCTTCCGTGTGGCCCGGACGACGCAGTACTCCGCCTTCCTTCGCGCGGAGCGGCACGACATGGCCGGGACGAGTGAAATCGTTGGCGCCGGTTTCGGGGTTGGCGAGCAGACGCATCGTCGCAGCGCGGTCCGATGCCGAGATGCCGGTACCGATTCCCTCACGGGCGTCGACGGTCACGGTGTAGGCCGTGCCGTGCTTGTCCTGGTTGGTGGCGTACATCGGGGGCAGGCCCAACCGATCGCAATCGTCACCGTCGAGCGGCACGCACAGGTAGCCGGAGGTGTAGCGAACCATGAACGCCACCAGTTCCGGGGTGGCCTTCTCGGCGGCGAAGATGAGATCGCCTTCGTTCTCACGATCCTCGTCGTCCACAACGACAACAGCTTTACCTGCAGCGATATCTGCTACTGCGCGCTCGATACTGTCGAACCTGGTCACGTGCTCGCACTCCAAAGTCTTGACTTTTCACATCATCGAATACAACGAGTGCATCCGACGGATGCACTCACAACCCTACGACCAATCGGACGGGTCCGATCAGCCTGGTCCTACCGACCGGCAGAGTGAAGCCGCTCGACGTACTTCGCGATCACGTCCACCTCGAGGTTCACCGGAGTGCCGACCACCGCGGTACCGAGCGTCGTCAACTCCAACGTCGTGGGGATCAGTGAGATCTCGAAGTACTCGAACCCACGGTCGCCGCCCAGCGCGGAAACCGTCAGCGAGACACCGTCGACGGTGATCGAACCCTTCTCCACGACGTAACGGGAAATGGAGTCCGGCAATGCGATCCGCACTACCTCCCAGTTCTCGGAAGGCGAGCGGGAGATTACATGGCCCGTTCCGTCGACGTGCCCTTGAACCAGGTGGCCACCGAGTCGGCTGTTCAGCGCCGCGGCACGCTCGAGGTTGACGCGAGAACCGACGTCCAACTTCGCCAGGCTCGAGCGGTTCAGCGTTTCCTGCATGACGTCTGCGGTGAACGAACCGTCGGCAAGCACGTCGACGACCGTCAGGCACACCCCGTTGACCGCGATCGAATCACCGTGACCGGCGTCGGAGGTGACCAGTGGCCCGCGCACCGTGAACCGTGCAGCATCGACCAGTTCTTCCTTGGCGACAATTTCGCCGAGTTCTTCCACAATTCCTGTGAACACGCGCCCTACTCCTCGTTCCCCGGAGCAGAACTCTCCGGAACCAGACTCAACAAAATATCGGGGCCGATCGTTACCGCGGACTCCAAACGGAATCGGTGGGCGTCGGTAATGGTGTGCACGCCGGCATCGACGAGCGCCGAAGCGCCCGCGCCGAGAAGTATCGGCGCGATGTACGCCTCGATGACGTCGACATATCCGGCGGCGAGGAATGCTCCGGCCAGACGTGGCCCACCTTCGAGTAGTACATCTGTGTACTCCCCCAACGCCTCGATTACTTCGTCGATGTTGTCGGTGTTGAGTACCAGAGTCGGTGCGGTGTCATCGAGAACGCTTGCAGTCGAAGGTATTTCACGTTTTCCGACGACGACGCGCACGGGCTGGTGCCCCGCGAGCTCACCCGTGGGCTGACGCGCCGTCAGCCACGGGTCGTCGGCGAACACGGTGCCGGTGCCGACCACAATTGCGTCGATCTGTGCCCGCTGCGCATGCACGCGCGCTCTCGCCTGCGGACCGGTGATCCACTGACTCGTTCCGTCCTCGGCGGCGCTGCGTCCGTCCAGACTGGCCGCGTATTTCCACGTGATGTGCGGGCGACCGGTGCGCTGTTTGTGCAGCCAGGATCGCAGTGGACCAGCTTCCACCTCGGGTGCTCGCAGGCCGGCCGTCACGCTGATGCCGGCTCGCATGAGCGTCGCTGCGCCGCCGGAGGCTTCCTGATTGGGATCACCGACTGCGTAGACAACTGCCGAGACTCCGGCGTCGATCAACGCCTGTGAGCAGGGTCCGGTTCGTCCCTGGTGATTGCACGGTTCCAGTGTCACCACTGCCGTACCGCCACGCGCTGCATCGCCGGCCTCGTCGAGAGCCACGACCTCCGCGTGCGGTCCGCCGGGCGGTTGCGTCATACCGACGCCCGCGATGGTGCCGTCGGCCGCCAGGATGACCGCGCCGACGGGCGGGTTGGGGCTGGTGAATCCGCGCGCGGAATCAGCTGCGGCCAGCGCGATCTGCATCGCGGCGTCGAGATCAGCCGTCGACGCCTGTCCACCCTTTGCCATCGAGCGGCTCAGACCGACAGCGTCAGGTGCGGCGACGCCGAGGCAGCCTGCGCACGGAGCTTGCGCACCGCCTCACCGGGATCGCTGGCTCCGTACACCGCCGAACCGGCGACGAAGCAGTCGATACCGGCTTCCGCTGCCTGCTCGATCGTGGAAGCGTTGATGCCGCCGTCGATTTCGACGAGCAGCGTCAGCTCACCCGAATCGACGAGCTTGCGAATTGCGCGTGCCTTGTCGAGCACCTGCGGCATGAAGGACTGGCCGCCGAAGCCGGGTTCGACGCTCATGATCAGAAGGGTGTCGAAGTCCTTGAGGATTTCGAGGTAGTCGTCGATCGGGGTTCCCGGCTTGACGCTCAGCCCGGCCTTTGCGCCCGCCGCGCGAATGTCGCGGGCAACCGAACGCGGATCGTCGGTGGCCTCGGCGTGGAACGTGACGTTGTACGCGCCGGCCTCGGCGTACGGCGGTGCCCAGCGCTCCGGGTTCTCGATCATGAGGTGGCAGTCGAGCGGAATATCCGTCGCCTTCAGCAGACTCTCGACGACGGGCAGACCGAGCGTGAGATTGGGAACAAAATGCGCGTCCATTACGTCGACGTGAAGCCAGTCGGAGCCGGACACGGCAGTCGCTTCATCGGCGAGTCGAGCAAAATCTGCGGACAGAATGGACGGTGCAATCATCGGGGAAGCCACGACGCCGAGTTTAGCTGTGCTTCATTGCCGACCGTGCATGCCCGTCATCAGAGAACGGCCACACCGTTGGACAGGCGCACTCCGATCAGTTCTTCACGACACTGCGAAGCTTGCGCACCTTGGCCGGAGCCTTGATTCGCCACGCATCTTCGAGCATCTCCGCCAATTGCACCTCGTCGATCAGTTCGAGGTGCACGAGGATGGAGCCGTGCCCGTGATAGTGATCTGTCGTGAAGAAAGGCGCCTCACCACTGGCGAGTAGCGCTTCCTTCTCGTCCAGACCGCACATCAAAACCAAAGCGCCCTCCGCTTCGGTGCGGAGTCGCGCAAAAGTCTTGCCTGCCACCTTGAGTGCCGGGGTGTTGTACGAGGTCGACTCCTCCACGGAGGGAAGAGCCGAACCCAGTACTACAACCTGTTCCCACGTAACCATGTAGGCACCATACGACTACCGATGCTCAGAAGTCATCCGATCAGGCCAGCGGCTTGCGCAAAGCGGCCATGAACATCGCGTCCGTGCCGTGCCGGTGCGGCCACAACTGAACCGAAGTCCCGTCTCCGACGTCCGGAACACCGGGCACCAATTCCTTGGTGTCGAGTTCCACGACGCCGTGACGCCGCACTGCGTCGGCGACGACTGCCAGCGTTTCCGACAGGTGCGGCGAACACGTCGAGTACAGCACCACTCCGCCGGGGCGTACCAGTTCGATTGCAGCGGCGAGCAATTCGCGCTGCAACTTCACGAGCGGCGCGACATCGGACGGCTGGCGACGCCAACGAGCTTCCGGGCGCCGACGCAGGGCGCCCAAGCCGGTGCAGGGAGCGTCGACGAGAATGCGGTCGTATCCGGGTTCGAGTCCGGATTCGCGGCCGTCCGCCACGTGCACGTCCACGGGAAGCTCGCGAGTGGTCTTGCGGATCAGTTCGGCACGGTGTTCGACGGGCTCGACGGCGTCGAGCCGTCCGCCTTCGATGCCGGCCAGAGCGCCCAGAAGCGCCGCCTTACCTCCTGGACCTGCGCAGAGGTCGAGCCAGCGGCCGGCGTCTTCACCTTCGAGAGGAGCAATGCTGAGGGCGCGGGCAACCAGCTGACTGCCCTCGTCCTGCACGCCCGCCAAGCCTTGGCGAACCGCCTCGAGCTGTCCGGGGTCACCGCCGTCGAGATGGACGGCGTACGGCGAGTACGGCCCGATCTCGCCGCCGGTCACCAGCGCGAGCTCCTCGGCGGAGATCTCACCGGGGCGGGCGACGAGGTGCACGGCGGGGCGGGCGTCGTCGGCGATCAGGACGTCTTCGAGCTCTCCGGCTGCGGCGCCGAGCGAATCCGAAAACACCTGCGCGATCCACAGAGGGTGAGCGTGCTCGAAGGCGAGTCGGCCGATCGGGTCCTTCGGGGCCAGCAACTCGACCCACTCGTCCTGGGTGCGTTCGGAGACACGACGCAGGACTGCGTTGACGAATCCTGCTCGGCCCTGACCGTTTTCGGCGCGAACGAGGTCGACCGAGGTGGCAACAGCGGCGTGTGGGGCAACGCGGGTCCGCAGCAGTTGATACGAGCCCAGACGGAGAACGTCGAGCAGGGTCCCGTCGATCTCCTCGATCGGTCGACCCGCTGCGTGCGCGATGACCGCGTCCAACAGACCCTGCGCGCGTGCGGCGCCGTACGCGAGTTCGGTTGCCAGCGCAGCGTCGCGCGCGTCGAGCTTGCGATCGCGAAGCAGTCCGGGCAGCACCAGGTTGGCGTACGCGTCACGCTCACGGACCGCGCGCAGTACGTCGCGCGCAGCCAGGCGCGGCTGATCGAGCCCGGCGGTGGCCGGATCCGGGCGCTTGGCCTGCTTCGGCTTGGTGTTCTTTCCGCCGGCCGCGTTCTTGGCTCCGGGACCCTGTGTCCGTCGTGCCGGTCGTCGTGATTCGGTCACTGTGCTCGTACCTCCGCGTCGAGTCGGGCACCGCGTGCCCAGTCCCCTGCCGACATCAATTTCTTGCCCGGGGGCTGAATCTGCCCGAGTCGTACCGCGGTGGTTGCGGTACCGATGTACAGACCATCCTTGCGTACCGAGATCTCACCGATTGGCAGGGTCTCGTCCGTGACGGTGACCGGCCCGACCTTGACCCGTAGGTCACCGATCATCGTCCACGCCCCGGGCGCGGGGGTGACGGCCCGGATGTGACGGTCGATGGTGCGCGCGGGCAATTCCCACTTCACACGGGCAGCGTCCACCGTCACCTTGGGGGCGTACGAGACGCCGTCGGCAGACTGTGGAACGGCGTTGATCTCGCCGGCTTCGAGCCCGTCGAGTACCGATTCGAGCAGAGCGGCGCCGTTTTCCGCCAGACGCCCTAGTAGGTCGCCTGCGGTGTCGGTGTCACGAATGCGCTCGGTCATCACTCCGTACACCGGGCCGGTATCCATGCCGGCTTCCAAACGAAACGCGCTGGCTCCGGTCACCTCGTCACCGGCACTGATCGCGGCCTGCACAGGCGCGGCACCGCGCCAGGCGGGGAGCAGGGAGAAATGAAGATTGACCCAGCCGAATTTCGGGATGTCGAGTACGTTCTGCGGCAACAAGTTTCCGTAGGCGACGACGGGTGCGCAGTCCGGTTCGAGCCGTGCGAGTTCGGCCGCGAAGTCGGGATCGGACGCCTTGGCCGGTGTCAGCACCGGGATGTCGTGCTCGTCGGCGAGCAATCCGATCGGCGATCGGGTGACTTTTCGGCCTCGACCGGCAACGGCGTCCGGACGCGTGACGACAGCGACGACTTCGTGGTTGGCCGACTCGATCAGCCGACGCAAGGAGGGAACAGCGGGTTCCGGCGTCCCGGCGAACACGACGCGCATGTCAGCTCTCCCGTTTCGGTGGGCTCTTCGGACTCTGATCAGCCGATCGGCCTGTCGAACGCGGTGGACTGCAACTCACGAAAATGCTCCCGGATGTGTCGGTGGATGGAACTCTCAGTCTAAGGACTGCACGAGCTGCGACCTACCTCGCGCCACACCGAACCACTTTCTCGAGAATTTCTTTGATCAGAACCCTGCAGATTCACCGGTTGTCGGTATTGACTGTCTCTGTCGTCGCCACTCGGCGAAGGCTGATACGGGATACACCGATCACACGGAGGAACTTAGATGGCAGGCATCGACAGTAAGTTCGACAAGGCCTACGCAGGAAAGTCCGTCGAAGAATTGGCGGATGCCCCGGTCGCGGCACTCAACGGTGTAAGCGATTCGGATGCAGAGCATTTGAAGGCAGCGTTCAACATCAAGACCGTCCGCGATCTCGGAACCAACAAGTTCTTCCTCTGGGCACAGGCCACTGCCAAGCTCGCCGAGTAAAGATTCCAACCCACGTGAACTCGGCGCTCACGAATTGGCGTCGATGACCACTTGCGGAATATCCGTGCCGAGCGGCACCGCGCTGCACGAAGCGTGCCGCTCGGCATCGGGGTCGAGGACCGACCGGATGACGTCGATCACGTAGGGGTCGTACGGCATGCGGAAATGACCGGTCAGGTTGGACGGGCACAGATCCTGGAGGACGATGTTCTCCGAACCGGCGTCGCGCAGTGCGATGTTCGAGGACGGCTGGATCATCTCGTCGACAGTCGACCCGATTGTCGTGTAGCGCACACCGGGCACGGTGTCGCCGCCGTCGTTGAGGGCGTTCAACGTATCGGAACCCTGCATCTGCTCGCGGACAGCTCGGGAGAAGACTTCTTCGACGAAGTCTTCTCCGCCAGGGATCGCGCGGACGATCGGAACCAACCCGAACATCACGCCGCCGTACGTCGGCGATGCCAACCCGACCCAATGGTCGACGTACTGGTTCCCGCCCAACTTGTTGACGTAGTACCGCGTCACCGTCGCGCCTTGGGAGTAGCCGATCACGTCGACCTTGTCCGCGCCTGTCGCACTCAGTACCTGATCGACGAAGGAGCCGAACGCGGTGGCACTACCGACGATGTCGCCGACGCCGTAGGTCTCGTGTGCGACGTCCCCGTGTTCTTCTTTGATCGCACCGCCGTAGTTGAGGGCGAAGACGCAATAGCCGTCCTCGGCGAGTGCGGGTGACAGCGCCGCCCAATCCGCGTACGCCTCGGTGTCGGTCCCGTGGGCGAGCACAACCGGCCGGGGATGCGCTGCGGAGGGCGCACATCCGAAATCATTCGACCCGGCTGGGGCAGATCCGGGATGCGCATGCGCGAATGCGGTGGCCACGGAACGGGACACCTGGCCTGGGCCGATGTCGAGGGGAACGTCCATCGCGTCGGCACTCGCGGACGGGAGCGCCGGTGCGGCAGCCGATATCGCGGGCGGTGCTCCGATCAGCAGCGCCACCGCTACCGAAAATGTCAGTCCCACAGACCGTTTGACGCCAGACATTGTTCCTGCTCCTGCTCTGATCCTACGAGGGAGCTGACCGTAACACCAGAAAGTTCGGGGCGCATACCCTACCGAACAGTAGGTATCTGACGTCTCAATTGCCGCCTTCACCGGCATCGTCACCGGCAAGCACTCGGTACAGCGACTTGCGTGCCTCGACCAGCACGTCAGCTGCGGCCTTGACCTGCGCGGGCGTGCCTACAGCGGCCACTTGACCGGCTGCGCCCATCAGCTGACCGATCAGCTCACGAAGGTCCTGCTCCGGCTCTCCCACACTGAGACGAACGTCATCCCACGGCGCTCCGAGATCGGCGCGATGCTCCTCGACGTACGCGACCCCTTCTTCGGTCAGCTTCGCGGTCTTGCGACCGGCGACCTTGTCGATGATCACCAGACCTTCGTCCTCGAGCTGGGACAGGGCGGGATAGATGGAGCCCGGACTCGGCTTCCAGACGCCGCCGCTGCGCTCGACGATCTGTTGAATCAATTCGTAGCCGTGCATCGGCTCTTCGGCGATCAAGAGCAGAATCGCAGCGCGCACGTCTCCGCGACGACCGCGGCCACCACGTCCTCGCCCACGACCGAACTGTGCGCCCGGACCGAAGCCGGGGCCGGGTCCGCCGTCGGGACCGAATCGCCCTCGTCGGTGGCCTCTGCGTGGCATGTCGCCGAAGCCCGGACGCTCGTGCGGTCGACCGCGTCGTCCACCGTCTCGATCGCCGGGACCATCACCCGACGCGCCGTCGTCCGTCGGCACCCACATCACAAATGGTGGCCGTTGCTCACGGCCGAAACCGCCGAAGAAACCGCGCCGGCCGAACATCCCCTCGTTCGGGAAACTTGCATCCATCGTCGAACCTCCATCACTATCGTTGATAGTTCGACGATATATCGCCATATCGGGTTGCGCAAGATTTTTGCTGCACACAAGCATGCCTTGGAGAACTCGAAAATCAGCCGATGCGGCGTGGGTCGATCTGAATGCGGACCGGACCCGAAGACTTCCGCGCACTGCGCGCGGCCCTCGCATGTGCCAGAGCGTCCGCAAGGCCGCGACCGTCCTTGCGTGGGACGCGGACCAGCATTCGCTCCGGCGCGACACCGCTCTCGTCCTCGCCGGAATACGGAAGCCGCTCCCCCGCAGGCAATTCCACCGGGCCGAGCAGCACAGCACTCGCCGGTAGTTCAGCCGACTCCACCAGCTCCGCGATCGCGGCGGATCCACCGTCGATCGCAGCCATGTGCACAGCCGGAGGAAAGCCGACCTCGTCTCGCTCCTCGAATTGAGACTGTGCGTGCCCCACCGGATCCCACCGGACCAATGCCTGCACCGTCGGGATACCCGAGTCCGCGACAACCACAACTTCCCCGCCTTCGGAGAGCGGAATCACCATGGCAGCAGCCGACATCCAGCGTCTGAGCGTTTCCTCGGCGGCGCGAAGGTCCGGCCGACCGAGCAACGCCCAACCGTCGAGCAGAAGCGCGGCGCCGTAGCCGCCCGTCATCACCGGCTCCGCACCGACCGTCGAAACCACCAACGCGGGCCCGTGCGGCAGTTCCTTGACCACGTCACCGCCCCCGGACAGCACGACTTTCACTCCGGGAAACGCGCGCCCGAGCTCTTCTGCAGTGCGGCCGGCGCCGACCACCACTGCGCGCAGTGCTTTCGCGCCGCACGCATGACAACGGTAGGCGGCATCGGCAACCCCGCACCAGCGGCACGCCGGCGTCCCGGCGCCGTCCGGGCCAGCCGCAGCGGGAAGCGCCAATGGGCCGTTGCACCGACGGCACCGTGCCGGGGCACGGCACTTTCCGCAGGCCAAGGTCGGTACGTACCCCCGCCGAGGCACCTGCACCAGGACTCCGTTGCCCTCACCCAGAGCGCGCCGGGCGGCCGCGAATGCAATAGCGGGCAAACGAGCCGCTCTGGCTCCCGGATCGCGGGCCAAGGCTTGATCGCTGTCGGCCAGCGCCGTGATCTTGGGTGCGTGGGCCCGAACGACGTCCCGCGTGGCGACCAGATCGTGCGCCCACCCCGAATCGACGAGGACTTGGGCTTCTGCCGTTCGTGAGAACCCGCCGATCACAACCGCGCACCCGGCGACGTAGCCACGCAGGACGGCAACTTCACGGGCATGCGGATACGGCGACCGCGGCTCGGAGAGATTGTCGTCGCCGTCGTCCCAGACGACAACCAGACCGGTCTCGGGGGTCGGCGCGAAAACAGCGCTCCGCGTGCCGACGACGATCCGGGCGGTCCCGCGCAGCGCAGCGAGCCACTTTCGGTATCGCATGGCCGGTCCCAGTCCCGCGGACAGACCCACCACTGCATCAGCTCCGGAGAGTTCGGTGCATGCGGCGACGACGCGGTCCAGGTCGCGTTGGTCGGGCACAACCAGAATCGCGGATTTCCCGCTTGCCGCTACAGCGCCGGCGAGTTCGGCCAGACGCAAGGGCCAGTTTTCGCCGGGCAACGCCTGCCAGACTGCGCGCGGACTTTTCGATTCGCGAATCGCGGTCAGGAATGCGTCACCGAATCTGTAGAGATGCCAACCATTTTCGATCGGTTCCGGAGCGGACGGCGGCTCGGCAGGCTCCCACACTTCGGCTTCGACCTTCGCGTGGCGCGGCGGTACCGCCAAGCGGAGAACATCGGCACGGGTTCCGGCGTAGCGTTCGGCCACGCGGTCGACTACCTGCGCGATTTCGGCCGTCAGGACCCGCTCGGACGAGATGACGCGTTCGAGCCAGCCGAACTTCCCCTGGTGGTCACTGGTTGCCTCGCGCGAGACGATGAAGCCGTCCACCAACCGACCAGCGAAGCGGATACGCACCCGGACTCCGGGCTGCGCATCCGCTTCGAGTTCACGAGGAACGAGGTAGTCGAATTCACGGTCGAGGTGAGCGAGCGGGAGCATCGGCAGCACCCGGGCGACCGGATCGACTTCTGCCGCTACTCTTTCCGCGCCCACCCGCGCCCCGTCTGTACGTCAGTGATCAGAGACCAGCTGCGCTACGCAGCTTGTCGGCACGATCGGTGCTCTCCCACGGAAGCTCGATATCGGTGCGACCGAAGTGACCGTACGCCGCCGTCTGCGCGTAGATCGGGCGCAGCAGGTCGAGGTCGCGAATGATCGCTCCCGGACGCAGGTCGAAGATCTCGGTGATCGCCTTCTGGATCCGTGCCGGATCGGTCTTCTCGGTGCCGAAGGTTTCGACGAAGAGGCCGACCGGAGCTGCCTTGCCGATGGCGTAGGCGACCTGCACCTCGATGCGATCGGCCAGACCTGCGGCAACCGCATTCTTGGCTACCCAGCGCATGGCGTAGGCAGCACTGCGGTCGACCTTTGACGGATCCTTGCCGGAGAACGCGCCGCCGCCGTGACGAGCCATTCCGCCGTACGTGTCGACGATGATCTTGCGACCGGTCAAACCGGCGTCACCCATCGGCCCACCGAGGACGAACTTGCCCGTCGGGTTGACCAACAGACGAACGTCGGAGGTGTCCAGGTCGGTGAGGTTCACGTCGGTCAGCACCGAGTGGAGTACCTTCTCGCGAAGGTCCGGCGTCAGCAGGTTGTCGAGATCGATGTCCGCTGCATGCTGGGTGGAGATGACCACGGTGTCGAGACGAACGGCCTTGTCGCCGTCGTACTCGATGGTGACCTGGGTCTTGCCGTCCGGGCGCAGGTACGGCAGCACGCCGGACTTGCGGACCTCGGTCAACCGGCGAGAAAGACGATGCGCCAGCGCGATGGGCAGCGGCATCAGTTCCGGGGTGTCGGTGGTGGCGTAGCCGAACATCAGGCCCTGGTCGCCTGCACCCTGACGGTCGATCTCGTCGTCGCTGATTCCGTCGACGCGAGCCTCGTGCGAGTGATCGACACCCTGCGCGATCTCGGGCGACTGGGCGCCGATCGCGACGTTCACGCCGCACGAGTTTCCGTCGAAACCCTTCGCGGAGCTGTCGTAGCCGATCTCGAGGACCGTGTCGCGCACGATCTTCGGGATATCCGCGTACGCAGTGGTGGTGACCTCGCCGGCTACGTGAACCTGGCCGGTGGTGACCAGCGTCTCGACGGCCACGCGAGCGCGCGGGTCCTGGGTGAGCAGCGCGTCGAGGATCGAGTCGCTGATCGCGTCACAGATCTTGTCCGGGTGCCCCTCGGTGACGGACTCGCTGGTGAATAGCCGACTGCCGGACTTGCTCACAGATCTCCCTCTCGACGACTGAGTTCTTGACTACAGCTTATTGAAGTATCCGAATCACCGTTCGGTGACCGTTTTGTCATGCTTTGTTAGCTGGGGGCTGAGCCGACGATAACGGTTGGACCGCCTGCGCAACACCCTTGCACTCACCCGATTATCGTGGGGTAACTCTCACCACCGGGCGCGTGTCGCTACTCGGGGAAGAGCTTGACCAGGGCGTCGAGCACTCGGCTGGCCATCAAGGCCTTGGATCCGTGCTCGAGAGCGGACTCCGAACCGTCCGAACCGAGCAGCCAACCGTCGTTGTGATCGACCTCGAATGCCTTGCCCTCGCCGACAGCATTGACGACGAGAAGGTCGCAGCCTTTGCGGGCAAGCTTGGAACGGGCGTAACTGAGGACGTCACCGTGAGCGTCACCGGTCTCTGCGGCGAATCCGACGATGACCGTTCGAGCATCCAGATCGCCGTCACGACGCGCTTCGACGAGGCCGGCAAGTATGTCGGCATTCCGAGTGAGGCTGATCGAGTCGGGTTCGTTTGCGCCCTTCTTGATCTTGCTGCCTTCGACGGTGGTGGGGCGGAAGTCCGCGACAGCCGCAGCCATGACGACTCCGTCGTGTCCGGGCGCGTGCTTCTCCACTGCCAGTCGGAGATCTTCGGCCGTCTTGATGTGCACGACGTCGACGGCAGCAGGGTCGGCGAGATCGGCCGTGTAGCCGGCGATCAGTGTGACGTGCGCGCCGCGTTGTGCGGCCAGACGGGCGAGTGCGTACCCCTGTTTGCCCGAGCTGCGATTACCGAGAAAACGCACGGGATCAAGGGGCTCGCGAGTACCGCCGGCGGTGACCAGAATGCGGCGACCTTCCAGGTCTCGCGGCAATGCATCCGAGCGCTCGAGGAGCAACGACGCCAAACCGACGATTTCGTCAGGCTCGGGAAGTCGCCCCGCTCCGGTGTCTTTACCGGTCAAACGCCCGGAGGCAGGTTCGATCACGTGGACGCCGCGCGAGCGCAGTGTCGCGACATTGGACACCGTTGCGGGGTGTTCCCACATCTCGGTGTGCATTGCGGGGGCGAAGACGACCGGACAGCGAGCAGTCAGCAAAGTGGCCGTCAACAGGTCGTCTGCGCGGCCCATGACGGCTCGCGCCATCAGATCAGCTGTAGCCGGCGCGATGACGACGAGGTCGGCTTCCTGCCCGAGACGGACATGCGGAACCTGCGGGACGTCGTTGAAGACGCCGGTGTGAACCGGGTTGCCGGAGAGTGCTTCGAACGTGGCGCGGCCGACGAACTCCAGAGCGGATTCGGTCGGAATCACGCGGACGTGATGACCACTCTCGGTGAAGCTGCGGATGATCGAGCACGCTTTGTACGCGGCGATACCCCCACCGACACCGACGACGATGCGCTTACGTATCGATGTGGGTGCGTCGGACACTCCCCCGACACCCGAACGAGGTTCGGGTGCGGCAGACGTGGCGCTCACTCGCCTTCGGTGTGCTCGAGGAGATCAGCGTGGATTTCACGCAACGCGATGGACAGCGGCTTTTCCTGCAGACCGGGCTCGACCAGGGGTCCGACGTATTCGAGGATGCCGTCACCGAGCTGGTTGTAGTAGTCGTTGATCTGGCGCGCACGCTTGGCCGAGTAGATGACCAGGGCGTACTTGGAAGAGGTGCGTTCGAGCAACTCGTCGATCGGCGGGTTGGTGATGCCGAGCGGGGTGTCGTAGGCAGGCAGAGCGCCCTGACCTGCTGCGGACGCGGCTGAAGTGCTGCTCACTCTTGTGTCTCCTGAATTAGATCTTCGTTGAAGAACTAGATTTATCGTTCCGGATATCTGAGAAACGGGGCGGAAATCGGTTTCCGAAGGTTGCGGAATCAGTTCCCGACCAACAAGGATACCAACTCATCGCAAGCACGGCTTACATCCTCGTTCACGATGACCGTGTCGAACTCGTCCTGTGCGGCCAATTCCACTCGAGCCGTCTCGAGTCGGCGCGCCACGACGTCTTCCGTTTCGGTGCCCCGTCCGGTCAGCCGTTGAACCAGAACGTCCCAACTCGGCGGTGCCATGAACACCAACAAAGCTTCGGGCATCGCTTTCCGGACAGCTCGTGCTCCGGCGAGATCGACCTCGACGAGAACGGGCTTTCCAGCTTCGAGTGCTTCTTCGATCGGAACTGCGGGAGTGCCTGAGCGCTGCAGGCCGCCGTGGATTTCCGCCCATTCGAGAAGTTCACCGGAGTCGATCATCCGTTGAAATTCTTCGCGGGAGGTAAATCGGTAGTCCTTGCCGTCCACTTCACCCGGACGGGGATCGCGAGTGGTCGCCGAAACACTGAAGACAAGTTCGGGCAACCGAGTTCTCAGCTCGCGAACGACGCTGGACTTACCGACAGCCGAAGGGCCGGCCAGTACAACCAGCCGACCCCTCCGCACTGCGGTCTTGCTCTCTGACACTGTTGCGTCAGCAATCATCAGACACTGTTGCGTCAGCAATCACTTGTCGGCTCAGGCCTCGAAGTCGAACTTGGTGAGCAGAGCCTTGCGCTGCCGATCACCGAGGCCACGAAGGCGACGGGTCGGTGCAATCTCCAGCTCGGTCATGATCTCCTGAGCCTTGACCTTGCCCACCTTGGGCAGTGCCTCGAGCAGTGCCGAAACCTTCATCTTGCCCAAGATTTCGTTGTCTTCGGCGTCCTTGAGGACCTGCTTGAGGTCGGTGCCGCCACGCTTCAGGCGCTCCTTGAGCTCAGCCCTGGCCTTGCGGGCAGCAGCTGCCTTCTCCAAAGCAGCAGCGCGCTGCTCATCAGTCAACTGGGGAAGGGCCACGGTTCCTCCGTCTCGTCGTGTGCAAATTTTGTCTATTCCGCTGATAACCAGCAGCGATAGCGACCGTACTCACGCCTGGCGCGAATTGCTAACCCACCCCCCGCGGTCCGATGCGGATCGCGGTGGGTTATGCGCGACGAATCGATGTCACGGATCGTCGCCATTTTCAGCGAGATCGAGACGGATTCGGCGCAACATGAACGTGCGTACAGTACCGAAATAGACTGTAACACAAAGTATTTCGACAATTGCGGCACGACGGCCCCGTGTATGTGTGCGAAATCGTTACCTGCGGGAATGAACGTGGTCGCTGACACATTCAAAATTTTCGAGCATTTTCGGCGCCTATGCGCGTGTCGCGGCCTGTTTTCAGGTCTGCAGCGACGATTTCGGATCGTCGGCGTCGACCGTCTCGGGTTCGGTGCGGCTCACGCCGGGGGCAGCCAGAGCGAGAACCACCGCGAGACTCGCCCAGAGCAATGAATTCTCCAGAACGAAGCCGAAGACCCGGACATCCATGTCCGCGCCGACGCGAGGAAGCCGAAACAGCACGACGGCAGCGGTGAGGGCGATCGCTATCCAGGACCACACGGGCACCGATCGAGTGCCCTCCCCCATGCCCGACTTGATCGGCACCAGCAGCACGCCCACCGCAGGCACCAACCACACGAAATGGTGGGTCCAGGCAATGGGCGTCACGATCGCCGCCAGCAGAGCCACCACCGTGAAACCGGCAAGATCACCCCGCAGGCGCTGAGCACGCCGCGTTGCGACGATTCCGAGGACACCCAACACTGCACAGGCGAAGAGCCATGCGGGACCCACCAGGCCCTCGGGAAGTAGCCGCAAGGCCATCCCACGCACGGACTGGTTGCCGAACACGGACGGGTCACCGACCGCGACGCGCCCCGAGAGTGAGGCGATGTCACCGAAGTAGTCGATCGTCTGGCGCGGGAGAACGGCAAAGCCGAGCGCCGTGGCGCCCAGGAAGCCGGCGAGGCCGCCCGCAACTGCTTTCCAACGCCCGGTGATCACGTAGTAGCCGATGTAGACGAGTGGCACCAGTTTGACTGCCCCGGCGATCCCCACCAGCACACCTTCGGGAATCCACCGTGGCCGAGCCAGCACGTCGACCAGGCACAGGAGCGTCAGGAACAATCCGACCTGCCCGTACCCGAGGTGATCGGAGATCGGCGATGCCACCGTCCACAGGACCAGGAAACCCACGTAGACGACGACGGGCCGCCGACGTGTGAACGGGACTTCGCGATAGCTGAGCACGATGATCGCGGCCAGCATCAGGAGGCTGACAAAACTCCATCCCCACTGGACCGCACCCCAGGAACCCAAGGCGACCGGAACGGCGACGAGCGCAGCGAAAGGCGGATACGTGAACGGCAATCTCGCGTTGAACGACTCGTCGTACAGGTTCGAGCCGTCGAGGACGGCTTGGCCCGCCGTCCGGTACACGGCGAGATCGTCGCCGTGTACGCCGGTGACGGATTGGAACCCGGTGGCCAGCAGCGCACACGCCGCGATGAGAAGTCCGATCCGCCACCAACGATTCACCGACGGACGGTACCACCGGGTTCCACCGCTCGAACGAGCCTCGAGGTCACTCACGGATCAGTTCGCCAATGCGGCTTCGATCTCGTCCCGGTCACGCATTGCTGCCTCCCGAAGTGCCGATACCGAAGGACCATGCTGGAGCACTCCACGGGAAGTGTTCGGCAGCAGGAGTTCCGTCGATCCCGCGAAGATGTCTGCGAGATCCGCTGCCGTCGCGCCCTGCGCGCCGAGCCCCGGAGCGAGAATCGGGCCGTTGAAGTCGGACAGGTCAAGTCCGTGGTCCCGAGTGGCACCGACCACGAGTCCGACGGTGTCGCGGCCGTCTGCGTTCGCGTCGACCGCAGCGTTGACGATCGACTGAGCCACACTCACACCGTCGGCCGACGACTGTTGAAGTACGCCACCTTCGGGATTGGACGTTCGTGCCAGCACGAAGATCCCGCGTGCGTTCTGTCTTGCCAGTTCGAGTGTGGGAGCCAGCGCCCCGAACCCCAGGTACGGCGAGACGGTGACCGAGTCGGAGGTCAACGGCGAATCGCCCAACCAGGCTTGCGCGTACGCGTCCATGGTCGACCCGATGTCACCACGCTTGGCGTCCGCGACGACAAGCGTTCCCGCATCGCGAAGGACCGAAATGGTCCGCTCCAAGACGGCGAATCCGGCGCTGCCGTACGCCTCGAAGAACGCAACCTGAGGTTTGACGAGCCCCACCTCACCGGTGAACGCCTCGACGCAGATCTCGGCGAAAGTCTCGAGGCCTTCAGCCGTACGTGGCAGTCCCCACGCGTCGAGAAGCGCGGGATGCGGGTCGATACCGACGCACAGCCGCCCCCGGTCCGCGATCGCGGACCGGAGACGATGCCCCCAACTGTGACTCACGACTGCTGTGCCGGCTGACGAAGACCTGCGTGCAGTTCCTGCAGGGAGTGAACTCCGATGTCGCCGCGGATGGCCGCTTCGATGCCCTGCACAGCCGCCGAGGCGCCCTGGACCGTCGTGATGCACGGGATGTTCGACGCGACTGCTGCGCTTCGGATCTCGTAGCCGTCGACGCGCGGGCCGTTGTTGCCGTACGGCGTGTTGATGACCATGGCGACCTCACCGCTGCGGATCTGGTCGACGATGGTCTCGGCACCGGCCGGAACATCTTCACCCGACTGCTTGTAGACCTGCTTGCACTCGATACCGTTGCGCCGCAAGACATCTGCGGTTCCTTCGGTAGCAAGGATGGTGAATCCGAGATCCGCCAGGCGCTTGACCGGGAAGATCAGCGAACGCTTGTCCTTGTTGGCGACCGAGACGAACACCGCGCCCGTGGTGGGCAACGATCCGTAGGCAGCGGTCTGCGACTTGGCAAAAGCCGTACCGAAGTCGAAGTCGATTCCCATGACCTCACCGGTGGACTTCATCTCCGGGCTGAGCAAGGTATCCACGCCGGTACCGTCGGCGCGACGGAAGCGGTTGAACGGCAACACAGCTTCCTTGACCGCGATCGGTGCACCGGCCGGGGTGTTTCCACCGTCGCCGGTCGCCGGCAGGATGCCGCTTGCGCGCAGATCGGCGATGGATTCGCCGAGCATCACGCGGGCACATGCCTTGGCCAGCTGCACGGCGGTCGCCTTGGACACGAACGGAACCGTGCGGCTGGCGCGGGGGTTCGCTTCCAGCACGTAGAGGATGTCGTCCTTGAGGGCGTACTGGACGTTGAGCAGACCCTTGACGCCGATGCCCTTCGCGAGAGCCTCGGTGGAACGGCGAACGTTTTCGAGATCCGCCCGGCCCAGGGTGATGGGCGGGAGCGCGCACGCCGAGTCACCGGAGTGAATACCGGCTTCCTCGATGTGTTCCATGACGCCGCCGAGATACACCTCGGTGCCGTCGCACAGAGCGTCGACGTCGATCTCGACTGCGTCTTCGAGGAAGCGGTCGACCAGAACCGGGCGGTCGTCGGAGATCTCCGTGGCACGCGAGATGTAGTCGGCGAGGGACGCCTCGTCGTACACGATCTCCATGCCGCGTCCACCGAGCACGTACGACGGGCGCACCAGCACCGGGTAGCCGATACCGGCTGCGATCTCGCGGGCGCCGTCGAACGTGGTGGCGGTGCCGAACTTCGGTGCGGGCAGACCGGCTTCGGTCAGCACTCGGCCGAATTCGCCGCGGTCCTCGGCCAGGTCGATGGCTGCGGGGCTGGTTCCCACGATGGGGACACCGGCAGCTTCGAGACGCTTCGCCAATCCGAGCGGGGTCTGGCCGCCGAGCTGGACGATGACGCCGGCAACGGTGCCCGACTGCGCCTCCGCGCGGTAGACCTCGAAGACGTCCTCGAACGTGAGCGGCTCGAAGTACAGGCGATCAGCGGTGTCGTAGTCCGTCGAGACGGTCTCGGGGTTGCAGTTGACCATGACGGTCTCGTACCCGGCTTCGGACAGCGTCTGCGCCGCGTGGACACACGAGTAGTCGAACTCGATGCCCTGACCGATGCGGTTGGGGCCCGATCCGAGGATCAGAACCTTGGGTCGCTCGGTCTGCGGAGCAACTTCGGACTCGGCGTTGGGGTCGAGCTCGTAGGTCGAGTAGTGGTACGGCGTCTTGGCCTCGAACTCTGCGGCGCAGGTGTCGACGGTCTTGTAGACGGGGCGCACGCCCAGCTGATCACGCAGAGCGCGAACGGCGTCCTCACCTGCGTGCGTGTCACCACCGAGTTCGGGGCGCAGAGCCGCGATCTGGCGGTCCGAGATGCCGTGGTACTTGGCCTGACGGAGGGCAGCCTCGTCGAAAGCCTCTGCAGCGCGCAGCTTTTCGCCGAGCTCGTGAATCTGCTGGAATTGGTCGAGGAACCACGGATCGATCTTGGTGGCGTCGAAGAGCTGCTCGACAGTTGCGCCGAGGGCGAATGCCTTCTCGATGCCGTACATGCGGCCGTCCTGCGGAACGCTCAGATCGACGAGCAGTGCGTCCAGGCTCTCCGCCTCGACGTCGGCCCCGGTCCAATACCCCGCACGCTTGGTCTCGAGCGAGCGCATGACCTTGCCGAATGCCTCGGTGAAGTTGCGGCCGATGCTCATGGCCTCGCCCACCGACTTCATCGTGGTGGTCAGTGTTCCGTCGGCTCCCGGGAACTTCTCGAAAGCGAACCGCGGAGCCTTGACGACGACGTAGTCGAGTGTCGGCTCGAAGCAGGCCGGGGTTTCCTTGGTGATGTCGTTGACGATCTCGTCGAGCGTGTAGCCGATGGCCAGCTTGGCGGCCATCTTCGCGATCGGGTAGCCGGTCGCCTTGGACGCCAGAGCCGACGAGCGGGACACGCGCGGGTTCATCTCGATGACAACCAGGCGGCCGTCGGCCGGGTCCATCGCGAACTGGATGTTGCAGCCGCCGGTGTCGACGCCCACCTCACGCAGGATGTCGATGGAGAGGTCGCGCATCGCCTGGTACTCGCGGTCGGTCAGCGTCATCGCCGGGGCGACCGTCACGCTGTCACCGGTGTGGACACCGACGGGGTCGACGTTCTCGATGGAGCAGACGATCACGACGTTGTCGCGACTGTCACGCATGAGTTCGAGTTCGTATTCCTTCCAACCGAGGATGGATTCCTCGATCAGGACGTTCGCCGTCGGCGAGGCAGCCAGACCGCCACCGGCGATCCGGTTGAGATCGTCGACGTCGTACGCCATGCCGGAACCGAGGCCGCCCATGGTGAAGGACGGGCGCACGACAACCGGGTAACCGAGTTCGGCGACCGTGGCGTGTACTTCGTCCATCGTGTAGCACACTGCGGACTTCGCGGATTCGCCACCGACCTTGGCGACGATGTCCTTGAACTTCTGGCGATCCTCGCCGCGCTGGATGGCGTCGAAATCGGCGCCGATCAGTTCGACGTCGTACTTCTCGAGGATTCCCTGCTCGTGAAGCGCCACGGCGGCGTTGAGAGCAGTCTGACCGCCGAGCGTCGCGAGGACGGCGTCGATCTTGTTGCCCTGCAAGGCTTCCTTGGCGATGACCTTCTCGAGGAACTCGGCCGTGATCGGCTCGACGTACGTGGCGTCGGCGAACTCGGGGTCCGTCATGATGGTGGCGGGGTTGGAGTTGACCAGGCTGACGCGCAGGCCCTCCTCCTGGAGGACGCGGCAGGCCTGGGTCCCCGAGTAGTCGAACTCGCAGGCCTGACCGATGACGATCGGACCGGAGCCGATTACCAGGATGTGCTTGAGATCTGTACGGCGTGGCATTAGTTCTTGACTCCGGTTTCTTTCCGTGCGGAGAGCAGGCTGGTGAAGCGGTCGAAGAGGTACGCAGCGTCGTGCGGTCCTGCTGCGGCTTCCGGGTGGTACTGCACCGAGAAGGCCGAATCGTCGAGCAGGCGAACACCTTCGACAGCTCCGTCGTTGGCGCAGGTGTGGCTGACCACGGCGCGGCCGAACGGTGTGTCGAATTCCTGACCGGCTTCGCCTTCGAGCGCGAAGCCGTGGTTCTGCGCGGTGATCGCGATGCGACCCGTCTGATGCTCGATCACCGGGATGTTGATGCCGCGGTGGCCGAACTTCATCTTGTACGTGCTCAGGCCGAGGGCGCGGCCCAGGATCTGGTTGCCGAAGCAGATACCGAACAGCGGCAAGCCCTGCCCGATGACCTCTTTGGTGAGGTGGACGGCGCCGTCCGCGGTGGCCGGGTCGCCCGGACCGTTGGAGAGGAACACTCCGTCGGCCTTCAGGTCGAGGATCTGCTCGAGGCTCGCGTTCGACGGCAACACGTGCACGCGGATGCCACGCTCGGCGAACATGCGCGGGGTGTTGGTCTTGATACCGAGGTCGATGGCGGCAACGGTGTAGAGCGCCTCCCCGCCCTTCGGCTCGACGACGTAGCCGCTGGTGGTGCTGACCTCACCGGCAAGATCGGCGCCGAGCATGGTCGGCTGATCCTGAACCCGTCGGACCAGTTCGTCATCGGCGGCGATTGCCTCACCCGAGAAGACACCGGCCTTCATCGAGCCGCGGGTGCGCAGATGGCGAACGAGGGCGCGGGTGTCGATACCGGCGATTCCGACAATTCCCTGCTCTTCGAGCTTGGCCTGCAGCGAGCCCGTTGCACGCCAGCTCGAAGTAACCCGAGAAGGATCGCGGACCACGTAGCCGGCGACCCAGATCTTGGCGCCGGCACGCTCGCCTGTCGGTCCGACCGACTCGTCGTCTTCGTCGTTCCAGCCGGTGTTGCCGATCTGCGGCGCTGTGGAAACCACGATCTGGCGGTGGTAGCTGGGATCGGTGAGCGTTTCCTGGTAGCCGGTCATGCCGGTGCTGAACACCGCTTCGCCCAGGGTCTGTCCAACCGCACCGAAGGTGGTTCCGCGGAACACCCGTCCGTCTTCGAGGACCAGTACTGCGGGGCTGTTGTCAAAGCCGCTCATGCGTTCTTTCCGTTCTGCTCGATGTCGCCAGAGCTTGCGTCTTCATTGTCATTCGTCTTGTTCGAAGCGGTCTTGTTCGAAGCAGTTACCGGCTTGACCCAGTCCGGATAAACCGTCTTGTCGTCACCGCGCACGCCCGTGTCGATCTCGGTTCCACTCGGCAATTCCCAGCGAATCACCAGGACGCCGTCCTTGCTCATGACCTTGCCGGCAAGACCGTTCTCCGTGCGGATCGCGCGGATCGACTTCTCCGGGATCCAGATCGCCGACGCACCGTCACGCTCGACGAGAATTCCGCCGCTGTAGCGGCTGATCTCGCAGGTGGCGCGGAAACCGAGGTCGCCGACGGCGATGCGGTCCTGCCAGCTGGGCGCAATGGTGCTGCCGACGTACAGGCCGGTGGTCGGCAGGACGAGCAGTTCACCCAGGGTTGCCGGTACCGTCGGCAACTCGCCGATCTTGTCTTTCTGGCGTCGAGCGCGTCCACGCCAGCCGACGTACATCAGGCCGATCATCGCGACCCAGAAGATCGCCAGACCGATGATCCACAGTGCTCTGTCCATGACGCGCTACTCCTCGCTACTCCGCAGCCGCACATTCCCGTCGTGTGCGGTGATGCGGCCACGTAACAGTGTGGTCGTGACCCGAGCGGGCAATGTCATCGACTCGTACGGAGTGTTATGCGCGACACTCGCCAGGTCGGGGCCGTGGACCGTCCACTCGGCCGAAGGATCGACCAATGTCAGGTTGGCGGGCTCCCCCACCTCGATCGGGCGGCCCTGATCATCGAGGCCCACAATTGCCGCGGGGCGCTCACTCATGACCCGGGCAACACCGCGCCAGTCCAGCAGGCCAGGCTGAACCATCGTCTCGACGATGATCGAGAGCGCTGTCTCGAGGCCGAGCATTCCGGGGCGAGCTGCTGCGAATTCGCAGCACTTGTCCTGCTCGGCGTGCGGAGCATGGTCGGTCGCGACGCAGTCGATGATGCCCTCGGCCAGTCCCTTGCGCAGGGCAGCAACATCGCTGGCCTCACGCAAAGGAGGGTTGACCTTGTTGATCGCGTCGTACGTCTCGAGGCGTGAATCGTCGAGGAGCAGGTGATGCGGCGTGACCTCGGCGGTGATCGAAATCCCTTGGCTGCGAGCCCACTTCACGAGCTCGACCGTTCCGGCGGTGGATGCGTGGCAGATGTGAACGCGGGCACCGGCGTCACGCGCGAGCAGTGCGTCGCGTGCGACGATCGATTCTTCGGCTGCTCGCGGCCACCCGGCCAGGCCGAGACGTGCAGCGGTGGGACCCTCGTGCGCAACCGCACCGACCGTCAGGCGCGGCTCTTCGGCGTGCTGCGCGATCAGAACGCCCAGCGAGCTGGAGTATTCGAGCGCGCGACGCATGATCAGTGGGTCGTAGACGCAGTGACCGTCGTCGGAGAACATCTTGACCTTGCCGACGCCGGCCGCCATCGTCGCCATCTCGGCGAGTTGCTTGCCCTCCAGGCCCGCAGTGACTGCGCCGACGGGGTGGACGTCGACGAGGCCGACTTCCTGCCCACGTCGCCACACATGGTCGGTGATGACCACCGAATCGGCGACAGGGCTCGTGTTGGCCATCGCGAAGACCGCGGTGTATCCACCCAGAGCGGCTGCCGAGCTGCCGGTTTCGATGGTCTCGGTATCCTCACGACCGGGCTCACGCAGATGTGTGTGCAGGTCCACGAAGCCGGGAAGCAGGACCTGCCCGCCGGCGTCGATCACCTCGGACGCCGTGGCCGGATCGAGGTTCACGCCGATCTCGAGGATGGTGCCCTCGCCGACGAGTACGTCGGTGGGCTCCCCTTCTCCGTAGATCAGGACTCCGCGGAGCAGGACACTCACGGGTGATTCTCCGTTCTCGTTTCTCGTCACAGCGCACCGTCTTCTGAACCGACCAGAAGCCGGAACAAGACAGCCATGCGCATGTGCACACCGTTGGTAACCTGTTGCAGTACAGCAGTTTTCGAGGAATCGGCGACGGCGGATGCGATCTCCATGCCGCGCAGCATCGGTCCGGGGTGCAAGACCACCGCATGATCGGCCAGCATCGCCAGTCGCTTCTCGGACAGGCCGTAGTTGATCGAGTACTCGCGCTGCGACGGGAAGAAGCCGCCGTTCATTCGCTCGGCCTGAACACGGAGCATCAGCACCGCGTCGAGGCCGGGCAGTTCGGCGTCGAGTGAATGCGAGACCGTGACCGGCCACGTGTGCGCACCGACCGGGAGCAGTGTCGGCGGGGCGACAAGAACAACCTCGGCGCCGAGCATCGAGAGCAGCAGCGCATTGGAGCGCGCCACACGGCTGTGCAGAATGTCGCCGACGATGGCGATCCGCTTGCCCTCGATGTCGCCGAGACGCTGGCGGAGGGTCAGAGCGTCGAGAAGCGCCTGGGTGGGATGCTCATGGGTGCCGTCACCTGCGTTGATGACTGCCGGGCCACCGTCGTCGGCCGCTCCGGTCCACTTGGCGATCTGATGGGCGGCGCCCGACGCCGGGTGGCGCACGATGAGTGCGTCGGCACCGGCCGCGCGCAAGGTCATCGCCGTATCGCGCAGGGATTCACCCTTGGACACCGAGGAACTGGACGCGCTGACGTTGATGACGTCGGCACTCATCCACTTGCCCGCCACCTCGAAAGACACCCGGGTGCGCGTCGAGTTCTCGAAGAACACCGTCATGACCGTGCGTCCGCGCAGCGTCGGGAGTTTGCGTACCTCGCGTCCCAGAAGCGCCTGCTCGAACCGTTCTGCCTCGTCGAGAAGTTCAACCGCGGACTCACGATTGAGGTCCGCGATGGAAAGAAGGTGCTTCACGCGCTCTTACCTCCGGAGATGACTACCGCTTCCCTGCCGTCGTGCTCCTGGAGGAGAACCTTGACGTCCTCGGACCTCGCGGTCGGGACGTTCTTGCCGACGTAGTCGGCGCGCAGCGGCAGTTCACGGTGACCACGATCGACCAACACCGCGAGTTGCACCGCACGTGGGCGGCCGAGATCACGCAACGCATCGAGGGCGGAACGCACGGTGCGACCGGAGAAGAGGACGTCGTCCACGAGAACGACCAGCGCATTGTCGACGCCGCCTTCAGGGACGGACGTTCGCTCGAGCGGGCGGTGCGGTTTGTTCCGGAGATCATCACGGTAAAGCGTGATGTCGAGAGATCCGATGGGAAGACGCACACCGGAGAATTCTTCGATCTTGGCCCGCAGTCGCGTGGCGAGAGTAGTGCCGCGCGTCGGAATACCGATCAGGACTACACGCGGGGCTGTTCCCTCTGGTCCGTCGAGTGCGGTTTTCTCGATGATCTCGTGAGCGATCCGCGCGATGGTCCGGCCCACATCCTGGGCGGACAACAATTCGCGGGTCTCGCTACTTGCCTCGGCACCGGGTGCCTTCGCGTTATCTGGACCTGCAAGATCGGATGGGCGAGACCCTTCGGGCACGCTCATGCAGCGACCTCCTTCTCCGCCTCACTGGACGGATCGTTAAAGGATGTCTGACGGTCCCCACCCTATCAGCCGACAGACCTGATCCCGCCGTGCGAGCAGTCACTCGAACCGGTTGTGTGCAGACACACAACTCGCACGGCGGGTGGTGGAACAAAACTTGCTACTCGGTACCCGAATCCGATTCCTGCGCGCGCTGAGATGTCGCAGCTGCAGCTGATCGGACCTGCGGCGCAACGAGAACGACCTGCCCGAGGATTCCGTTGACGAATCCCGGAGAGTCGTCCGTCGAAAGCTGCTTCGCGAGTTCGACAGCCTCGTCCACGGCGACAACCGGCGGAACGTCCGTCGCGTGGAAGAGCTCCCACACTGCGATACGCAGAATCGCGCGGTCCACCGCAGGCAGACGCTCGAGCGTCCAATCCTGCAGATGCGAGGAGATGACCTGATCGATGCGATCCAGGTTCTCCGCAACTCCGGAGACCAACGTGACGGTGTAGGCCGCGACGGGCGCTACCGCATCGTCCTTGACGGCCAGGTCTGAACGCTCCGATGCGAGTGCGACCGGATCGAGGTCACGTGCTTCGGCTTCGAAGAGGAAGTCGACAGCACGCTTGCGCGCCTTGTGGCGTGCACCGAGTTTCTTATGTGTGCCGGACACTCAGGAATTCACACGCCCGAGGTAGTTGCCGTCACGGGAATCGACCTTGAGCTTGTCACCGGTGTTGATGAAGAGCGGGACGTTGATCTCGGCACCGGTCTCGAGGGTGGCAGGCTTGGTGCCGCCGGTGGAGCGGTCGCCCTGCAGGCCGGGATCGGTGTGCTTGACGACGAGCTCGACGGTGACCGGAAGCTCGACGAAGAGGGGAACGTCTTCGTGGGTAGCGACCTGGACTGCCATGTTCTCGAGCAGGAAACGCGACTGGTCGCCGACGGTGGCTTCGCTGATCGACACCTGGTCGTAGGTGTCGCCGTCCATGAAGATGTAGTCGCTGCCGTCGTGGTACAGGTAGGTCATGTCACGACGGTCGACCGTGGCGGTCTCGACCTTCACACCGGCGTTGAACGTCTTGTCCACTACCTTGCCCGAGAGCACGTTCTT
This sequence comes from Rhodococcus sp. NPDC055024, assembly GCF_053608585.1. NCBI lineage: Bacteria > Bacillati > Actinomycetota > Actinomycetes > Mycobacteriales > Nocardiaceae > Rhodococcus > Rhodococcus sp. NPDC055024. The sequence goes on from NZ_JBSGVT010000003.1 coordinate 336,910, forward strand.
GAGCTTGGTGCGCACGAAGGCAGGGCCCTTGCCGGGCTTGACGTGCTGGAACTCGATGATCGTCCACAGCTGGCCTTCGATCTGCAGAACCAGACCATTCTTGAAATCACTGGTGGAAGCCACTTGCTTCGCGTCTCCTAGGGGTCGGGAAACCGTCTCAGACGACGGTAAGGTCTTTTGCGGTCAGTGTGAGCAGCTCTGGCCCCTGCTCACGAACAACGAGCGTGTCCTCGATCCGTACACCTCCGCGCCCGGAGAAGTACACGCCCGGCTCGACGGTCACCGCCGCGCCGGAAAGAAGTGTACCGGTGCCGAGCTTGCCGATCCCCGGTGCTTCGTGGATTTCGAGGCCCACACCGTGGCCGAGGCCGTGCAGGAACAACTCGCCGTAGCCTGCATCGTCGATCACCGCACGGGCAGCGGCGTCGACTGCCGCACATTCGACACCCGGAGCGAGGGCGTCGCAACCGGCAGCTTGCGAACGCGCGACGAGCTCGTAAATCTCCCGTTGCCAATCGGAAACGGACTCGAGCACGTAGGTCCGGGTCATGTCGGAGTGATACCCGCCGACCTGAGCTCCGAAGTCGAGTTTGACGAAGTCTCCCGACGCAAGAATCGCGCCGGTCGGCCGGTGATGGGGAATTGCCGAGTTGGCACCGGCCGCCACGATCGTCTCGAAGGAAATACCGTCTGCACCGTTGTCGAGCATCAGGTTTTCCAGCTCGCGGCCGACCTCTCGTTCCGTTCGGCCAGGTCGCAGGCCACCGCGAGCGATCAACTGCGCCAACGCGACATCGGCTGCGGTGCACGCCGCGCGCAACAACTCCACCTCGTGCTCGTCCTTGACCATGCGCAATTGTTCGACAAGTCCGCTCACCGGTTCGAACCTGATCTTCGGCGCTGCCTCGGTCCATGCCCGATGTTCGGCGAATGTCGCCACATGTGACTCGAACGCGAGAACGGGCACCGTGGACGTCTCGATCAAGTGCGCAGCACTCGAACGGGCGATTTCGGCACGAAGGTCCGGCACCTGCTCCGCCACCTGCGTCACGTAACGACCGTCGGTGCAGATCACCGTCTCGCGTTCGTCGGACACACTGACGACGAGCGCCGCATTCGAACCGGTGAATCCGGTGAGGTATCTGATGTTGAGGAGATCTGTGACGAGAATCGCGTCGAGTTCGCGCTCCGAGAGGAGGCGTCTGAGGGATTCACGGCGTGTTCTGAAGTCGACCGGCATCCCTCGAACCTACCGCCCGCGCAGACCTGCCGATCAACTCGAAACTCACGGTTACAGCAATAAGTGTGGGTTAGGCCACAAGGTGTAATGGGTTCTAGTTAGGCTGTACCCATGAACGCGTGGTTGGTACGTGGCCTCGGCATGGCCCTGATACATGTTGTGTTTCGTGCGTTGCTCGGTGCAGCAATCGCACAGTGGCCACTTCAGGGGTCCACCCTGCGCTGGCTCTCCCTGTTGATCGTCATCGTCTTCGCTGCAATCTGGGGTGGTATCGACGGCATTCGTGACCGCCGAGACTTCCCCGAACCCGAAGACGGCGCCGATCTGACCATGCTGTGGCTCAAGGCTGCACTGGTCGGCGGATTCGTCGCCGGCGCTGCCAGCTGGGCACTCAGCCTGGTCCCCTCCCTCGAGCTGACCCAGCAGGGCTTGTTCTTCGAGGTGACCTCTGGTGCGGCGTTCACGATCCTTCTCATCTTCGTCCCCGCCATGGTCGCCATCACCGTCGGACGCTTCTTCGTCAGCCGTGAACAGCGCAAGAACGGAACAGCTCCGCAGACCCCGACCCACGAGCGTCATCGCGAACCAGTGCCTGTCAGCGAGGGCTACGACTCCCCCACCGAGCAGCACGCATACAGCGGAGCCGCCATGTCCGTCGAGGAATCCGACGCCGATACCGCGGTCTTCCCGGCGATCGATCTGGGCAAGCGCGAGCAGTAACGCCACCGTCTACACAACCGACTGCGGCCCCGAGGAAATTTTCCTCGGGGCCGCATTCGTGTGGCTGTACTTTCGACTTCGCTTCGGTCAGCCCCGCTCGGCGAGGAACCTGATCGCCAGCGGATACGCGGCGACGCCGAGTCCGACGATCACACCGGTCGCGATCGGGCTCAGGTAGGAATGGTGCCGAAACTCTTCTCGCGCATGAACGTTCGAAATGTGCACCTCGACCAGTCCGGCGGTCAGTTCGGCACACGCATCGCGCAGGACCACCGATGTGTGGGTCAAGCCACCGGCGTTGAGAATCACCGGTTCCCCCGCGTCGGCTGCGTCGTGGATCCAGCCGAGCAGATCACCTTCGTGATCGCTCTGACGAACGACCACCTCGACGCCGAGATCCTTGCCCGCCGCGACACACAATTCGATCAGATCATCGTGTGTGGTCGCCCCGTAGACCTCGGGCTGACGCTTACCCAGACGCCCCAGATTGGGTCCGTTGACGACGTTGATCCTCACAACAGGACCGTTCCGCCGGCGGGCCTCGGGTCGCGGGCAATCGCGGAGTACGCCGCGACCAACAAGCTCGGATCCGGCCCTTCGAGGCGGCCCGGTTTGGCCAGTCCGTCGAGGACCACGAAACGAAGCAGCCCGGCACGGTTCTTCTTGTCGGTCTGCATTCCCTTCAGCAGATCACCGAACGCGTCACCGTCGTACGACGTCGGCAGGCCGACGAGGTCGAGGATCGACTTGTGACGATCCGCGGTGGCGTCGTCGAGTCGACCGGCGAGCCGTCCGAGTTCGGCTGCGAAGACCAGGCCGACGGAAACAGCGGCACCGTGGCGCCACTTGTACCGCTCACGACGTTCGATCGCGTGGCCGAGCGTGTGGCCGTAGTTCAGGATTTCGCGCAGATCCGACTCGCGCAGATCCGCGGCCACGACCTTGGCCTTGACCTCGACGGAGCGCCGAATCAGCTCGGGCAGAACAGTTCCCGACGGATCGAGAGCCGCCTTGGGATCTGCTTCGATCAGATCCAAGATCGCCGGGTCGGCGATGAATCCGGTCTTGATGACCTCGGCCATGCCGGCAACGATCTCGTTGTGCGGCACCGTCTCGAGCGTCGCGAGATCGATGAACACCGCTCCGGGTTCGTGGAACGAACCGACGAGGTTCTTGCCCGCTTCGGTGTTGATACCGGTTTTGCCGCCCACCGCTGCGTCGACCATCGCGAGCAACGTGGTCGGCACGTGAACAACCTTGACGCCGCGCATCCAGGTGGCAGCCACGAAGCCGGTGAGGTCGGTCGCCGCTCCCCCACCCAAGCTCATGATCGCGTCGCTGCGAGTCAGACCGATCCGGCCGAGTACGTCCCAGCAGAAGCCGGCGACGGCAAGATCTTTACCGTCTTCGGCGTCGGGAATTTCGATACGGTGAGCGTCGATTCCCTTCTCCGCCAACGCAGCCCGTACTGCCTCCGCGGTCTCTGCGAGCGGCGGCTGATGGAAGATCGCGACAGTGCGCGCGCCGTCGAACTCGGCAACAAGATCGCCGAGTAGGCCGCGGCCGATCACGACCGGGTAGGGACTTGCGGTCTTCACCTCTACACGTACGGGTTCGGTCACTGCTCCACTACTCCGCTCCGGTTGTTCATTTGTCTTGAAGTTTCGACACCAATTGCCCGACGACACGCGCCGGACTGCGGCCGTCGGTCCGAATCCGAATCGTGGCCGAACGCCGGTACAGCGGACGACGGCGCCTCATCAGCTCCTGGTACTTGACCTTGGGATCTCCACCGGCCAGCAGCGGACGATGATTGTTCGCCCCCGTGCGGCGAAGCCCTTCGGCGACACTGATCTCCAGGTAGATGACCGTGTGACCCTGAAGCAACTCGCGGGTGCGATCGGAGAGGATCGCACCACCGCCGAGCGAGACGATTCCGTCGGTCGCCTGCAACGCGTCGCGGACCACCGCTTCCTCGATCTCACGAAACCGAGGCTCTCCGTCGTGGGTGAAGATCTCCGGAATGGTCCTACCCGTGGTCCGTTCGATCTCGGCGTCGGTATCGACCAATTCGAGTTCGAGGGCCTGCGCAAGGCGTCGACCGATGGTCGATTTGCCGGCGCCGGGCGGACCGATGAGTACAGCCTTCGGCTTCATCGATACGTGAGTCCTATCGAGGCGGTCGGGCTGCGATGCCCTCGGCGTAACGACGGTAGTTGGCAGTGGTTTCAGCAATGGAATCACCACCGAACTTTTCGAGTGCGGCCTGAGCGACGACAAGTGCAACCATCGACTCGGCGACGACGCCGGCGGCCGGAACCGCGCACACGTCACTGCGCTGGTGGATGGCCACGGCCTCTTCGCCGCTCTCCATGTCGACCGTCGCCAGAGCGCGCGGAACCGTCGAGATCGGCTTCATCGCGGCGCGAACTCGCAGAGCCTCGCCATTGGTCATGCCACCTTCGATACCGCCTGCGCGGTTGGTGGAGCGCACGATGCCGTCCGGGCCCGGACGGATTTCGTCGTGAGCCTCACTGCCACGACGACGCGCGGTTTCGAAGCCGTCACCGACCTCGACGCCTTTGATGGCCTGAATTCCCATGAGGGCAGCGGCAAGTCGTGAATCGAGACGCTCGGCGCCGCTGACGAAGGTGCCGAGTCCGACCGGCAGGCCGTGGATGACGACCTCGACGACGCCACCGAGGGTGTCGCCGTCCTTCTTTGCCGATTCGATTTCGGCGATCATCGACTCTTCGGCGGCCTTGTCGAATGCGCGGACCGGGCTCGCGTCGATCGCGTCCAGATCCTTGCCCTCCGGCACGGGACCGACGTAAGGCTCGGAAGCACCGATGGAAATGACGTGTGAGACGACCTCGGCACCGAATACTTGACGCAGGAACGACCGTGCGACGGTTCCGGCGGCTACCCGAGCTGCGGTCTCGCGAGCGCTGGCGCGCTCGAGGACGGGACGCGCGTCATTGAAGCCGTACTTGAGCATGCCGCTGTAATCGGCGTGACCGGGACGCGGACGCGTCAGCGGGGCATTGCGAGCCTGATCGGCAAGCAGGTCCGGGTCGACCGGGTCGGCGGACATGATGGTTTCCCACTTGGGCCACTCGGTGTTGCCGATTTCGATAGCCACGGGGCCACCGAGCGTAAATCCGTGGCGGACACCGCCGATGATGGTGACCTTGTCGGCCTCGAACTTCATCCGCGCGCCACGGCCGTAACCGAGTCGACGACGGGCAAGTTCGGACGAGATGGCCTCAGAGGTCACTTCGACCCCCGCGACCATGCCCTCGAGCATCGCGACGAGGGCGGGACCATGGGATTCTCCGGCAGTTATCCAACGCAGCACGCCGACCATCTTTCCACGTCGCAGACCTCAGTTGTCACAGTGGCCCTCCAGGCGAACGCAGATGGCCCACACGCACGATGCGTGTGGGCCATCTCAGCGGTACCTGTGGGTCTAGAGAAGGCGGAATCCTCCACCGTTGGCGTTGATGTCAGCCAAACCGATGTTGATGTCCGCCGAGTTGTCGGGAGCATGGAACGGCGGCGGGAGCGGCTCGAAGCAGTACGGCGGGAAGCCGTTGCTGATCAAGCCCACCAGGCGATCGCCGACGACGAGTGGTCCACCGGAGTCACCGGGAATCGAGCACGTGTGCTCGACGATCTCTCCGTAGACGGAGTCGTAGCCCCATGTAATGCCGCACGTGTTGCCGGTCGAACGGCCTTCCTTGCACACGATCGTGCCCGGTGCCGGCGGGGCGCCGATACCGTTGATCGTCGTGCCGCCGACGGTGCGCAGCGGAGCGACCTTTGCGTCGTCGAGATCGATTACGGCGATGTCCGAGACCGGACTCGAGTAGGTGAATCGGCCGATAGGACCAGCTTCGGGCAGGTATTCGGCGAACACCCGGTCCCCGACAACTCCGCAGTGTCCGGCGGTGAGTGCCACGAGCGAACCGGCGTTGTCATAGCCGACCGCGGTCAACGTGCACGCCGCAACTCGGTCGGGATCGGAGTGATCCACGTCCGGCAGCAGGATTCCTGAGCCCCCGCCCAGTGCCACCGAAGATGGTGCAGGCGCGGCGCCGGCGACGCCTGCCCCTGCAGCCACAGCCGCCAAACAGGCTGCCGCAGCGACGAAAAGCCTTGTGCGCATAGGTTCCCCCGATAATCGAGTGCGAAACGAGATTCGTTTTGTCCCATTTCCGAAACCACAGTGAACGACAGTGTGTGGACATTCGGCAAGTCCGACGCGCCGCATACTGGGACTGCGCGCTTACGATGCCCGAACAAATGAAACCGACGGTTACGTCTTTCCTGCAGATCACGATCCGTCGTTGAATCCTCAATGACGGAGCTTTCGTCGTGAACGTTGCGCTCGTCACGTCCACCAGGCAAACGCAATCGAACCGCATGCTGCCAGGCACATCGAGGGTCCGTGCGCGATGGGCGAATTGTGGGCTACCGGGCCGGAATTTCGACGGTCGAGTCTTCGACGAAGTTCGAGCACGATACCCAGGGCTGCGGTGAGTACCGACGCGGAGGTCAACGACCACAGCCAGGCGTCCGCTCCCACCAATCCGGTCAGTGCACCCAGCGGAAGCGAGAGCTTCACATCGCCGAGACCCATGGAACGGGGCGACATCACGTGCGCCAGGAGGTGGATTCCGGCGAGCAGTACCGATCCCATCGCGGCTGCCCACACCGTTCCCGACACCGTCGCGTAGACCATCACGACTACGTAGCCCGGCAAGGTGAAACTGTTGGGTAGCCGGCGCACAGCCAGGTCGACAGTCGAGATCGCAACGCACCACCACACCACAGCGAGACCTGAAATTAGCTGCACCACTGAGTTATTCAGCGCACCGACGACAACCCAACCTGTTGCGACGGCGCACTGCGGCGCACACCAGCGAGTCGTGACTGGTCGATAACCGTGTCGCCGCAACCAACTGTCGGCGATCGCCCGAGCACAGGCACCTGCGACGACCCCAGCGCCTGCCAAGACCACCAACGTCCACATAGTTTCGAGCTTGGGGTCTGGCGTTCACCAGAGCCAGACTACGAATCGTCTTGTGGACTACCTGGGCCCTGTGAACAGAGCTAGGCGATAGCGGCTGCCATCGCCTCTCGCGGAGCGGGCTTGCCCGTGAACTGCTCGACCTGTCCGAAGGCCTGATTGAGCAACATCTCGAGGCCACCGATCACCGTGCCACCAGCCGCCTCGACGGCCGAAGCGAGTGGCGTCGGCCAGGGGTTGTAGATCGCGTCGAGGACAAACCGCGCCTTCCCCAATTGCTGGGCGAAGGGCGTTGCCGCATCTGCGGGAACAGTACTGACCAAGACCGAGGATTCGGCGCAGATCCCACCGAGCCGTGCGTCGTCGAACGCAACCAGATCAATGTCCAACCCGACAGCACCACCGCATTCGATGGCACCGGATGCGCGTCCCGGATCACGTGCGACCACGGTGACTGCCCGAACTCCCATGTCGGCCAACGCGACCAGTGCCGGCCGCGCGGTGCCGCCCGCGCCGACAACTACCGCCGAACTCCCGCTCAGATCGCCGACACCGCCGGCGATCAGGGCACCGCTGACTCCGTCGACGTCCGTGCAGTCGGCACGCCAACCGCCGTCGATGCGAACCAAGGTGTTGGCCGAGCCGATGGTCACCGCCCTCGGTGTGCGTTCGGTGGCGTACTCGAGTGCCGCGATCTTGCCGGGCATCGTCACGGAGAGTCCGACCCATTCGGGGCCGAGTGAATCTACGAGGGCAGGCAACTGCTCGCCGGTGCACTCGATCCTCTCGTAGGTCCAATCGCTCAGGCCCAAAGCCTCGTACGCCGCAAGGTGCAGCAACGGCGACTTCGAGTGAGCGATCGGACTTCCGAGAACAGCTGCCTTACGCGGCGTCTCGAATGTTGCCGCGGTACTACCGTCCACTGTCGAGAATCCCACTTTGCTGTGCCAGTTCGATGTTGGCGAGATGCTCTTCGTAACTCTTGGTGAAGAGCGTCTGGCCTTCCTTGTTGATCGTGACGAAGTACAACCAGTCACCGTCTGCCGGGGATTCCACGGCCTTGAGAGCGTCGATGCTCGGCGAAGCGATGGGCGTCGCGGGCAGGCCGGGCATCGCGTACGTGTTCCAGGGAGTGACGCGCTCACGGTCGGCATCCGTGGTGGCGACCTCGGTGGTGTCGAGTGAGTAGTTGACCGTGGAGTCGAACTGCAACGGCTGATCGACGGCGAGTCGGTTGACGATCACTCGCGCGACCTTGGCCATGTCGCCAGGCAATGCCTCACGCTCGACCAACGACGCTGCCACCAACAACTGGTACGGCGACATCCCGACGCCGCTTCCGGCTGTCAGAATCCCGGTGGCCTCGTACTTGGCTGCACTGCCCTCGACCAACGCACGCAAGATCTCGGTGGGCGTCGCAGTCGGGTCGAAATCCCAACTGCTGGCGGCGATCAAACCTTCAAGCTGACGATCCTTGTCCGGCACGCTCTTGACCGAAGACACGGCCCAGTCCGGGACGCCGAGCGAAGCCAGATCGGAAGATGCTCCCGCAGTGTTCAATTCATCTGTCGAGACACATTTCTGAGCGGAAACCGGGCCTACACAACTCGCCTCGGAAATGAGGTTGTAGATGCCCTTCTTGAGTGAGCCCGTCTGCGCGTCCGAACTGTCGTGCAGCTGACGCCCCTCGGCGATGACAACACTGCCGACTCGGGAGTCCGGGGCAACCAAGGTGTCGAGAGCGCTCGCGGCGCTACTCTGCACCGGCACCTGGTAGAAGCCGGGTTGCACCTTCTGGATCTCAGACGGATTGGCGATCGCCGCGTTGTAGAAAGCAGCGGAACTCGCGACGACGTTTTTCGCCTCGAGCGTCGCACCGATCTCCGATGCGGTTTCTCCACTGTTGATCTGGATGACCACGGGTGCGCCGCCGGGGCCGGCGAAATCCTCCGCGGTCTTGTTGCGATCCATGTACCAGAGAGCGCCGTATGCACCGACACCGAGGACTGCGATCACCAACACCAGCAGGGCGAGGACACCGACCTTCTTGCCTCGCTTGGCGCGCTTGTTGCGCGCTTCGCGTTGCTTGCGTGCCTCGGCTCGCGACATGTGCGGCGGATCGATGTTCTGCGGCAGCGCACGCATGACCATGGTCTCGTCGTTGTCGAAGTCGAACGAACTGGTGGGCCGGCTTCCGCCGCCCTCATCCCACCGCGCGTTCACAGATCGCCCTCCAGTGCAGCGTCCTTCGACGACTCCCCTGGTTTCACAGCTCTACTCCGCTCGTCCAGCCAGCCTTGCAGGATTTCCACCGCCGCAGCCTGATCGATCATCGGCCGCTGACCGCGTGCCTTGACTCCACTTTCGCGGAGATTGCGCGCAGCCGTGACGGTCGTCAGTCGTTCGTCGGACAGTCTCACCGGGATCGGTTCGACGGCCCGCTGCAGTCGTTTGGCGAATGCAGTCGCGATACCGGCGGCTTTACCTTGCTCACCGCGCAGCGTCTGTGGCAGTCCGACGATAACCTCAACGGCCTCGTATTCGGACACGATGTCGATAATGCGCCGGATATCCGGCGCGTCGGGCCCACGCTCCTTCGAGCGTGGAACCGTTTCCACCGGTGTCGCGAGGATGCCGTCGGGGTCGCTGGACGCGACGCCGATGCGAACACTGCCGACGTCGATGGCGATGCGCCGCCCGCGACCAGGGTCGTCGATGCCGGGGCGATCGGGACCCTGCTGCGTAGCCACCACCGTCAGCTGCCGCCCGCCAGCTCTCCGACTCTGTCCCGGATCGCATCGAGCGCCGCCGGGATTCCTGCGGAGTCCGAACCCGAGCCCTGGGCCATGTCGGGCTTTCCGCCGCCGCGGCCGCCGATCTTGGGTCCGAACGACGCGACCAGTTCGCCGGCCTTCACACCGAGACCTTGAGCTGCCTTGCTCGAGGCGACCACAAACGGGACCTTGCCGTCGACGTCACCGAGGAGAGCTACGACGGCAGGTTCGGAGCCGAGGCGACCCTTGATGTCCGTGACGAGGCTGCGCAGATCGTTTCCACCGACTCCGGCAGGAGCCGGTTCGGCGATCACCAGGACGCTGCCGATGCGCTTGGCCTTGGCGACGTACTCGCCTGCCGACGCCAGCACAGCCTTGGCCTTGGTCTGCTCGAGTTCCTTCTCGGCCACCTTGAGTCGCTCGACGAGCGCCTCGACGCGAGCAGGCACCTCTTCCGAAGGAACCTTCAGTGAGGAGGACAGTCCGGCCAGGAGCGCGCGCTCCTTGGCGAGGTAGCGGTACGAATCCAAACCGACGTACGCCTCGACGCGTCGGATTCCGGAGCCGACCGACTGCTCACCGAGCAGCGTGACCTGACCGATCTGAGCGGAGCTTCCGACGTGAGTACCGCCGCACAGTTCCATCGAGAACGGGCCGCCGATTTCGACGACGCGAACCTCGTCGCCGTAGTTCTCGCCGAAGAGTGCCATCGCACCCATCGACTTGGCCTTGTCGAGATCCGTGACAAAGGTGTTGACCGCGTAGTTCGACGCCACGGCTTCGTTGGTGAGGGCTTCGATGTCCTGCTTCTGGGACTCGGACAGCGCACCCTGCCAGGAGAAGTCGAAACGGAGGTAACCCGGCTTGTTGAGCGAGCCGGCCTGCACCGCGTTGGGGCCGAGCACCTGACGCAGCGCAGCGTGCACCATGTGGGTACCGGAGTGCCCCTGGGTTGCGCCCTTGCGCCACTCGGCATCAACGTGTGCGAGCACGACGTCACCCTCGGTGATCTCGCCCTTCTTGACCGTCACCTTGTGCGTCCAGACCTTCTTCGCGATCTTCTGCACGTCGTTGACCTTGGCTTCGAGGCCCGGAGCGGTGAGCGAACCGATGTCGGCGATCTGTCCGCCGGACTCTGCGTAGAGCGGGCTTCGGTCGAGGATGACCTCGACGTCCTGGCCGGCCTTCGCCACCGGCACGCGGACGCCGTCGACGATCAGCGCGAGGACGTGAGCCTCGGAGACGAGCTCGTCGAAGCCGGTGAACTCGGTGGCGCCTCGATCGAGCAGTTCCTTGTAGACCGAGAGGTCGGCGTGAGCGTGCTTACGGGCCTGCGCATCGTCCTTGGCGCGCTTACGCTGCTCGGCCATGAGCGAGCGGAAACCGTCTTCGTCGACGGTGAGACCGGCCTCGGACGCCATCTCGAGCGTGAGGTCGATCGGGAAGCCGTAGGTGTCGTGCAGTGCAAACGCCTGATCGCCGGCAATGACCGACTTTCCGGACGACTTGACCGACTCGGCAGCATTCTCGAAGAGTGCCGATCCCGAGGCCAGCGTCTTGAGGAACGCGGTCTCCTCACCGACGGCAACGTTCTCGATGCGCGTGAAGTCGGTTTCCAGAACCGGGTACGACGGCGCCATCGTGTCGCGGACGACGATCATGAACTCGCGCATGGTGGGCTGCTCGCTGCCGAGCAGTTTGGCCGAGCGCACGATACGACGCAGCAACCGACGCAGGACGTACCCGCGGCCGTAGTTGCCGGGGTTCACACCGTCGGCGATCAACATCGCGGCGGTGCGTGCGTGGTCGGCGATGACCCGGAAACGGACGTCTGAAGTGTGGTCGGTCCCGTAGACACTGCCGGTCAGTTCGGCGGCCTTGTCGATGACGGGGCGGAGAAGATCTGTCTCGTAGACGTTTTCGACACCCTGCAGGAGGAACGCGACGCGCTCGACGCCCATACCGGTGTCGATGTTCTTCTTCGGCAACGGTCCGAGGATCGGGTAGTCGCCCTTGTTGGTGCCCTCGCCGCGCTCGTTCTGCATGAACACGAGATTCCAGATCTCGATGTAGCGGTCCTCGTCGGCTTCCGGGCCGCCTTCGACGCCGTACTCGGAGCCGCGATCGTAGAAGATCTCCGAGCAGGGTCCACAGGGTCCTGGGATGCCCATGGACCAGTAGTTGTCCTTCATGCCGCGGCGCTGGATGCGCTCTTCGGGCAGTCCGACCTCGTCGCGCCAGATCGCGAATGCTTCGTCGTCGTCAAGGTAGACGGTGGCCCACAGGCGGGTGGGATCGATGCCGTATCCGCCGTCCTCGACCGAACCTGTCAGCAACTGCCAGGCGTGGGAGATGGCTTCCTTCTTGAAGTAGTCACCGAAGGAGAAGTTGCCCGCCATCTGGAAGAAGGTGTTGTGGCGGGTGGTGATGCCGACCTCTTCGATGTCCAGGGTGCGGACGCACTTCTGCACGGACGTCGCGCGCGAGTAGGACGGCGTCTGCTGCCCGAGGAAGAACGGCACGAACGGAACCATGCCCGCGTTGACGAACAGGAGGTTCGGGTCGTCGAGAATCAGCGAGGCGCTGGGCACCTCGGTGTGGCCGGCCTTGACGAAGTGGTCGAGGAATCGCCTGCGGATCTCGTGGGTTTGCACTAACCGGTCCTTACCTTCAAGAGCGTCGAGCTATGGGTGTCCAGACTAACGCGTCGACCGGTGGAACCTGGCAGGCGTCAGCCACGAACTATTCGGCGGAGTTTGCTCACCCGATCGGCGATCTCTCGCTCGTTGCCGTGCGCGGTGGGCTGGTAGTAGTCGACACCCACCAGATCGTCCGGCGGATACTGTTGCCGCAGAACACCATCACGTGTGTCGTGCGGGTACTTGTAACCGACTGCGTTGCCCAATTGCTCGGCGCCCTTGTAGTGCCCGTCGCGCAGATGCGGCGGTACGAGTCCGGATTTTCCGGCGGCCACGTCGGCCATGGCAGCGCCGAGAGCGGCTATGACCGCACCCGATTTGGGGGCTGTCGCCAGATGAATGGTGGCTTGTGCCAGAGCAAGACGCGCCTCGGGCATGCCGATCAGCTGCACTGCCTGCGCGGCGGCGGTCGCAGTCTGCAGAGCTGTCGGATCGGCCATGCCGATGTCTTCGCTGGCGTGAACGACCAGACGCCGTGCGATGAATCGAGGGTCTTCGCCCGCGGTCAGCATCCGTGCGAGGTAGTGCAGCGCGGCGTCGACGTCGGAGCCGCGAATGCTCTTGATGAATGCGCTGATGACGTCGTAGTGCTGATCTCCGGCACGGTCGTACCGAACCGCAGCCTTGTCGACGCTGGCCTCGACGGTCGCGAGGTCGAGCACCACCGGACCCGGCGCGTCACCTGCAGTGTCCAGTGCGGCCCCGGCAGCGGCTTCGAGTGCCGTCAGGGCTCGGCGTGCATCGCCGGACGCCAAACGGACGAGGTGTTCCATCGCGTCGTCGTCGATCGTGATCGCTCCCCCGAACCCTCGCTCGTCCGAGACCGCACGCTCGAGCAGTTCCTGGACATCGGCAGCGGTGAGCGATTGCAGTTGCAGGACCAACGAGCGCGACAACAGCGCGGAGACGACGGAGAACGACGGGTTCTCGGTGGTCGCGCCGACCAAGAGAACGATCCGGTTCTCGACCGCGGCGAGCAAGGCGTCCTGCTGGGTCTTGGAGAAACGATGAACCTCGTCGATGAACAGAACTGTTTGTTCGCCGTTCAGCAGGCGACGGCGCGCGAGTTCGATGACACCGCGGACTTCCTTGACACCCGCGGACAGAGCAGACAAGGCCTCGAACCGGCGGCCCGTTGCACCCGAGATCAACGATGCAAGCGTGGTCTTGCCGGTGCCGGGAGGTCCGTACAGAAGCACCGATGCGGCGCCGGATCCCTCGACCATCCTGCGCAGTGGCGCGCCGGGCCCGAGTAAGTGCTGCTGCCCGACAACCTCACCAAGGGTCAGCGGGCGCATGCGGACAGCCAGAGGAGCGCCGGGCGGCACCGAGGACAAAGCGCGCTCGGCTACCGACACGACATCTGGTTCGTCGATCTCGGACTCTTCCGGTGTTGCCTCGAAGAGGCCGTCTTCCGCCACCACGCTGTCTTTCACCACCACACTGTCTTCCGCTTGCCAATCGCTCACGAATCGACGCTACTAGAGACCACCGACGCCTGACACAATCCGCTGTTCCGCCAGCCCTCACCCCGCTGGGAATCAGCATTGGATAGCGTTGTCGCCATGAGCACCTCCGAGATCGCCACCGTCCTCGCGTGGCACGATGCACTCAACTCCCAAGACGTCGACACACTGCTGCAGTTGTCGAGTGACGACATCGAGGTCGGCGGCCCCAAGGGCGCGAGCCAGGGACTCGCTGCCCTGCGCGAGTGGGCCACCAACGCCGGCATCACACTCGTCCCCGGAAAGATGTACGTCCACCACGGCGTGGTCGTCGTCGAACAGACCGCAACGTGGGCGGCCGAACCGGACAAGTCCGCAACTGTGGCCTCGGCGTTCCGAGTCGTGGCGGATCAGGTCACATCGACGTTCCGGCATCCTGATCTGGCGACGGCGCTCGCAGCGACGGATCTGTCCGAGAGCGATCTGGTCTCCGACAACTGAGCGGACCTCGACAAAGAAAGGGCGCTCGTGCTGCGTGCACGGGCGCCCTTCTGCATGTGGCCAGAGAATCAACTGAACTCGGTGCGCAACGCCGCCACGACCTCGCGGGCGTGGGCTTCGACGGCATCGTTGCCGGCGAGCTGCGCCGAACGTGCGAGCCTGGCCCAACGGCCGACCAGGGCGTCGGCGCGCGGGATCGAGAGATAGTGCTCTCGGACCGCAGCGATACGTGAATGGTCTTCGGGCAGGTACAGATAGGTGCTGAGCCAGACCCAGATGAGTTGGGCTTCGACGATCCTGCGTCCCAACTCGGCTTCGTCGGCCAGGGCGGGCCACATCCCGACGACCTCGGCCCGCCAGGCATCCACCATCGCCGACGCTCGCTCTTCGGTCAGGTCGATGTTGCACAGGCAACCGGGGAACGACACCAGCGCGTACGTGATGTCGAGGAGGGCGTCGCGGTAGCCGCCCCACTCGTAGTCCAGGAACTGCACGCCGTCGTCGTTGACGATGATGTTGTCCGGGCACAGGTCCGACGGACTGAATGCACGGAACCGGCCGCCACTGAACAGCGTTTGTGCGTGGTGCACCTGCTCGAGAATGTCCGAACTCACATCGATGCCGAGACTTTCTACCAGCATGGTGGGAACGCCGGCCACGGCGCGTCCCACCTGATCCGCTACTTCGTCGGAGCAATGGGCGACCTCGGCGCGACGCAGCAGCGCGGTGAAGTCGTCCTCACGGCCTACTGTCGCGGCGTGCATTCGGCCCATGGCCTGCGCCATGGCCATCAACGTGTGCGTGACGGTGTCCGGGTCGGAGTCTTCGAGACGGACGCTGATGGCGGTGGCGTCGCCGAGATCACTCAGGATCAAAAGACGAGCGTCGAGGTCGGACGCCAACAGTTCCGCGCCGGGGCGAGCGTCCTTGGCAAGCGCGTTGGCGAACTGATACGACACCGCTTCACGGAGGAAGGCGGTTTCGACGTCGAAGTCGCCCTCGGATGCGGCGGGGAGCGCAATCGCCGTCTTGGTAGCTCCCTGGAAGTTGTCGCGGACCTGCTTGATCACCAGTGTGCGAGGCAACGAGAACGGATTCTCGGCGACACGGACGCGCAGCACGACGGTGCGGCCACTCCCCCCGAGATCGACTGGATCCACCAGGGTTACGGGTGCCCCTGTGCGGCGTGTCAGCAACTGCTCAGCAGCTGCGACGACTTCGGAAACGGGGTCTGCCAGTAATGCGGTCATCACCGACCAACTTACCCGTTAGTGACTCCGATCATGCCAAGCTCATCCGCTCACAGCGGAGAATTCGGGCCCTCACAGCAACAGAAATTGCCGCCTACCTGCGGCGATGACAAAAGTCCCTAATCGCCACATCGGCACACAGTTCTCGCGAGAATTTTGCTGACGGTGAGCAGAACTCCGAACCGGCGACGTCATGGAGTTTTGTCGTCTTCGACAAATCGAGAAATGCCCTTCAATGCTGCTTCGAATTCCTCGTCGGCCCGCGTTCTGACCCAGAGAACGAGTACACAGGCGATGACTATCCCGAGCAGGTTGACCGCCAGTTGCAGAGACGACAACCCGGCGATCCGCCACTCCCCGTTCGCTGCCGCAACCACCGCGAAACCAGCGGCGGGAACTGTGGTGACCGAGATGAACACCCCGACCAAGGCGGCGGACTTCGAGGAGACGAGCGCCAGCATTCCGGCCGCGCCGGCGAGGAGGGCGACGACAAACGAAATGGGCCCGACCTTGTAGACGAAATCGACCTCGTGGAGTGATTCGAGACTCACGACGTCCATCCATCCGAAGAACTTCACCACGACCGTGGCGGCAAGAGTCACGCCCATCGCGATGGGGAATCCGACGGCGAGCGCAAGAATCGAGCGTCGGCGCAACCGTCGATCCCGCCGCACCAGTGCCACCGCAAGGGCTGCCAGCGGCCCGAACTCGGGGCCGACGACCATGGCGCCCACGATCGTGATCTGTGAGTCGGTCACAACGCCGATCGCGGCCAGCAGACACGCGATCGTCAGGAACGCGACGAACAATCCGTTGAGTGTTGACTCTTCCCGCGTGCGGGACAGCAATTCCTCCCACACGACGGAATCCGCTGGATCACCCGGCACGTCACGCTCGGCTTTGCGCGCCGCCGCCGACAACACCGTCTCGACCGGTACGAGCGTCATTCCGCCGTCCTCGGCGACGCCGAGTTCGTTCAGGGCATCGACGACGTCGTTGGCCGCCTCACGGGCGACGTCGGCCTCCACCATGTCACCGGCAGGATGAACTGCGACATCACGTAATACGACGATGTGTGTTGCGCCCCGCTGCGACGCGAGCGCACCGAGAACTTGCTCGGTGCGCTCGGTCGGGCAGATCACCCGCAAATGCAGCATGGCGATCCGGTGTCGGTTCTACTTGGCTTCGCCGGTGTCGCCGTCGGACTTCTTGTCCTCTGGCTTCTTCTCCTCGGACTTCTTCTCGGGCTTCGCGTCGATACCCGATTCCTTGCGCTGCTGAGCCGAGATCGGTGCCGGCGCATCCGTCAGCGGGTCGACGCCGCCACCGGACTTCGGGAACGCGATGACCTCACGGATGGAATCCATGCCGGCAAGGAGCGCGGTGATGCGGTCCCAGCCGAATGCGATTCCGCCGTGCGGAGGCGCGCCGAAGGCGAAGGCGTCGAGGAGGAAGCCGAACTGCTCCTGCGCCTCTTCCTCGGAGATACCCATCACCTTGAACACTCGTTCCTGAATGTCCTTGCGGTGGATACGAATACTGCCGCCGCCGATCTCGTTGCCGTTGCAGACGATGTCGTAGGCGTAGGCGAGAGCGGAATCCGGATCGGTGTCGAACGTGTCGAAGAACTCCGGCTTCGGCGAGGTGAACGCGTGGTGCACGGCCGTCCAGGCGGAGTGGCCCAGCGCAACGTCACCGGAAGCAGTGGCGTCGGCAGTCGGCTCGAACATCGGAGCGTCCACGATCCACACGAAAGCCCACGTGTCGGGATCGATGAGATCCTTCTTGCGTGCGACCTCACCACGGGCTGCGCCGAGAAGCGCGCGCATCGGCTTGGTTGCACCCGCCGCGAAGAAGATGCAGTCACCCGGCTGAGCTCCGACATGAGCAGCAAGGCCCTTGCGCTCGGCGTCGGTCAGGTTCTTGGCGACGGGGCCACCGAGAGTGCCGTCTTCGCCGACCAACACATACGCCAGGCCCTTGGCCCCGCGCTGCTTGGCCCATTCCTGCCAAGCATCGAGCTGCTTGCGCGGCTGACTTGCACCACCGGGCATCACGACGGCGCCGACGTACTCGGCCTGGAACACGCGGAACGTCGTGTCTTTGAAGAAGTCCATGCACTCGACCAGTTCGATGTCGAAACGCAGGTCCGGCTTGTCGCTGCCGTAACGACGCATTGCCTCGTTGTAGGTCATGCGATCGATCGGCGTCTTGATCTCGTGGCCGACCAGCTTCCACAGCGCCGTGAGGATTTCCTCGGCGAGCAGGATGATGTCGTCCTGGTTGACGAATGCCATCTCGATGTCGAGCTGGGTGAACTCCGGCTGACGATCGGCGCGGAAATCCTCGTCGCGGTAGCAACGCGCGATCTGGTAGTAGCGCTCGATGCCGCCGACCATGAGGAGCTGCTTGAACAGCTGCGGGCTCTGCGGCAGTGCGTAGAAGCTACCGGGCTGAAGGCGTGACGGAACGAGGAAGTCACGGGCGCCCTCTGGCGTCGAACGCGTGAGCGTCGGCGTTTCGACCTCGACGAACTCGTGGTGCGAGAGAACGCCGCGCGCTGCAGCACTTACCTTGGAGCGCAAGCGAATTGCGGAGCCGGGGCCTTCACGACGCAGGTCGAGGTAGCGGTACTTGAGACGCGCTTCTTCGCCGACCTGATCGTCGAGCTGGAACGGCAGCGGTGCGCTTTCGTTGAGAACCTCGAGTTCTGTGGCGTTGACCTCGATTGCTCCCGTGGGGATCTCGAAGTTCTGGTTGCCCTCGGGGCGAACCTCGACCGTTCCGGTCACGCGAACGCAGTATTCCGCGCGCAGACGGTGCGCCTGCTCGGCCACGTCACCTGCCCGGAAAACTACCTGCGCAACTCCGGATGCATCACGGAGATCGATGAAGATCACTCCGCCGTGATCACGACGCCTGGCTACCCAACCGGTGAGCGTTACGGTCTGCTCTGCCTGCTCGGGTCGCAATGAACCGGCGAGATGTGTGCGCAGCACGGGATTCCTTTCGAACTACTTCCAATAACCGACGACCGACTACTTTGCCTGCGATCCTACGGAGCGAACTGCGCAGAGCGGAAACGCGGACCCGCATCGCATGCGAAGCTATCTCCAGAAGTGACGGCAAGCACTTGTTCACGACAGCAGAAAGCGGACATAGATGACCTTCAACGAGGGGGCCCGCGGCGAAGCGGGACGCGTTCAGGTTCAAGGCGGCGGGGGTGGCGGCGGCCGCGGCGGCAAAATCGCGATCGGCGGTGGCGCGGGCGGCATCATCGTTCTGATCCTGGCGCTGCTGTTCGGCGGTGACCCCGGCTCACTACTGGGCACGTCTACCGAGACTTCGAGTTCGTCGACCGGACTGTCGTCGGTCGACGAGTGCACCGGCGCTCAGGCAAACGCAGACGTGAACTGCCGAGTAACTCTGACCGTCGGAAGCCTCGACGACGTCTGGGAACAGCAGTTGGTGAAGCAGACCGGCACGGCGTACGTGCGTCCCGAAGTTGTCTTGTTCAGCGGTTCGGTCAACACCGGGTGCGGACAGGCGTCGAGTGATGTCGGTCCGTTCTACTGCCCGGCCGACCAGACGGCGTACTTCGACACGAGTTTCTTCCAACTGCTCGTCGACCGTTTCGGTTCCAGCGCAGGGCCGCTCGCGCAGGAGTACGTGGTCGCGCACGAGTTCGGTCATCACATCCAGAATCAGCTCGGTGACATCGGCCGAGCGCAAGCCGACCCGCAGGGTGAGGAGTCCGGCGCGGTCCGCACGGAACTCCAGGCAGATTGCTACGCCGGCGTCTGGGCGCATTTCGCGGACACGATTCCCGACGAGGCAACCGGCCAGCCTTTCCTGAAGCCCCTGTCGAAGAACGACATTCGCGACGCACTGTCGGCGGCCTCCTCGGTGGGTGACGACCGCATCCAGAAGTCCACGACCGGTCGGGTCAACCCCGAAGGCTGGACACACGGATCGTCCGCGCAACGTCAGGCGTGGTTCGCAACTGGGTATCAAACAGGCCAGGTCTCCTCGTGTGACACCTACTCGGCGAGGGATCTGAACAACCCACCCGACCTGAAGCGGTAGAGAACCCCGAAACCATCCTGCTGACAATTTTTTCTGTCTTGACAGAATTTATTGTCGGTGGGATGGTTTTCTCATGTTGGAAGTAGCAGTCATCGATCGCCCCGCTGCCGCGGAGGCATCGCTCGACCCGATACGGCAACGGATTCTGGCCGAATTGGCGGTGCCGGGATCGGCATCCTCGCTTGCGCCTCGGGTGGGACTGACACGCCAAAAGGTGAACTACCACTTACGCACTCTCGAAGAGCACGGACTTGTCGAACTCGTCGAGGAACGCAAGCGGGGCAACATGACCGAGCGCATCATGCAGGCCAGCGCCGCGTCGTACGTCATCTCCCCTGCCGCCATGTCTGCGCTCGCCCCGGACCCGAGCCGGTTCCCGGATCAGCTCTCGGCGCGCTGGCTCGTCACTCTGGCGGCGCGGATCGTCCGAGAGGTCGGCGAGCTGATCGCCGGGGCGACAGCGGCCGGAAAACCGTTGGCGTCCTTTGCCATCGACAGCGACATCATTTTTGCGACTGCATCCGACCGCGCCGCATTCGCCGGCGAACTCGGCGAATCGATCAACTCACTCGTCGCCAAGTACCACGGCGGCAACTCCGAAGGCGGACGCAAACACCGCCTCGTTGTCGCCCTGCATCCCAGCCTCACCACACCCCACATCATCGACGCGCCCGAAACGGAGAAGTAACAATGTCCGAGAAATTCGAAATCCGCCGCGAGGTAGTTGTCCCCGGAACTCCCGACCAGATCTGGGCCGCCATCTCGGCCGAAACGGCAGGCTGGATGTTCCCCTCCCCTCTCGAGATCCCCGCCGACGGCAGCCGCCCGGACAGCCCGATCATCGCGACCTGGGAGCCGCCCAGCGAACTTGCCATCCACATGCAAGGCCCCGACGGCTGGTTCAACAACCTCGACTACGTTGTCGAAGCACGAGACGAGAGCGCCGCCGTTGTCCGCTACGTCCACGCCGGAGTGTTTGCCGAGGACTGGGACAACCAGTACGACGGAGCGAGCAAGCACACCGACTTCTACCTTCACAGTCTCGGCCAGTACGTGCAGTACTTTGCCGGTAGGCCCACAACGTACGTCTCGGCCGATGGTCCGGAGGCCTCCAGCGCGCCGGACGCCATGGATACACTTCGCGGCGCACTTGGAATCACCCGAGACACCGCCGTCGGCGACACGGTGACGGTGAATGTGCCCGGAATCGGGACCATCGAAGCAATCGTCGATTACGTCAACGACTGGTTCATCGGCTTGCGCACCGAGAACGCCTTGCTTCGGTTCTACGGCCGAAATGCCTTCGGCGGCAACGTCGACGCGGCCCATCACCTCTTCGCCGCGGATGCCGATAGTGACGCAGCGACGGCAGCGTGGCAGGCCTGGCTCACCGGCGTGTTCGCCTGAGTCGTCACACTCCCCGCTCTGCTGACACACGACTGTTGTCGATCGCGGTCAGCAGAGCGGCGTGATCGCGAGCGTTGCGTTTGGCGTAGGCAGCCGCGAACTCCCCGATCGCGAAATCGAATTCGGTTCCGTCACCGAGATATTCGGCGATCGCTATTCGATCGGACGAGCGAGCATGCGCGTAGGCGAGGACCCTCGCGCACAAGCGACCGTAGAGTTCCAAACCCTCCGGCACCATCTCCTCGATGACTGCCGACCCTTTACCGTCGCGCAGTTGGCGAATGTAGAAATCGTGCTCGCCCTCGTCGAGCCCCGGCCCTCGTTCCCAGCCGAGAAAAATGTCGCTCGTCGCTTGCATCAAGCGTTGCCCGTTGACGACGCGCTCCCCTTCGTTCTTGAAGGTCGGGCCGTCGACGTAGCCGGACAGCACCGAGGGCTGCGCCTCTTTGACCTGCAAA
This sequence comes from Rhodococcus sp. NPDC055024, assembly GCF_053608585.1. Lineage (NCBI taxonomy): Bacteria > Bacillati > Actinomycetota > Actinomycetes > Mycobacteriales > Nocardiaceae > Rhodococcus > Rhodococcus sp. NPDC055024. Next base: position 358,522 of record NZ_JBSGVT010000003.1, read on the forward strand.
ATCAACGGATCGTCGTCGTCGACGCCTTTCATGAGGATCATCCACGCGCGTGTTCCGACGCTTCCGACGCCCACGACTTTTCTGGCGATGTGCGTCATCTCGAAGGCGTCGAGCAGAACGCGCCGATCCCATTGCAGTGTGTCGCGATACGACCGGACACGTTGGCGCAACAGGTCCTCGATCTGCGTGAGATCGGTCCCGGCGAACAACTCGTTTGCGGGCACGATCAAGGGCGGATCACTGATGAATCGTCGCCGGCCGTCGACGATTTCGGTGAACTTGCCTGCCGCCTGCACACTGTCGCGGCGGCGAGCCTTGTCCAGCGTCGCTTGTGTACGAGCGAGCATGCGCTTCTTCAGGTCGATCTGGAGGGCCTCGAGCCCGTCCTCGGGTGCGATGTGCGAGTACCAGACTGCAAGATTTCCCAATCCTGCCTGGGTGATCATGGTTTCCCGATACTCGGCCGCGCATCCGCGAACGATCTTCTTTCGCTCCTTGCCCGAAAATCCGTTGTCCTTCGCGGCGATCGCCAAGCTTGCGGCCAGTCGCTTGACGTCCCACTCGAACGGGCCCGGGTAGGTTTCATCGAAATCGTTGATGTCGAACGCCAACTTCCGCTCCGGCGTTGCGTAGATACCGAAATTGCTCAGATGTGCGTCACCGCAGAGTTGGCTGGCAAGGCCCGAATCCGGGCTGCGCGACAAATCGTCGGCCATCACCAGCGCAGCACCCCGAAAGAACGAGAATCGCGACGCCGACATCCGCCCGTAGCGAATGGGTACCAGGTCCTGGACCCGGGATTTCGCCTGCACTTCCAGTAGTGAAATCGGGTCGCGGTCGCTGTCGGCGAGATCCGCGAGCGCCGCCAGCGGGGTGTCTCTACGCGCCTGGCGGCCGCGGGCCCGCCGCTCGTCGACAGAGAGATGTTCGGTGCGCACTGCTGTCATCTGCCCGACCTTTCACTCGCAACGGCTATCGCTACGAACTCGACGCGTCGGGCATCGCTCGGCCTCCTGATCCGCGCGCCGCGCGTACCAGGAGTTCCGGACTGGACACCAACGCCTTGCGCCACGGAAGTACCCCGTCGATCTCGATCTGAATCGACAGGCTGAGCACCGTTCGAATCAGCACGATCATGCCCAGAACTGCGGCATCGGTCAGCGACGGTGAAGACGTCACAGTCTTGACCAGATCAGCGGCGACAAGAATCTCGAGCCCGAGAAGGATGACCGCGCCCATGGTTTCGCGCAGAGTGCGAAACGCTGAACTACCGTCGCGCGTTCGAGTCCAGGCGCGTCCCGCGATCACGAATGCGAAGACGAACCCGAGAACCATGGCGACAACACCGAGTACTTCGAACCATTCGGTGACAAGCTCGAAGAACCTGATTTTGTCCATGGTCATGATTCTCGAGGTAACTCACCGATAAGTCGAGAGGACACGACGGTGTCAGCTGAAGATCCGCTCGATGTCGTCGAGCCGCAGCTGTGTCGCGCGAGGAGAATAGCCCGAGCCCCACAGGCTGTCGTCGACGTAGTGCACGTTTCCGGAGCGGACAGCGGGAAGCCGCTCCCACAGCGGGTTCATCGCCAACTGAGCGCGGACGTCCTGCTGGTCCTGGAAAGCACCGACGATGATCACGTCGCTGGTGACCTGATCGAGTTGTTCCGCGGAAAGTGTGCGCGTGAACTCCTCCGACTTGGCTCGATCACCGGGGAATCCGAGGGCGTCGAGAAGAGCGTCGACCTGGTTGTAGACAACACCGTTCTCGCCTGTACGCAGGAGGGTTACCGACGGCAGCGAGCCGAGTGCCGAGAGTCGATCCTTGATTGCCAGGAGTCGCTCTTCCGTTTTCGTGTTCAATTCGGTCGCCGCTTCTTCGCGTCGGACCGCGACGCCCATCGAGGTGACCAACTTCTTCATCTCGTCCCACGTGAGGAACCCGTTGAAGCCGGCGAACACCGGAACACCGGTCGCCGAAAGTTCGTCGTAGGACTTTGCCGCATAAGCATTTCCGGCGGTCAGGAGCATGACGATCAGATCGGGCGACGCACCGATGATGGCTTCCTTGTTCCAGGTTCCGGCCGTGCCGAGGTTCGGAATATTCGCGGCCTCCGGCATCGTCCGCAACACCGCATCGCTGCCCACACCTTCGAGACCGAAGAAGCCGCCGACGATCTTCTCCGGCGGCACACCGAGGTCGAGCACCGTCGCCATGGCGCTGACATGGGCGATGACCATTCGCTGGGGATCCGACGGAATCTCTACACCGCCCGTCTCGTCCTGCACGGTGACGAGACCTGCAGACTCCGAGCCGTTTTCGTCACTGCTGCACGCTGCCAGAAGCGTCGCGGCCGCCGCGCCGAGGCCGGCGCCGAGGAAACCCCGGCGCGTCAGCGCATCGACGATGCGGTTCCACTGCTCGTCTGTATCGAGTGCGGTACTACCGGGAGCAGGGTCAAGGCAGATCGAGTTCGGCACAGTTCGGTCCATTCGTTCGGCGGTCGAGAATCTCCTCGATTGTGGTTATCGAACCGTCGAAACTGAACAGGATTTCGAGCCGACATCTGTTGCTATCCGGTCACACCTTCTTGACGACGCTCGACTTCAATTGCATCGGTCCGATGCCGTCGACTTTGCAGTCGATGTCGTGGTCGCCGACGCCCTGAACGAGGCGGATGTTGCGCACTTTGGTACCCGACTTGATACCGGTGGGGCTGCCCTTCACCTTGAGTGTCTTGACGACGGTCACGGTGTCGCCGTCCGCAAGGACGTTTCCTACAGAGTCCTTCACCACTCCCGGAGCCTCATCTGCACCATCGGCCGGTGCCCACTCGTGTGCGCAGGACGGGCACACCATCAGCGCACCCATTTCGTAGGTGTATTCGCCGGCGCATTCGGGGCATGGGGGCAGGGTGTCTTCCACGCGGGTCATCCTATCCAGCCGGCGCGCGATTCCCATTTTTGCACTCCATGAACCGTTCTTGAGACAAATATTGCACTCGATGAAACTTTGCACTCTGTGCAATTATGGATGAAATGGGAACCGAAACACTCGGATTGCGTGAACGAAAGCGAATTGCCACGAGGCAGTTGATCGAGCACACGGCGGTCGAACTCGTCCTCGGACTGGGCTACGACGAAGTGACCGTCGAGAAGATCTGCGAAGCCTGCAACCTGTCGACGCGCACGTTCTTCAATTATTTTCCGACGAAGGACGCCGCAATCGGTGGGCTCATGCTCGTCGTGCCGAGCGAATCGACCATGATCACGCTGATCAACGAGCACCCCGACGATCCACTCCGAGGCGCGCTCGCGGTCTTCGAAGAGGCCATGCAGATCGTCGACGAGCGGCCCGACCTGCTCGCGCACAGACGCGAATTGTTCGAACGGCATCCCACACTCCTCCAACAGCACCTCGCCACGTTCCACGACCTGGAAGACACACTCACCAGACTCTTGACGCGCGAGCTGCGCGGGCGCCCCGACTATCGACAACTTCCGGCAGACACCGCCGCCGCAGACGAAGCCACCGCGACGGTCATCACAGCGGGCGCAGCGATGCGCTACGTCTTCCGAAAATGGCAGGGCAGCGAACGTGCCGGCCCCAGAACCGAACTGCTGGATCCTGCACTACTCCTGATGGCTCGAATTCTCCGATCCGCGAACTGATTTCGCCAGCCGTCACTGAACTAAGGAACTTCATGTCCACTCGAGAAGCTGCAACCGTCGACCCCGACGGCGCGCACACCGACACCGACGCCGCGCCAGACAAACGGTCGATCATCCTCGTTTTTGTCGGGTTGATGATCACCATGTTGCTGGCATCGCTCGATCAGATGATCTTCAGCACTGCGCTGCCCACCATCGTCGGAGAATTGAACGGCGTCAACCACATGGTCTGGGTGACGACGGCGTACATCCTCGCCTCGACTGTCATGATGCCGGTGTACGGAAAACTCGGTGACCTGATCGGCCGCAAGGGCCTCTTCATCGGCGCCATCAGCATCTTCATCGTCGGTTCGGTGATCGGCGGTCTGTCCCACGACATGACCACACTTATCGCTGGTCGCGCAGTACAAGGCCTCGGCGGCGGTGGTTTGATCCTGCTGTCCCAGGCAATCATCGCCGACGTCGTTCCGGCCCGGCAACGCGGCCGATACATGGGTGCGATGGGCGGTGTGTTCGCGCTGGCTTCGGTTGCCGGTCCCCTACTCGGCGGCTGGTTCACCGAAGGCATCGGTTGGCGTTGGGCCTTCTGGATCAACATCCCCCTAGGCCTACTCGCCATCGCGAGCGCGATGGCATTCCTACACCTGCGAAAGCCGAACCTCGGCAAGCCTCGCATCGATTATCTGGGCATGGTTCTCGTCGCGACGTCAGCGACGTGTCTGATCCTGTTCACGACCTGGGGCGGAAACACTTACGCCTGGGGATCGGCCGTCATCATCGGGCTGATCGTCGGCTGCGTCGTGACGGCAGTGGCTTTTGTCTTCGTCGAGAAGCGTGCCGAAGAACCGGTAATTCCGATGCATCTGTTCGCTCAGCGCAACTTCGTGTTGACCACAGTCGCCGGCCTGATCATCGGAATTGCCATGTTCGGTGCGCTCGCCTACCTGCCGACCTACATCCAGATGGTGACCGGCAAGAACGCCACCGAAGCAGGATTGATGATGATTCCCATGATGGCGGGCCTGCTCGTCGCCTCCATCGGGTCCGGCCAGTTGGTCAGCAAGACCGGCCGCTACAAGATCTTCCCGATCGTCGGAACGTCGATCGTCGCAGTTGCTCTGGTCCTCCTGTCACGTCTGACGCCCTCGACTTCGCTGCTGGTCTTCGGTTGCTACATCGCGCTCATGGGCATCGGGCTCGGCCTGGTCATGCAGATTCTGATCCTGATCGTGCAGAACACCTTTCCCGCCGCTGAAGTGGGAACTGCCACTGCGTCGAACAACTTCTTCCGTCAGATCGGTGCTTCGTTGGGAAGCGCGATCGTGGGCAGCCTGTTCGCCTCGCGCCTGACCAATCTGCTGTCCGAGAGGCTTCCGGCAAACGGAGGCGCAGTCGGTGGGGATGAGAACTCGTTGACACCGGGAATTCTCTGGAAGTTGCCGAGCCAGGTTCGCGAGATCATCGTCGGCGCATACAACGATGCGCTTGCGCCGATCTTCCTGTACCTCGTCCCCTTGGTCATCGCAGCGGTCGTCTTGTTGCTCTTCGTCAAGGAGAAGCCGCTCGCGACGACGATCGATCGATCGGCACCCCCGCTCGAGTAATTGACTATCGTGGCGTGATGTCGCACGCACCGAATACGCCCAGACGCACTCTCGCTGTTCTGGGCGTATTCGGCGTTGTAGTGGTTGTCGTTGTTGCCGGCGTGCTTTGGTGGTTCGCCCGCGGCGGCGACGCCCTTGCCGGCGAGAACCTCGACTCGTTCCCCACGGTGGACCACAGCACGATGACCGCTCAGCAGAGTGCACTGCTGACCGTCCTCGAACAGGAATGGGCATCGGGCAGTCCTGGCACCAAATACGCCGAGGGTGTCGAAGAATCGTGGTGTGCCGATTTCGTGAGCTGGTCGATGAACCAGATCGGGACGCCCTTTTCGAACCCCAACTCCGGCTCGTGGCGCATCCCCGGGGTGTACACGCTGCAGGAGTACTACGAGTCGGTCGACGCGTTTGTCCCCTACGGTCAGAACTACCAACCGAAGGTCGGCGACACGATCCTGTACGGCGACTCGAGCCCCTTCGGGCAACACGTCAACGTCGTTCTGATCAACGACGCCGGCACACTGACCACCGTAGGCGGAAACGAGAACAACAAAGTCATGCTTCATCGCATAGTGCCCTCGGAAGTTCCGGGAATCGTCGGGTTCGGCGTCCTCTGAGCCAACCCCCTGCCGTCTTTGCGTGATGAAATTCGATTGATGTGGGCGTCGAGATTTGTGAATTGGTTTGACCGTTGGATGGAGCAAACGGATTCGCGATATTCGGATAATCCAGTGTTTCCGTCGTCGACAGATATTGACCCTAGGCGAAGGACCGGATCTGGCAACTAGATTCGTATCCAGCTGTCCCCTACCTCAGACAGGAATTCGATGCGCCCCGGTGAGCTGACCACCCTCGAGCAGTTGCAACTCATGGCCCGCGCGGCTGCCTTGCAGGCCATGAGTACTCCGTCGATGCTCCGACTCCGGCTCGGCCGCTACCCCACTCGGACACTCGAGCTGCGCAAACGCCCACTCCCCGACACCAAGCTGTGCAGCGAAGCGCTCGATCACGCCAAAGGCTCCCTCTCCCCCGCGGTCTTGAACCACAGCCTGCGCTGCTGGATCTGGGCCGACGTATTCGCGCAGATCGATGCGATCGAGTACGACCCAGAAGATCTCTTCACCGCGTGTGCGCTTCACGATGTCGGCTTGGGCGCAGAGGGATCGACCGAGCACGGGTGTTTCACCTACATCAGCGCCGCCGACGCGCAAGAACTCGCGACCCGAGTGGGCGCCTCGGAGAGGTCGACACAGCGAATCGGTGAAGCGATCCGTCTGCACATGGATCTGACTGTCGATCGCGAAGCGGGCGCCGACGCCTATCTGCTGCACGCCGCAGCACATTTCGACGTCGCCGGTCGACGTGCACCAGAAGTACCGAAAGCAGCTGTTGATGCAGCAATCGCGGAGTACCCGCGAACCGGGTTCACCGACGAGTTCGCACAGTCGATGCGGCGCGAGGTCAAGCTCCGTCCGCTCTCTCGCGCGGCGACGCTCTGGAGATCGGGCATGGCACTGCCGCTCCGAACCAATCCCCTGGATTGGAAGAGCCGCTAGCTACGTCCAGTCCTCGAGCACCGCGGTTCGTGATCCTCCGACGTTCCCGGTATTCACCACGCCCACGGGTTCGATCAACATCACCTCCGCTTCCCCTTCTGCGATGGGACAATGTTCGACTCCGCGAGGTACAACGAACAATTCACCGGGCCCCAGCGAAACATCTCCGTCGCGCAGTTGGATTCGGATCTGCCCCTTTGTCACCAGGAACATTTCGTCGGTGTCGGTGTGGGTGTGCCAGACGAATTCTCCTTTTATCTTGACGATCTTGATCTCGTAGTCATTGAGTGAAGCAATCTTCTTGGGTGACCAGTGCTCGGTGAACTGACCGAACTTCTCGCGGAGCGATATCGCTGTTGCCGAACTGTCCATGGTGTTCCTCCCTCAGGCTCGCCATCGTTGCGACGACGAACCCGCACCACTCTTCGTCACCCGAGGCCGGTGCGTCTTGTACGTTTCTGACATGGATCCACACGGCGCACAGATCACCGCGTGGGCACCGGGCCTCGAGGGAATCACCGAGGTCTTTCATGCCGATTTTGTCGGCCACGCCTATCCGAAGCACACGCACGATCAGTGGTCGCTGATGCTCGTCGACCGCGGAACGATTGCGTACGACCTCGACCACCGAGCACACGGAGCGGCGCCTGAGATCGTGACACTGTTGCCGCCCGGCATCGCGCACGACGGAGTCCCGGTCACCGAGGCCGGATTTCGGCAACGAATCCTCTATCTCGAAACTTCAATTCTCGGCGAGGATCTGGTAGGCCGAGCAGTCGACTGTCCCGAGATTCGAGACCCTCTGCTGCGCCATCGCATCGATCAACTGCACTCTGCACTCGGCCCGGACGGCGAATCACTCGAGGCCGAAAGTCGCCTGGGATTCCTCGCTGAAAGATTGAACGAGATCCTCACACCGGCCACAGGTCGATCCCGTCACACGCCGACCGTTGACGAACGCGTTGCCGATCAACTTCGGGAGCTACTCGATGCGCGACTCACGACGGGGATCACGATGCGAGAAGCGTCGAGCATTCTGCAGCGGAACCCCACCTATCTGATCAAGAACTTCGCGACGCACTATGGCCTTCCGCCCCACAAGTACGTGACGGGACGCCGAATCGATCTGGCACGACGCGCAATCCTGGCCGGGCGCGAATTAGCGGATGTGGCCGTCGACGTCGGATTCCACGATCAAGCCCACTTGTCGCGACACTTCGTCAAGCACATCGGGGCGCCACCCGGCAGATACGCACTGAACGTCGTCGGCAGAGAGCGCTAGCCACAGCACCTGGCACCGGTTTCATCGAGCGAACACTTTTTCCAGTCAGCTGGAGCCTGTGTGCACTGAATGAAAACGGTGTCAGGTCCAGCGATCAAGCAGCCGTCTCGAGGTCGACCAGCAAGAACTCCTCGCGCCGCGGCCCCCAGTCACGATCGGTCAGCTGATACGAGCGCAACGCACGAGGTGCACGCGCTAACTCGTAGAAGCGCTCGGAGCCCGGCACGAACTGCGTCGTAGCCCAACCCCAATCTGCGCCGTGCGGAATCTTCGGGTCGGGAAGCATGTCGGACTCGATCGACATGAGCCGCAGGCGCCGAACTACTCCGGTCGTGGCGGCATCTGCGCCGAAATCTATCCACGCCTGACGCGCGTTTGGGTCGTCACGAGGAGTTCCGGCAAGTAGGTGCATTGCACCCGCGGCTTCGGCAACCGCCCACCGGCGCGGGTTGTCGGCATTCCACGAGAGCCCCCAACGGACGGTCTCCCCCAATTCTGGAGGGACAAACCACCGAAAACGCAGACCGTCGACGATGACCGGGGTGATCATCGCGTCGAGGTTCTCCGACGCACCGACCACTCGACCGGCTCCACCGCATCGTCGAGCCCGAGAACCACGCGAGCTGCGTTACGTCCTTGATCGAACAGGGACTGGCGAACCGTAGTCAGCCCTGCGTCCGACGCGGCTGCAGTGTCGTCCCACCCGACGACCGCGGCGTCGTCAGGCAACGCTAGGCCGAGTTCACGGATCGCGTCCAGCACCCCCAGAGCCAGTTCGTCACTCATCGCCAGCACTACATCGGGCCTACGGCTCGCCGGAACATCGAGCAGCAAGCGAGCCATTCGCGCTCCCTCGCTCCGCTCATTGACGGTGACAACCCCGACTCGTACCGACGACCAGTCGAGTCCGGCGTCCCGGACTGCGCGTTCATAACCCTTCAGCCGATGGCGGGAAACCGGGAAGAAGGCCTCACCCGGATCCACATCCATCCGGATCTCGGAACGACGCTCGCGATCCCACGGGAGGCTGATCACCGCGGGGCGCTGCGCCCCCGACAAACCGACCGCCGCAATCGCGGTCGCGCCGGCAACATCGTCCATCCCGACGAGATCCACACCCTCGTGCGCCGGCCCGCCTTGAATGCACGCAGGTTTTCCGGTGCCGACAATCGCGTCGAGGATCGGGTCGTCGAAGACTGTCGTCCAGACGACAAAACCGTCTACCGCTGCGTCGCGAACTCTGTCGACGTCTCCGGGTTTCCCCGAGTTCGGCAGCATCATCAATCCGGCATTCGCGTCCAGGCAGGCGTCGGCGACGCCCGACAGGAATCGCCGGGCTACTGCGTCTTCGAAGGCGTACGTCAGCTTCTCACTGAAGACGACCGCGATGTTGTTGAACTTGCCGCTCCGCAACGACTGCGCCGCTCGGTTGGGGCCCGAGTACTCGAGATCTTCAGCTGCCGCGAACACCTTGGCGCGTGTTGATTCCGACACGCGCTCGGGTTGTGCGAAGGAGTACGAGACCGACATCACCGATACGCCTGCGGCCTTGGCGACGTCGGCCATCGTCGGTCGACTCGAACGCTGTGCACGTGTGGCCATGCGCATCAGCATAGCGAGTGCAGAATATCCATTGCGCGGGTGTGTATCGGTACATGTATCGTTACACACCATGACCGCTCGACTGCCGAAGGCAACCACGCTACGGCTGATGACACTGGCCGGGGCAGCCTTCGCCTACGTGACGGCTGAAATGCTCCCCATCGGACTACTCAGCGAAATATCGTCAGATCTCGACGTCACCGAAGGGCGTGTCGGCCTTCTGCTGACCTTCTACGCATACGGTGTCGCGGCCCTGACGCTTCCGTTGATCTCTGCAGTCAAATCCTGGCCGCGCCGACGCGTTGTCGTTTTGACCGTGGCCACCCTCGCGGTGTCGCAACTGGTCGCTGCGTTGGCCGTCAACTATCCGATGCTGGTAATCGGGCGGTTGCTCTGCGCTGCGACGCACGGCGTGTTCTGGGCAGTGGTTGCGCCGGTCGCAGCGACTCTGGTTCCGCGCGGACAGCAGGGCAAGGCCATCGCGATGGTGTACGCCGGCACGTCTCTCGCTTTTGTTCTCGGAGGCCCCCTGTCTTCGGCGATCGGCCAGTCCTGGGGTTGGCGGACCGCGTCGGCGGCAATCGGTGTGGTGGCAGTGATCATCGCTTTCTCACTGCATCGTGCGTTGCCGGAAATGCCGGTCGATCAACTCCATCGGAGCAAGCGAGACAAGCCGAAGCCGACACCTGAGATGAGACGAGCACTCGCCGTCATTTGTGCGGCGACGCTGTTTGCTGCGCTGGGGCAGTTCGCGTCGTACACGTTCTTCACCCTTCTGGTGGAGCAGAGCCTTGGCTCGTCCGGTGGGATCCGTACCGCGATGCTTCTGGTGTACGGCGCCGCCGGCGCAGTCGGGGTTTGGGTTGCCGGCAAGTACTACGACCGCCGACCGCGCCTCTTCACGCTCATCTCGATCGCGACGGTGGCAGGCGCGCTGGCCATCTTCTGGCTCTTGGCGCCGTCGATGGGAGCGTTCGCAGTTGTCGCCACGATCTTGTGGGGCGCGGCGTTCACCACCGTTCCGATCTGCCTACAGTCCTCGGTTCTGCGCGCCGTCCCGATCGGGACCGACCGTGCCTCCGCCGTTTACGTGGTCGTGTTCCAGATCGCGATTGCGACCGGCGCATTGCTCGGCGCCGCTGTCGTCGACGGTGGAGGGATCTCGCATCTGGCGGGAATCGGGGTCGCTTTGATGATCGGTTCGTTGGTGATAGTCGGGTTCGGCCGACGCGCATTTCCCCGCGAACCGCAGCGGTCCACTCACTCCCCCACCGACGCGGCAGCCAGCCTCGCGTCGTAGATCAGGGTGTAGCGCCAGAACAGTCGCCTCTTGATCCTGCTACCTGGCAGATGCAGGGCGGCGGCGCGCCGGACGTCAGCCATCGACTCACCAGCTTCCGCGGTAGGAGCGGTCATCGACTTCAGCGACTCCACCGCAACGTGTCGATGCTCGAGCACGCCGACGACGGGATTGCAGACGGCCGCCAACACCGACAGGAGTCCGTCGGTCATGGTCGTCGATCGATAACACCCGACTACGACGAGCCGACCGCCCGGTTCGAGCAGGCCGCTCAGGCGTTTCATCGATTCTTCGAGTGGAAGATGGTGCAGCGCCGCGACGACGGTGATCGCGTCGTACCTCACCTCGGACGCGAAGTCGTCGAACCGCAGCGCTTCGATGATCACGTTCTCGTCGTCCGCAAACCTGGCGAGCACGGCGGCCGAGGTCGTGGGGTCGGGTTCGACGCCGACCACCACGTCGAACCGCGTACGCAGGAGGTCGATCACATTGCCCGTCCCGCACCCCACGTCCAGGGCGCGACCGGACCTGGTTCCGCCCAGACTGCGCAGAACCCACCGTCCGTAGTGATCGTTGTGACTCCACGGATGGCGCCGGTTGAAACCGTCCAAGCGAGCAATCACACCCATACCCGACGGTATCAATCCGCACCTCCCAAACCCGCCGTCACAATCGCGGGTCGACCGGCTCCGATTCGAGAGCCAACACCGCGAACACCGCCTGGTGTGCGCGCCACAACGGCTCGCGGTCAACCAACCGAGTCACCGCCTCCATGCCGAGCGCGTACTCGCGCAGCGCCATCGACTGCTTGTGCCCCAGGTTGCGATTGCGTAGCCGAGCAAGTGTCGACGGTTCGAGGTAGTCGGCGCCGTAGATCAAACGCAGGTACTCACGACCGCGAACCTTGATCCCCGGCTGAACCTTCGCGTTGTACCCGCGAGGTCCGTGAATCTGATTCGCCAGCGGTTTGACGACCATCCCCTCACCGCCCTCACCGGTGAGCGACTCCCACCACTTTTTCGCTTCGGACACCGAGTCTTCGGAACCGAGATCGACCACCAGTCGACGTGTGGTGGTAAATCGATTCGGCTTTGCCTCGGCCAGGCGGTCCGCAATTCCGAGGTGCCATTCGTGATCCCGTTCCCCGTACGACCGGCCCTCGGTCGCCAACACCTGAAACGGAGCGATGGTGACTCCGTCCAGCCCGTTCGTCGGCCACACGTACCGCCGGTACGCCTCACCGAAGCGCTCGATACTCCCGGCTCGGACCGATGTCTGCTCGAACATTTCCGCCACGTCCAGACCCCGCGAACCGGCCTGCGCCAACACTGCCTCGCGGGCGGCGAGATCAATTCGCCCCGCCGCCGCGACCGACGCGTACTGCGAGCGCAGCAGACCTTCTGCTTTGACGTTCCATGGCAACAGTTCGCAGTCGAGGAGCAGCCAGTCGGTGCCCAACTCTTCCCACAACCCAGCGGATGTGACTGCGGCGGCGATGTCGTCGACCAACTTCTGAGTCAGCTCGTCGTCGAAGAACTGGCGGCCGGTGCGGGTGTGCACCATGCCGGTGAGCGCATCCGGTGCGTCGAATCGGGACTGAGCAACCGATCGATCACGGCACACGAGCGCCACTGCCCGCGAACCCATGTGCTTCTCTTCGCAGATGACTGTTCCGATTCCGGCAGCCCGGTATGCGTCGAACGCGGTCGACGGGTGTTCCAGATAGTCGTCTGACTGGGCGCTCGCGCACGGCGCCATGGTCGGCGGTAGGTACCGCAGCCATGGCGGCGCGACCGCGAAGCGGCTCATCACTTCCAAGGCCCCGGCGGCGTTGTCGGTGCGCACGGACACCCGACCGCGGAGTTCAGTGTCGACGCCGGTCGTTTCGAGGACGTCGGCAAGATCGAGCACGTCTGGATCGCGAGTCGGCGGAGCCAGCGGCACGATCGGTTCGTACCAAACCTGCTCTGCCGGAACCGACACGATCTCGCGCTCCGGGTATCGAAGTGCGGTCAGAGATCCACCGAACACACAGCCGGTGTCGAGGCATGCTGTGTTGTTGATCCATTCCACCTCGTGGACCGGAGTGTGGCCGTAGAGGACCATCGCAGATCCTCGGTAGTCCTGCGCCCACGGGTATCGAACCGGCAAGCCGAATTCGTCCGTCTCACCGGTTGTTTCACCGTAGAGCGCAAAGCTCCGCACTCGGCCGGATGCCCTGTTGTGGTAGTCCTCCTTGAGACCGGCGTGTGCGACGACGAGTTTGCCGTCGTCCAGGACGAGGTGCGCGACGAGGCCGTCACAGAAGTCGAGGACGCTGTCGCGGAACTCCGCCGTCTCGGTGGCGAGCTGCTCGAGCGTCTCGGCCAGACCGTGACTCGCCGTGACCTTCTTGCCCCGCAGCGCTTTGACGAGTTTGTTCTCGTGGTTACCCGGAACCGCTATCGCATGTCCCGCCGCGACCATTCCCATGACCAGACGCAGCACACCGACCGAATCCGGTCCCCGATCGACGTAGTCTCCGAGGAAGACGGCAGTGCGCCCTTCCGGCGGCACGGCATCGACAGCGCCGCCATCGGCCCCGTAGTCGACGGTGTAGCCGAGTTTCGCGAGCAGCGTCTCGAGTTCACTGCGACATCCGTGGATGTCGCCGATGACATCGAACGGGCCACGCTCGACACGCAGATCGCTGCGGAGCGGGTGACGCGAGAACTCGGCTTCGGAAACCGCGTCCTCACCTCTGAGGATGTGAACCGAACGGAAACCTTCCTTGCCCAACCCGCGAAGCGAACGAGTCAACTGCTGGTGCTGGCGGCGAACGACATCGCGCCCGAACGTCCGATCAGCGCGAGCGTCGTTGCGTGCAGCACAGACCGATTCCGGGACGTCAAGCACAACTGCCACCGGTAGCACGTCGTGATCGCGAGCCAACGAAACGAGTCGCTTGCGCGCGGCGGGCTGGACGTTGGTCGCGTCGATCACCGTCAGACGTCCGCGTCGCAGACGCTTGGCTGCGACGAACTCCAGCACTTCGAAAGCGTCGGACGTCGATTCCTGCGAATTCGGATCGTCACTGACCCATCCTCTGAAGGTGTCACTCGAGAGAGTTTCGTACTCACCGAAGTGACGCGCGGCAAAGGTCGACTTCCCCGAGCCACTGACGCCGATGAGTACTACAAGAGCCAGGTCTGGAATTTCGTACGCCGTCATGACGTTCGTGCCTCCTTCGCGAAGATCGCCAATTGCGTCGGCCCGCCGTGGGCCGGATCGATTGTTCCGACAAATTCGAACTCCACGGAATAGCCATGGGCTCGGGCTGTTTCGGTTGCCCAGTCTTCGAATTGGGTTCGGGAGAACTCGAACCTGTGATCCGGGTGCCTGAACTCTCCCTCTGCCAACGCCGGATACAGAACGTTGTAGTCGGCATTCGGGGTAGTCAGCAGCACATATTGCGGCGCTGCGTCCACGAAGACCGATCTGACCAAAGCCGGTAGGCGCGCCGCGTCGACATGCTCGACCACCTCCATCAGCACGGCTGCGTCGAAGCCTTTCAACCGTGCGTCGCGGTAAGTCGCGGACGACTGCATCAAAGACACACGTTCACGTTGGACGTCGGACATTTCGGTGAACTTCAATCTCCGCTGCGCCCGCGTCAGTTCACGCGCGCTCACATCGACGCCGACAAGTTTGTCGAATTGCGCGTAGGGCATCAGCGCCTCGATCAGTTTCCCTTCGCCACAACCGATGTCGACGATTGTTCGAGCATTCAGTCGCTGGAGCGTCGCCAGAACCGCTTCGACACGAAGCCGTGCCAGCGGCGGATCCGGGCGCGGCAGTTCGATCTGCACCTCCGCTTGTTCGGGAATCAATCGGTCGACTACCGATTCGACCAGGTCACGTCGACGCGCCAGGTAGCGGGACATGATCAGCGCGGAATCCGGATGCGAAGCCAACCACTCCCCGGCGACGCGGATCAACTTGTCCGCCTCGTCCGATCCCACCCAGTAGTGCTTCACGTCGTCGAGTACCGGCAACAGCACATATAGGTGCCGAAGGGCGCTCTGCACGGTGTGTTCCCCGGTCAGTGTCAGCGACACGAAGTCGGAGTCTCCCCAATTCGGCAGGTGCGGATCAAGTTGCACCGGAGTCGCTGTCACGTCCCACCCCAGCGGCCCGAACAGACGACGCGGCAAGTCGGCATCGCCGCCGCACGGAACCACCGGAATCGAGACCGTCAACGCGAGTTCTGCCTCGACGAGTTCCGGATGCGACTTGCACGTTCCTGTCAACGCGGTACGGAACAGCTTCGACAAAGCAACCGAGAGGATCGACGACGCCGCATACGGTCGGTCGTTGACGTACTCCCCCAGCGAAAAGTTGTCACCACTCTTGCCGCGTCGATACCTGCTCTGCACAAGTTCGATGGGGTCGACGTCCACAATCACTGCCACAGTTGTCTTTTCGGCCGAGGCTTCCGGGTGCAGAACCGTGGCGGTGCCGATCGCCAAGTCGAAAGCTTGCACTCGGTCGGGATGTTTGTGCAGCAGGTAGCTCAACGCAGTCGCATCAGGAGTCTGCGAGGTCGGGGTGGTCGTCAGTGTCAGTAGCACCAGGCGAATGTAGCCCGGCAGACATCCGGAGCGCCTCCGATTTACGCGCCCGCAGTCGTCAGAACCGCGCAGCACTCAGAACAAGGTAAGAGCTGCCCCCGCACCTACCAGTTCACGCGGCGCTTCGCGCGATTGCTGGCCAGATGCATTGACGTCTCGATGCTCCGAACGACCACCCAACCCATGACGCTCGACCAGTGGCTCGACGCGGCTTGCGAGCCAACGCTTGTATTCGGGAGTGACGTACGCGCCCCGCCCGTACAGCTCGCGGTAGCGGCGGACGAGTGCCGGGTGTTCCTGAGCAAGCCAGTTCATGAACCAGCCCCGAGTACTGCCGCGCAGGTGCATCGGGAAGACCGTCACACTGGTCGCACCCGCCTCTGACAGTGCCTCGAACAGACCGTCGAGGTGACTGGTGGAATCGGTGAGGAACGGAATGACCGGCGCCACCATCACATTGCACGCGAATCCAGCGTCGGCGACAGCGCGGATCATCTCGAGGCGCGCACGCGGCGACGGTGTGCCAGGTTCGATCTGCTTCTGAAGTACGGCGTCGTTGATCGCCAACGACACTCCGATTCCGACGTCGACCTGCTCCGACGCCATCTTCAACAGTGGCAGATCCCGCCGGAGCAGAGTTCCCTTCGTCAGGATCGAGAAGGGAGTTCCCGATTCGGTCAGCGCGCGAATGATGCCGGGCATCAAGCGGTATCGCCCCTCGGCTCGCTGATAGGGATCGGTGTTGGTGCCCAGTGCCACCGCCTCCCGTTTCCAGGACTTTCGCGCCAACTCCTTGCGGAGGACCGCGGCGATGTTCGTCTTCACGACCACCTGGGAGTCGAAATCCGCGCCGGCGTCGAGGTCGAGATACTCGTGGCTCGGCCTCGCGAAACAATATCGGCATGCGTGTGAGCAGCCACGAAAAGCGTTGACGGTGAAGCTGAACGGCAACGTCGACTCTTCGGGCATCTTGTTGAGCGCGCTCTTGCAGAGCACCTCGTGAAACGTGATTCCCTCGAACTCCGGAGTCTGCACGGAGCGAACCAACCCGGCCCGTTCGAGTCCGGGTAGCGCTCCGTCGTCTGCATCCAATGCCTGACCCGACCACCTCATGCCCCAAGTCGAACACTTGTTCTAAGGTATGTCAAGACGGAGCAAATACCCGACCGTGCCTCACCACGGCCGGGAAGTTGTTGGCAGAATTCGGTGCATGTCGAACAGAATCAATATTTCGTCCGGTTCCGAATGGGAACCCAAGATCGGTTACTCCCGCGCCGTGCGCATCGGCAACCAGATCGCAGTCTCCGGCACCACCGCTCCTGGTGAGACCCTCACCGATCAGACACGCGCGGCGCTCGAAACGATCAAGGCAGCACTTGCCGAGGCCGGCGCCTCGCTCGACGACGTCATTCGCACTCGCATGTACCTTCGCGACATGACGCAGTGGGAGCAGGCCGCTCTCGCCCACGGTGAAGTGTTCGGCGAGATTCGTCCCGCCACGACCATCCTCGAGGTCAGCTCGCTGATCGACCCCGCTCTGCTCATCGAGATCGAGGCCGACGCGGTCCTCAGCTGATCGTCAATCCGGACGTTTGTGACAGTGGGCGCCTAGTCTGAGCCGATGAAACCGATGCGGCTGTATCCGTTGACGCTCGCGCTCGGCATCACCGTCACTTTTCTCTCGCCCGGCTCTGCACTTGCAGAACCGGGCGAGAGTTTTTCGACGGCCTGCGGCAGCCCGCTGAGCAATGACGAGGTGGATCGGATTGCCGAACTCAGCGACGTCACGACGCTGAACGGCGGCGGACTACCTCGCCTCGAGACGGCTGTCGAACGTCATCGGGAGATCACGTCGATCCTCGTCTCACACCACGATTGGCGAGGCCTGTTTTCCATCGGCCTCGACGCTGTCGAGCACGAGGCGGTAATGCCCCTGCAGCGAGATCATGCAGCTTTCGACAATGACGAATGGGCCCATTCGGTCAGCTATGAATTGCTGCGCAGGTACCTGGTGAACGTCCACGCGGAGTTCACGGGTACCCCCACCGATCCGGCGTGGAGCAACTATTTCACTCTGACGCGTCAGTGCGACACCAGTCCCGCGCGGGTCGCCATGGCCGGCTACAACGCGCATCTCACCGTCGACCTCGCTCATGCCGTCGCCACATCCGGAACCACTGCAGAGGATGTTCCCGATTTCTACAAGATCGTCGATTCCATTGCCGTCAAGGGTGGTTCGATCGTGACCCTCACCAAGGCCGAGTACGACGCTGACCTCGGGCCGCTCTGGCGGTTCTACTTCGTCGGCGAAGGACTCGACCGGTTGGCCGGAAACTCGCAGCCCTCGGAACTGCTGCTCCGCGCAGCCGACAGCGGATACAACACCATCACACTGGCCAACGGGTTCGCCCTCCAGAATCCGCAGACCCGTCCTGGCGCCGAGCAGGAGATCGACGCACTCTGGCGCACCACGGATTCAGCTCTCGACGTACTCGCACGGCTCGGCGGTCTGTGACTTCTCACCCTCTGCCGACCTGAAACGGACACACCTGAGACAATGACCCCATGACGGGGCACTCGGCGGGGCAAGGCATGCAGAGTCCCGCCATGCGCCGGGTACGAGACCTGTTGCGCGGACCCGCAATTGTCTGCAGCGAACAGGCCACCATCCGTGAGGCCGCGAAGTTGATGACCGACGCGGGCCGCCGTGCTGTTGTGATCCCTACGGCTACAACCGGTTTCGGAATCTTCACCGAGGGTGACTTGCGAGCTCGCGTGGTAGTCGGTGGCGTCGACAGCAGTCAGCCGGTTTCGACGGTGATGACGCCGTCTGCGGTGACAGTCGACCCTGATCGACTGGGCGCCGACGCCGTGACCGACATGCTCGAGTACGGATTGCGCCACCTCCCGGTCGTGACCGAGGCAGGCACGTTGATGGGTGTGCTCGAACTCAGTGACCTCCTGACTTCGGCCACCAATCAAGGTTTCGAACTGCGAGCAGCACTCGCCACGGCGCAAGACGACGCGCACCTCGTCGAAACCGCCCGTGCCGTACCGGTTCTGGTGACGGAGTTGGTGGCGTCGCGGGTCTCTCCGCTCGACATCGGCGCCACGCTCGCCGTGCTGATCGACGTCACAGTCAGGCGAGCCATAGAGTTGGTTGTCGGCGGCGACGAACGACCGGATTTCGCGTGGCTGTCGCTCGGCAGCGTCGCGCGGCGTGAAGCGCTCCCGTCCTCGGATATCGACAGCGCGCTGGTGTGGGGCGGCGAATCCCATCACGAGGGTGCCGACGCCGCGAAGCGCATCCACGATATCCTCGATCTCTGTGGGTTCCCGCGAGACACCAAGAACGCCGTCGCCACCCAGGCCAGGTTTGCGCGAACGCTGCCACAATGGCGCACTGCGCTGCGAAAATGGGTCTCCAATCCGTACCAGGACCAAGCGCTGGTCATGTTGTCGATGCTGGCGGATGCCCGCGTCGTCGCGGGCGACCCGGCGCTGGACCCTCGCCCTGCAGCGTTGGATCAACTGCGACTGCATCCGGCCGTGATGCGTGTACTACTTCGCGAAGCGGTCAGCGACAAGGCAAAACTTCATTCGTTCAAAGACGTGGTCACGCGTCGGACCGGAACCGTCGACCTCAAAGCCAGCGCAGTCCAACCGATCGTGAACATCGCTCGATGGGCGGGGATTTCCGTGGGTGCCCGCACGAGTTCGACACTCGAACGACTCAAGGCTGCAGCGGGGAGCGGTTTTCTACTCGACGACGACGCCCAGGTGCTGATCGAGTCTTTCGAAGTCTTGCAGCAGATTCGCGTCCGCCACCAGACCGATCAGTTCTCCGCGGGTAGGCCGCCAACCGACGAGGTCGTGATTTCCGAACTCACACCACTCTCACGCAGCTTGCTGAGCAACGCGGTGCGCGAGGTCGCAGGTGTGCAGCGACGCCTCGAGTACGCCGCGTCCGCGTCGGCGCTACCCGACATCGACCCGTGAATCGCAGTGCGCTCGAACAGGTTCTGACCGCGGAGCGACTCGAAGGCTGGGATCCGAACGATGAGCAGATCGCGGAACTCGAAGCCGTCCTGATCGGGATGCTTTCTCGGCGTGAGTATTTCGAGCAGGAGCTGGCGCGGGCCGTCGGCCTCTCGTCAACGATTCCCCCGCGGATCCGCTGGCGACGATCAGCGCCGTACGTCTATCGCGGTACGTCGGTACTCAAGAACAACTTCGACGTACGAGATGCTGCTGCACTACAGTCGCTGGAATTTGCGGCGACCGCACTGCGTCTGGGCGAGGCACATCTCGCAGACGAACTAGTGCCGCACACAGGCGACACTGTCGAACTTCTCCTTCTTCACCAGCATGTTTTCCAAGACCTGTACCAGTGGGCCGGCCACATCAGAACCGTCGACATCAAGAAGGGCGCGGCCACCTTTGCTCCGGTTTCCGCGATCCGGAACTACCTGTCCGAGGTGGAAGAGATCATCGCCGCCGTCGACTGGACCACGCTCGACCGCGGCGCTGCGTCGTTCGCGCTCGCGTCGGTGTACTCGACTCTCAATCACGCCCACCCGTTTCGGGAAGGAAACGGCCGAACCGGAACCCTCTTCCTGCATCGACTCGCCGCCGACACCCGGTATCAGCTCGACTTGTCGCCGGTGAGCAGAACCGAATGGGTATCGGCGTCGAGGGATTCTTCGCCTTTCCGGCCCACCGGAACGCCATCGCCGCGCCCGTTCATCGATCTGTTCAATCGCGCGCTGACTCGCCGGGGAACCCCGTAAGGGGCGAACTGCTTTGGACGATCACCACAAGCATCCCCTCGTCCGAACCGGACTCGTGGATCTCCCCCGGGCTCCACAACACTGCATCGCCTGACGACATCGCGACCCGTCGGCCGTCGGCCTCGGCTACCCAACCTGAGCCGTCCACGACGACGAATAACTGCCAGAGCTTCGCGGAGTGCTTACCCAACAGGCTGTTCGGCCGACACCACGCGAAGTGACTCCTGAATTCTCCACCGTCCACCGAACGGGCGAGCTGCATCATGGTGATGTTCCGGCTGCCGTACTCGTCGGCGTCCAAGCTCCCCTCGGGCAGGGTCACGAATCGCATGGCTGAGTGTCGCCCACGTCGTCGACCAGCGCAACGACCAAAGATGGCCGCCGGTGGGGACTGAACACCTTTACTACTGAGTGAGCACCGCCTCCGTCACTCTGGAAGCGGTGCTCACTCGGAGAAAACGGTGATCAGTCGGCAATCAACCGGGTAGCGAGAACTCCCCCGCATCCGACCAGCGCTGACGCTCGGCCCCGAACGCGACGGACTGCATCGCGCGGAACTCCTCGATGGAGCGCGAATTCGACGCGAGGAACTCCTGATGCTCGGCCAGGGAGAAACTTCCGTCCTCGATCTCGACTCCCCCGCCGCGGCCGGCGGCGGTGTCCGCACGCAGATCCATCAACTCTTCCGGCTCGACGGGATACCAGGTGATCCGGTCGAAGAATCGCAGTAGCCAGGGAGTGCCCTCCTCGAACGGACCCGACTTCGCGGGGTGGCGGTGATTCCACACCTGCGTCGTACGTCCGACGAACTGGTACCCACCTGGGCCTTCCATGCCGTAGATGCAGAGGTAAGCCCCACCGATCCCGACGGCGTTTTCCGGGGTCCAGGTGCGGGCAGGGTTGTACTTGGTCGTGACCAGGCGATGGCGCGGATCGAGCGGTGTCGCGACCGGCGCTCCGAGGTAGACGTCGCCGAGGCCGAGCACCATGTACTCGGCGCCGAAGACGGTGTCGAACACGTCGTTCACGGATTCGAGACCGTTCATCCGGCGGATGAACTCGATGTTCCACGGGCACCACGGCGCGTCGGCGCGAACGCCGTGCATGTACCGCTGGATCGCTTCGCGCGTTGCCGGGTCGTCCCACGAAAGTGGCATCCGCACAGTGCGACTGGGCACCACGAGTTCGTTGGCCGCCGGCAAGGTGTCCTCTGCCTCGGCGAGCATTCCCATCAGTGTGCCGACGGGCAGGACGTCGGGGTCAACGCGGACCTGCAGGCTGCGGATTCCCGGCGTGAGATCGAGTAGTCCGGCCGGTTTCTCGAGTTCGAGTCGCTGATGCAGCGCGTGTGCACGCGCACGCAGGGCCAGATCGAGATTCATGTCGCCGTACTCGACCAACACGTTGTCGTCACCCGAGCGGCGATACGTCACCGGGGTGTCGCCGTCGCGGCGGGCGATGACGCCGTCGTCGCCGTCACCGCCGGTGGAATGCACAACCGAACTGGAGGCTCGACGCGATACTCCCAGGTCACGGCGCGAGGCCGCCCGTTCGGCACGAACCGGTACGAAGCGAATCTTGTTGCCGGGAGCCAACTGTCCGAGCTTCCATCGATCGGCGGAAACGACCGTGATCGGGCAGACGAAGCCGCCGAGGCTCGGTCCGTCGGGTCCGAGGAGGATGGGTGTGTCGCCGGTGAAGTCGAGTGCACCGATCGAGTACGCGTTGTCGTGAATGTTCGACGGGTGAAGGCCCGCTTCGCCTCCTGTGGTTCGAGCCCAGTCAGGTTTCGGCCCGACCAACCGGACTCCGGTGCGGTCGGAGTTGAAGTGGACCTCGTACTCGGTCGCGTACAGAGTGTCGATGTCGGAGCGGGTGAAGAACTCCGGCGCCCCGTGCGGGCCCTCGGTCACCGCGAGTTCCCAGCACGTGTGTATCGCCGGAACATGCTCGGCGGGAACAGCTCCCGCGGCCGCGGTCGCCTGTCCGAGTTTGAGAACGTCTCCTGCACGCAGGGTCCGGCCTTCGTGTCCACCGAACCTACCCAGGGTGAAGGTCGAGGCGCTGCCGAGATAGTCGTCGGTCTCGATTCCGCCCTGCACGAGTACGTAGATGCGCAGTCCCGGACCGCTGACCGTTCCGACGTCGAGCACCGCTCCAGCGGGAACGAAAACTGGTCGCCACTGACCGTGTGCGACGCCGTCGACGGTCACCGACACCGGGGCGCCTGTGACGCACACCGTGGTGTCTTCGTCAAAGGTCATCGCAGGTCCGGCCATTGCGCATTCGATTCCCGGAGCGCCTTCAGGATTTCCGAGTGCGGTGTTTCCCAACCGAAACGACAGGTCGTCCATCGGGCCCGATGGAGGGACTCCGATCTGCCAATATCCAACCCGTCCGGGATAGTCCTGAACCGTCGTCAACATTCCGGGACGCACGATGGTCAGCTTTGCGTTCATTCGTCTGCTCCCGGCCGTGTGACGATCATGCGGACGGCCGTCGGATCGAAGCCGTTGCACGGGTTGTTGATCTGCGGGCAGTTGGACACGAGGACAAGCGCGTCGCGTTCGGCACGCAACGCGAGCCGCTTTCCCGGCGCCGACAGTCCGTCGACGATGCCGAGCGTGCCGTCGGGGTCGACCGGGACGTTCATGAAGAAGTTGATGTTGGACACCAGGTCCCGTTTACCGAGCCCCCATTTGGCGCCCTCTACGAGGAAGTTCTCGACGCACGCGTGCTGATGCTTGGTGTGGTGGCCGTATCGCAACGTGTTCGATTCCTGAGAGCACGCGCCGCCGACCGTGTCGTGGTTTCCGACCTCGTCCGCAACAAGTGTCATGAGCGGAGTTCCGTCGTCACTGCGGAGCACGGAGCCTGTGGTCAGGAACAGATTCCGCTGGGCGGCGACAGTCGCTGCTGCCGAATACCGAACGCTGTGATCGTCACCGGCGTAGACGAGTGTGTCGACGGCTTGATTTCCGTGCAGATCGACGATGGTCAGGACGTCACCGGCACGAACGAGCGCTGACCACGGCCCGAACGCGTCAGCGATCTCGTCGAGGATCACCGTTCCGGGAACGAGGGCGGGGACATCCAAGGTGGTGGTCATGCGATCTCCTCCAGGTTCGAAGCCGTCCAGGCGTCTTCGGTATTGAGCACTGCGCGTTGGTATTCCGGCCCGCGATCGACGAGGCTGTCGAGTTCGTCGGCCGCATTCCACGCGAGCACTTCGAGGGACGTGGTGGGAAACTCCGACGCCGGGTCGAGTGGGTGCGCGGTGTTGGCGATCATCACGATGACGGGCAGGTGGATCAGAAGGTCAACCGTTGCACCTGCTCCGGCGGATCCGGTGCTGGTGAGAGCGCCGTCGGCTTCGACGCGCACACCGTGGAAGAACGACAACGGAGGCGCTATGTCCTGCTGCCCGAGTCCGTTCTTCGCGGCAGCCACGGTGAAAAGTTCGCGTCCGGCGGGTGAGGCACTATGCAACGAACCCTGACCGTATTTCGCCTCGTTGGTGGCGCGCGATGTCGTTCCACAGAACGCGTCGTGGTGACCCGAGGTGTCTGCGACGACGGTCGCGAGTACTCGCCCCTGATCGGAGAGCAATGGGTGCCCGACGCCGAGATACGCCTGCCACGGCACCTTGACGGTATCGGCGACGTTGAGCCGCTCCCAGGGAGCGTCGGCGCGGTAGAGCAAGACATTGGCGCAGGCGCTGCCAACGACGTCGCGAAGTCGCAATCGCGTTCCACGGGCGAGAATCTTCGTCGTGTATCGCCCGCCCGGCACCGTTTCAGCCCAGGTCAGACGCTCCGAGGCGACGTCCTCGGGTGGGTACGGCCAACGCGTTGCAGGCAAAACGGGCATGGAATCGGTGATCGTTCCGGCTTGGGACCGGGCATGCTCGCGGGCTCCGGCGGTGGTCTGGGTAGTCATGGTCAGGCTCCGATCGTGACGGGATTCGGGGTGGCGCGGCCGCGCGGGAAGCAGGCGACTCCAAGCCCGACGACCAGCGCAATCGTGATGGGGGCAGCCCACTGCAGGATGGGATATTCGCCGGTGGGATTGAAGATCTCGGCCCGCGGCCAGGACAGGTTGATCACCATCAGTGCGCCGTACACCACCGCCGCGATATTGACAGGCACTCCCCAGATACCGAGGGAGAACAGCTTTTCACCTTCGGCATCGAACTTGGGGCCGGCAGCGGTGCGCGGCCAGCCCTTGAGCCGCTGAATCAACAGCGGCACAGTTACCATGAGGTAGGCCAAGTAGATCAAGATGATGCACACGCTGGACAGGGTCGCGAAAATTGCCGAGTTGCCCACGTTGACGGCCAGAACGGCGATGCAGATCAGGCCGATGAGGATGGACGGTGCGATAGGTGTTCCAGTGCGGGGGTTCACCTTTGCCAGGATCGGCGAGGCCGGCAGACGCCCGTCGCGGGCCATGGAGAACATGAGCCGCGATGCTGCGGTCTGAATTGCCAAGGTGCATACGAACACTGCGATCGAGACGTCGATCAGCAGAACGGTGCCCCACGGCGAACTCAGGATGGACGTCAGTACGTACGGCAAACCTTCCGTGGCCAGGCGACCGTCGGTGAGCGAAGGCGCCGCCATCAACGCGCCGAGGATCATCAAGCCGCCACCGAGTGCGGACGCAGAGAGTGCAAGACGGATCGTGCGGGGTGCAACGCGTCGAGGATTGCGGGTCTCCTCGGCCAATTCCCCTGCCGAACCGAATCCGACCATGACGTAAGCGGCCATCAGTCCGGACATGATCCACGCCCAGGCGTATCCGGGCTGACCGCCGGCACTGCCGGTGTCGAAGACGACGTCCGGTCCGCGCTGAGCGTGGGTGAAGAACATCCCGACCACAGCGATGACACCGACAATTTCGCAGGTCACACCGATGTTGTTGATACGCGACATCCAGTTGACGCCGATGCAGTTGATGAAGGTGGTGAGAACCAGAAGTACCGAACCGAGTAGCACCGCATTGGCAGCACCACTCGAGGAGGTGAGCGCGCTGTCCTCGCCGATGATCTGGAACCCACTCCACACATTGGGGAGCACAACTTGCAAGGCGATGGCGGCCGCCGATGCGGTGACGATCTGCGCGAGAATCATGAACCACCCGGCGAACCAGCCGACGATCTCACCGCCCATTCGCCGCGACCACTGGTAGATGGCACCCGAAATCGGATATCTGGCAGCAAGTTCCGCGAAGTTGAGCGCGACCATGAACTGTCCGATGAAGACGACCGGCCAGGTCCAGAAGAAGGCCGGCCCCGCGAAACCGAAACCGAGACCGAACA
The DNA here is from genome assembly GCF_053608585.1 of Rhodococcus sp. NPDC055024. Taxonomy (NCBI): domain Bacteria; kingdom Bacillati; phylum Actinomycetota; class Actinomycetes; order Mycobacteriales; family Nocardiaceae; genus Rhodococcus; species Rhodococcus sp. NPDC055024. The sequence goes on from NZ_JBSGVT010000003.1 coordinate 384,255, forward strand.
ATTGGAAGATCGTGGTCAGAATGGAGACGAAGGAGAAGCCCGCGGCAAACGACGCGAACTTTCCCAGCGATCGATGCAGCTGCTGCTCGTAGCCGAACTCCGCGAGGTCACCGTCGTCGTGAGGTGAAGAGGCGAGCGCGGATGCGGTTGTGGGCTGCGCAGCCGGGGTGGTTGCACTCAACGGCGTACTCCTTCGGCGAAGCGATTCAGAGGCGAATAACTGTCGATTGATAGTTTTCGCGAAATCCACTCGCCGCAGGTGACGCCCGCGTATACGATTCGCCCGATTCTGTAACAGGCTCGTTGAGTACGTTTCGAGCACGTGACCAAATGCTCACAGGGACGTCCACCCCGCATGTAAGGCCTCGGCCTGCCACTATGGAAGGCGTGACCAACGCCGGCCCCGGACGACCCCGCCTGACCCCTCGCCGACGCCCGGGTGGAACCGCCCGGGCGGAGATCTTGGATGCTGCCGCGGAACTGTTCACCACCCGAGGCTTCGCGGCGACGTCGACGCGCCATATCGCCGAAGCAGTCGGGATGCGTCAGGCGTCTCTGTACAACCATTTCGCCACCAAAGACGACATCCTCGTTGCGCTACTCGCCGACACGGTGACTCCGGCGATCGACTTCGCAGAGAATCTCAGGCCGCTCGACGCCTCACCCGAGGTGAAGCTGTACGCGCTTTCGTACATCGACGCGGCGCAACTGATCACCGGACGGTGGAACCTCGGCGTCCTCTACCTCTTGCCGGAACTGAGAAGCGACCGGTTCATGTCGTTCCGGGCCGATCGCGATCGGCTTCGCGAGCAATACCGGACACTCGCCCAGGCAGTGCTCGCCGCGATTGGCGATCCGGTATCGACTCTGGCCGAGCTTCCGTTTCGCCTGGTCGAAAGCGTGATCAGCGCGCGAGCCGACGCGCTCGAAGGAACGCCGATCCCCGACGCCGCCGTCATCGCCGGGTCGGCATTGCACATTCTGGGGTGGCGCCAGGATCTTGCTCCTCTCCATACGGAAGCGGCGGAACTCATCTCGAACGCAGAAACGCCGAAATTGTCCGGGGCTGAATCAGCTCCGGACAATTTCGACGCAATGAGGACCTAAACGGCCACGAGACTAGACCGAGAGGGACTGTCCCGGGAAGATGAGGTTGATGTTCGGGACCTGGCTGGCGAGGTTCTCGAGCGAGATGCCGTGTGCAGCAGCGATCTTCGACAGGGTGTCGCCTGCCTTGACCACGTAGTTGCCGCTTCCGGTGCTTGCCGCCGGAGCCGACTCGACGGAAGCCTCAGCGGTGATGGGAGCTGCTGCGGCCTCGTAGTTGCCCGCGGTGGTGCCGGTGGTCAGGTACTGACCGCAGACGGGCCATGCGCCGACGCCCTGGCCTGCGAGAACGTTCTCGGCGACACGGATCTGCTCGGACTGGCTGGCGTTGGCAGCGTTGCCGGATCCGCCGAATGCGTTCCAGGTGCTCTGCGTGAACTGCAGTCCGCCGTAGAAGCCGTTGCCGGTGTTGGCGGCCCAGTTGCCGGAGGACTCGCAGTTGGCGACTCCGGACCAGTCGTGGCCGGCTGCCGACGCGGTGCCGGTGCTCATGGCGAGCGGGATCGCGACGACTGCGCCTGCGGTTGCAACTGCGCCGAGGGCGCGCTTGAAGGTGATGCTGGTCATTGGGTAAATCCTCTCCGCCACCGCGGACGACGTCGGCCCGGACGCTTTCACGTCTCGTCGATCGACTCGCCTGTTTCACTCCTGCCCCGCGAAGGTTTCGGGAGTACCGGACCCGCGGGGCAGAAGCACGCAGTTGCGGGTCGGTGTTTGCCCGGTAGTTTCGGGCTGTCAACGACCGTAGGCGATGGTCACGGATTGGTCACGGGGCAGTTTTCCAGCACTGCCGTACCAGAATCTGCGAAGAATCGGGCAATAGCCGCAGGTCAGCTAGTTGATTCGAGCTTCAACCATACCGATCGTTATCCGTCCGTTATGTGGCAACCGTCACGGTAATCTTGTGACCCACAGCACCGGAATCGGCCGTGTCGAACCACCAACGAGGCCCCTGGGGATGTTAAGAGAGTCCTGGCAACGGGAAAAACCAACCGCCCCAATCATTATGGAGAATGAACTGGTGATCATCGCAGTGGAAGGCCCCAGCGCCGCCGGCAAGACCACCTGGTGCCGAACCCAACTCGGTGGCGAATCCGCAGCGGAAGAATTCGTCGCCGAGTATCAGCCCACGGGGTTCGAGCCGGACGGCACGGATCTCGACGTTCAGGCAAGTTATTGGACAACGGTCAATTCGAAGCGATGGTCGCAAGCGGAAGATCTCGAATCGAGAACCGGTACCGCGCTCTGCGACAGCGACCCGCTGAAACTGCACTACAGCTGGTGTCTCGCTGCAGTGGGCGCGGCGCCTCGGGAGCGATTCGAGCACGAACTCCTGGCGGTCGAAAGCGCTTTTGCGCAGCTGAAACTCGGTTTCGCGGATCTGACCGTCATCTCGATACCCGCATCGGAGCAACTTCTACTGCAGCGCGAAGGAGACCCCAGCCGCCGCCGACGCCACTTCGAGCTTCACGCGGCGCTCGCCGAGCCGCTCACCGAGTGGTACTCGGCGGTCGAACGCGTAGATCCAGGGCGCGTTGTGTGGCACTTCCCGGCGCAGCTCGATCTTTCGCAGTGTCCCCCGACCCGACCGCACCGCAGCGATCTGAGCCTTCTTCGCACGGTGATCGGCGAATTGCCGCCTCTCCCCAGGTAGGGAGCGGCTGCTCGATCTCAGCGCGCTCGTTCGACCCTGGCCTCGTCCCAGACCGGCGACTCACTCTCGTACACATTTCCATCCGATCCGAAGACCAGGAACCTGTCGAACCCGCGTGCGAACCAACGATCGTGGGTGACCGAGATGACGGTTCCGGCAAACTGGGCAATCCCCTGCTCGAGCGCATCCGCCGAATGAAGGTCGAGGTTGTCGGTCGGCTCATCGAGCAACAGCATCGTGGCGCCGGAGAGCTCGAGGAGCAGAATCTGCAGTCGTGCCTGCTGACCGCCGGACAGGTCGTTGTACTTCTGCTCCGCTGCTTGGGACAATCCATAACGATCAAGAGCCCGGCTCGCCGCTTCACGCCCCATTCCGTTGCGGTGTTCGTCGCCCATGTGCAGGATCTCGAACAGCGTGTTTCCGGTCAGATCGGGCCTGGAGTGTGTCTGTGCAAACAATCCGGGACGTACCCGAGCACCCAGCGTCGCGGTTCCGCCATGCTCAACCGGTGCGATGTCGAGCGCCTCGACGGGAAGATGCTCGGTCCCAGGGTCGGTTCCACCGCCCGCCAAGAGACGGAGGAAATGCGACTTCCCGGACCCGTTGGAGCCCAGCACGGCAACGCGGTCTCCGTACCAGATCTCGGCGTCGAAGGGCTTCATCAGACCCGTCAGCTCGAGATTCTGGCAGACCAAGGCACGCTTGGCAGTTCGCCCACCCGCCAGTCGCACTGTCACCTTCTGCTGTAGAGGAATTGCCTCGGGCGGTCCTGCCTCCTCGAATTTCGCCAACCGGGTTTGCGAAGCGTGGTACCGAGCAGCGATGCCGTCGTTGAACTTGGCCTTTTCACGCAATCGCAGAACCAGGGCACGCAGTTTCGCGTGTTCTTCGTCCCAGCGCCGGCGCAGTTCTTCGAAGCGCGCGTTGCGATCCTCGCGGGCCTGGTGGTAGCTGGCCAGCCCAGCGCCGTGGGTCCACGATGTCGCGCCGCTGATTCCGGGTTCGAGTGTCACGATGTGGGTGGCCGCATTGGCGATCAGTTCGCGATCGTGGCTGACGAACAGGACCACTTTCGGCGATTCCGAGATCGTTTTTTCCAGCCACCTCTTCCCCGGAACATCGAGGTAGTTGTCCGGCTCGTCCAGAAGAAGTGCGTCGTCGGGCCCGGCAAACAACGCTTCGAGAACCAACCGCTTCTGCTCGCCGCCACTGAGCGAGTTGGCCGCTCGCCACTTCGCACGGTCGTAGGGAACTCCGAGAGCCGAGGTAGTGATCTTGTCCCAGAAGTCTTCGGTCTCGTATCCGCCGACGTCGGCCCAATCGGCCAGCGCGTGTGAGTATTTCATCTGAGTTGACTCTTCGTCTCGCTCGATCATCGCGTTCTCCGCGGTGTCGAGCGCCAGTGCCGCGTCGCGGATCGGCGCCGGAGAGACGGACAACAGGAGATCACGCACGGTGGACTCGTCACGAACCTGACCGACGAATTGCCGCATCACACCCAGTGTTCCGGATCTGGTGACTGCGCCCTCGTCAGCGAGTGCGTCTCCGGCAATGATCCGAAGCAATGTCGTCTTGCCGGTCCCATTCGGGCCGATCAGTGCAGTCTTGGCACCGTTGCCGACCCGGAAGCTGACGCCGCTGAGCAGTTGTCGACCATCAGGGAGAAAGTAGTCGACGTCGGCGATGTTGAGGTGGGTCACGCTGTCAAGAGAACCCTACCCACGGCGATCTGCCAAACCATTATTTCTGCCTTCGGTCGCTAGCTCACGACCGTCATGGGATTGTGCGACCGCGTCGAGCGCCGCCAGATAGCCGAAAACCATTGCGGGACCGATAGTTGCGCCTGGCCCCGCATAGGTATGACCCATCACCGGCGAACTGGTGTTTCCGGCGGCGTAGAGCCCGTCGATGACTGAACCGTCCGCGCGCAGCGCCCGCGCGCGAGCGTCCGTGTTGATACCGCCCTTGGTTCCCAGATCGCCGGGAACCATCTTCGCGGCGTAGAACGGCCCCTTGGTGAGTTCTCCGAGGCTGGGATTGGGCTTGTTGGTGCGGTCACCGTAATAGTGGTCGTATTTGCTTGTCCCCCGGCCGAAGTCACGATCGACTCCGTCGCGCGCATAACTGTTGAATCGCGTGATCGTCGCCGACAACGCATCGCCTGGTACTCCGATCTCGGCAGCAAGTTCGGCAATCGATCCGGCTCGCACAATCGCGCCCGATGCGACCCACGACCGAGGTATCGACCCACGCGCCGGAACTCCCGCGAACAGGTAACGGTCACGGTAAGTCTGATCGAATATCAGCCAGGCCGGGATGTTCTCGGCAGGGCCTTCACCTCGGCCATGTTTCCCGCCGAACATTGCATGCGCCGCTTCGACGTAGGGAAGCGACTCGTTCATGAACCGATTCCCGCCGGCGTTGACCATCAGACTGCGCGGCAACGAGCGCTCCGCCAAGGCGAACCACGGGCCCTTGGGCAGTGGAATCGACGGCGCCCACCACGCGTCGTCCATGTACGAAATTGCTGCGCCGATGCCGAGAGCTGCTCGGATACCGTCCCCGGTATTGGTCGGCGCTCCGAGAGTCCACTGTGCACTACTCGGTCGACGCTGATACTCGCTGCGCATGTCGTCGTTGTTGTCGAAACCGCCACACGCGAGGATGACGCCGCATCGCGCGCGCAGCGTTGTCTGTACTCCCCCGGACTCGAGTCGCACGCCCACCACACGTCCGCTGTCGGTAACCAAATCCACAAGCTTCGTTCCGAGTTTCACCGGCACTCCGGCTTCCCGAACTCCGAGCATCAGTTCCGCCATGAGTGCTGGTCCGAGCCCGATCAGCTTCTTCTTCCTGGCCTTCGCGGCCAGGGATCTCATTCCCACCCGAAGCATTCGCACCGGCCCGCGCCAATGCCGAATCCCCGTGCTCAGCCACCGGTAGTCAGATTGTTGGACAACCATGTTGAGCGGAACCTTCATGTACGGCGGATGAAGTGTCGCGAGATCGTCGCCCAGTGCTCGGGCATCGAACGGGCGCGGTTCGCACGATCGCCCGCTTGCAAGTCCGCCGGGCGCCTCGGGAAAGTAGTCGGAGTAACCCTTCACCCATTCGAGGTCCAGAGCGGAATGTCGGATCAGGAAATCGAGGGCTTCGGGGCCTCGATCGATATAGGTATCAATGCGATCGGTGTCCGCGTCCTCGCCGACAATGCTCTTCAGATATGTTCGCGCAGAGTCGATATCGTCTGCCGGCGCCTCGCGGCGAAGTATCGAATTTCCCGGAATCCACACGCCGCCCCCGGACCGAGAGGACGAACCGCCCCAGTATTCGGACTTCTCCACGAGGATCGTCGAGAGTCCGTTGCGGGCTGCGGTGATGGCTGCGGACATGCCGGCAGCCCCCGAGCCGACAACAACGACATCCACTACGGGCACATTTACCACGGGCGGCACGGCGCCCTGAGAGTTCTCGTCCATCACTGGTCACGGCCTTTCGTGTCATCTTCGTCCTGCGTGTGCCACCGGGATCCCCGAACGGCGTCGAGCGCCCCCTCGACGCACACGGGAAGCGATGCCCCGCGCTTTTGGGGGTGACGTATCCATTGCCGATAGCCGAACTCCGCCGCAGCCAACATCAGATGAACGAGAAGTCCTGGACGGCTGTCGTTTTCCGGATCGAGTTGCATTCGCTGTGCCACCAACTCGACCAGCCGATCACGATGTTCGGGCGCGATCAGCGCGACTCGATCCATCAGGTGCGGCGCGGTACGGAACGCCGATCGCCACTGATCGATCTCCGAGGACTCGAAAGCATTGGAACGCTCGAGGATTGCCCGTGAGATCGCAAGATCAGCCGACTCGGATGCCGGGCGCTCCTCGAGTAGCGTCACGATTCCGGCACCGCCTTGCCTGACCGGATCCAACAGCAAATCCTCCTTGTTACGAACGTGCCGAAAGTACGTGCTCGCCGACACCCCCGCCGCCGACGCAATCTGCTCAGTGGTCACGTCTTCGAAACCGTCACGTGCGAACAGTTCGAATGCCGCACGTTGAATGTCTGCTCGCACCTGCAACCGCTGTCTCTCCCGTAGTGACATCAGCAACGTCCTCCCGCCTCGGCCGAGATCCGGCCATTCTCGATAATGCGAGTCTCACCTATTGTGACAGTCACTGTCAATATCCAATTCTCTGTCAGATACCAGCAGACCCCGGCACATCGTTGACAGGGCATTCGATGCCACGACAAGCTTCGAAGATGAAGCGATGGTTCGCGGCCGGCCTCGGAACGGCGATCGTCTCGCGATCGCTGCTGCGTAAAGCTTTGCTTTTCAAGTTCAGGCGCGACGTCCGGGCGCTCAACTCCGGAAACTACCGTCCGCTGCTGGGCTCATATCACCGTGACGCAGTACTGAGATTCGCCGACGGCGATCATCGGTGGGCCGGCGTGCACGCCGGAAGGGACCAAATTGAGAAATTTCTCCAGGAATTCGTCGCAGCCGGGCTTCAAGGCGAAGTCACCGAAGCGTATTTCGGTGGTTCACTTTGGCGCATGACGCTGCTCGCGCGTTTCAATGACCGAGCGCTCGGCCCCGACGGCTCCGTCATCTACCAAAATCGGACAGTGCTTCTCGTCCGAACCAAGTGGGGGAAGATCATCGAGCAGGAAGACTATTACGAGGACACCGCCAGAATCGGAGACTTCGACAAGCGGCTTCGCGAAATCGAAGCCGCACGAACCTGTGGCACAGTCGTGGAATGACAGATGTCAGGGCTGACCGGTATCGAAAACTATCGGCATTCCTCGCTTCTCAGAACGATGCCGAACTGGCCCAACTGGTAGACACCGCTCGAGTCACGAGTGTCGGAGTGGGCGGCGCCGCAGGACTCGTCAGTGTCGGCGAAAACAGGCTCAACGGCGTTCCGGTATTCACCAAACGAATTCCATTGAGCGAACGCGAACTCGCCGACGTGGGCTCCACGTCCAACCTCTTCGACCTACCCATGTTCTGCCAGTACGGCATTGGAGGCCCAAGCTTCAACGCTTGGCGAGAGCTGGCCGCGAACGTCGTCGTCACCGATGCCGTTCTGGCCGGCGAAACACAGTCGTTCCCGATGCTTTACCACTGGCGGGTGCTGCCCGGCCGCTCACCTGTTGCATCCGAACACGCGGACATCGACGCGGTGCTTGCCTCTCAGGGCGGCAGCCCGGCAGTACGAACACGCCTCGAGGCACTCGCCGCTGCACCATGCAGCCTCGTTCTGTTCTGCGAGTACATCGCACACCCGATATCGGATTGGCTGCAAGACAACCCGACCGGCAAGGCTGCCGAAGTCGAGCGACAGTTCTCGGAGATCGTGGCGTTCTTGCGCGATCGACAGTTGCTCCACATGGACGGACATTTCGGCAATATGCGCACCGACATGGAGCGGATCTATCTCAGCGACTTCGGACTGGCCACATCCCCACACTTCGACCTGTCGACTGCCGAGCGCGACTTCGCCCGGAGTCATGCCACTCACGACGCCGACTACGCCGCCATGCTTCTGGTCAACTGGTTGGTGACCGAGGTCTGCGGGGTACCGAGGCCGACCAGCGGCGGACCAGTCGCCCGCAACGAGTACGTACGCCGGTGCGCCACAGGTCATATCCCCGGTGATGTGGCACCGGAGGTGGCCGCGATCTTGACCCGGCACGCACCTGCCGCTGCGGAGATGAACGACTTCTACTGGCAATTGTTCGACGGCGACTTCGACGCGCACTACCCTCATATAGCGGCAGTTCTGAGATCCGGTCGAGGACAGGGTTTTCCCTGAACTGCCGTCTCCACATCTCAGGGTTCATGTCATCCTCCGGACCGATGCGCTGGTCATTGCCGGTAGGGCACAGTTCTGCACATGATTGAACTGAGGGGATTGACCAAGGTTTACGGACCGACGAAAGCGGTGGACGATTTGTCGTTCACGGTCAAGCCGGGCATCGTGACGGGCTTTCTGGGCCCGAACGGTGCGGGCAAGTCGACGACGATGCGGATGATCCTGGGTTTGGATCAGCCGACGTCGGGTGCGGCGTTGATCGACGGCAGGCCGTACCGGGAGCTCACAACACCGTTGCGGACGGTGGGCGCGTTGCTGGATGCGAAGTGGGTGCACCCCAATCGCAGTGCGCGGGCGCATCTGCAGTGGATGGCTGCCTCGAACGGGATCCCGAAGTCCCGCGTCGACGAGGTGCTCGGGTTGGTCGGGTTGTCCGAGGTGGCGGGCAAGAAGGCCGGCGGGTTCTCGCTCGGTATGTCGCAGCGTCTCGGGTTGGCGGGTGCGTTGTTGGGTGATCCGAAGGTGTTGTTGTTCGACGAGCCGGTCAACGGTCTCGATCCGGAGGGCATCGTCTGGATTCGTAAGTTCATGCAGCGGTTGGCGGCGGAGGGCCGCACTGTGTTGGTGTCGAGTCACCTTCTGTCGGAGATGGCGCTCACGGCGGAGCAGTTGGTGGTGATCGGTCGGGGTCGGTTGATTTCGGATTCGACGGTGGCGGAGTTCGTGGATCGTTCGTCGGAGTCGACGGTACGCGTGCGCAGCCCACAATTGGACGCTCTCCATGCCGCATTGACTGCCCACGGACTGACTGTCCGCGTGGAGCATTCAGGATCGGAGCCGGTGTTGGTGGTGGTGGATTCGACCACCGATGTGATCGGCGGTCTGGCTGGTTCGCAGGGAATCGTGTTGCACGAGTTGGCGTCTGTGCAGGGGTCGCTCGAGGATGCGTTCATGAAGTTGACCGGAGATGATGTCCAGTACCACGCATCCGGTATCGATCCGGGTGCCGGAGCCCACCATTCAAACACACAGCACGCTATGGGAGGTGCACTGTAATGGCTGTTCTCAGTGCTGAACGTATCAAGATCACCACGACCAAGTCGCCGCTGTGGTGCACGATCACAATCATCGTCCTTGGGTTGGGCGTCGCCTGGATGATCGGGCGTTCGTCGAGTTCGAGCATTCAGGCGTACAACGATGAAGCTGCATCAGGAACTCCTGATTTCGAGAAATTCCTCCCCACGTTCAACGACGCGGGACTAGGAGTATCCGGATTCGGCGTCATGGTCCTGATGATCATGGCGGCGCTCGCGATCACCAGCGAGTACCGCTTCGGCATCATCCGTACTACCTTCCAAGCTATCCCGAGTCGGGCTTCGGTTCTGATCGCCAAAGCCGGCCTGATCGGGGCTTTCGGCGCGGTACTGTCCTTCGTTCTCATGCTCGGCGCGGTATTCATCACCAAAGCTGCTGCAGGCTCTGAAGGTTCCACCAATCTTGCACTCGACAACGCCGATGCCTGGCGCGCCGTTTACGGCGTACCGATCTTCGCGTTCCTCTGCGTCGCCCTTGCTATTGCCGTCGGAGCACTCCTTCGTCAGTCCGCCGGCGCCATTGCACTACTACTGCTGTGGCCACTGCTCATCGAGAGCCTGTTCGGCATGTTCGGATCCTTCGGCAGAAACGTCACACCGTTCCTCCCGTTCGCCAATGCCGACCACTTCCTCTCTTCGGGTTCGAGCGCCAATTTCCATTGGGGCCCTTGGGGAAGCCTGTTCTACTTCGCAGCATTTGTGCTGGTGATATTCGGAATCAGCATCGCCGTCGTCAACAAGCGCGACGCCTGACCGAGTCACGAACTGATCAAGACCAAAACTGGCCGCACCGGAGCCCTTCCGGTGCGGCCAGTTTCGCGTTGACAGAACCCGCAGCGCTTGTCGATCACGCCAAGGATCAGGGCACGAGCGGGTTCGCGTCACTCCGCCCCGTGCACGCGGCACCTCGAAAGAAGACCTGGTCGAGTTCCTGGCCGACTGACATCACGCATCAGCGTTCGAGTTGCGCGGCAAGATCTTTCATCCAACCCAGGAATGCCTGCGGGCCGTCGAACTGGACGCCGTCGACGGCGGCAACTTCTGGTGCAATTTCATCGCCCTTGACCACCAGCGCTTCTCCCCCGGATGCGATTGCCGCCGCAAAGGCTGGTAGATCGCCGCGGTCGTCACCTGCGTACGCAACGAAGTCGACTCCCGCGGCCTCGATCGCACGAAGAAGACCTGTCCCCTTGTCCTCCTTGACCGGTGGGCGCAATTCTTCGACCAGCTTGCCGGGCTCACGTTGCAACCCGGTCCGGCTCGCGATTTCAGTTGTCGCTGCTTCCACCAGGCGCTGCGCGGCCGCTCGATCTGCAGCCCGACGCCAATGCACGGCCACCGCAAGGCCTTTGCTCTCGACATGGATGCCAGGAACTGCCTGAGAATAGAACAAGCGGCGCAGGTCGGCTTCTGCTTCGGCGACGGCATCACTGAACGCCGCGACGGCCGGAAGCACCTCAATTCCGTTGTCCGTCCAGGTCTCGACACCGTAGGAACCCATAAGTACAACCGAATCCAGACTCAGCCGTTCTCGCAGAAACGACACCGGCCGCCCCGAAAGCAGGCCGACTACACCGAGGTGCTTCGTCAGAGTCGCGAGCACGTCCTCGGCGCCGGGCAGAAGTGCACTCGCCGACGGATCATCGACGATGGGTGCAAGCACACCGTCGAAATCCATCACCAGTCCACAGCGAGCTGGATCGGACGTGAGTCGGAGGATGACGTCCGAAGCGGTTCGCATGGTTCGAGTGTGCCAAATCGATCGCACCCGCAATACCAACACCGGATCCGAATGTAATCTCCGCCACTTCGTCCAAGTTGTCCGGAACCGCTGGCGAACTCGCGTTCTCTCCCTGCAAGGGCGGACTGTGGTCCGATACAGTTCTCACGACGCTTGCCAACTGGGGGGTAATGATGAGCGAATTGACTGTCGTCACTGACGACATCCGTAAGTACGGCTCGACGTCTGCCGAAGCGGCAGGACACATCGCGCAGGCCGCCGTCGTCGATCTGGGGGCCAACATCGCGGCAGTCGCACCAGCCGTTGGCCCCGTCGGGATCGAATTTCTCGAAGCATTCGCGCGCGCTCAGGCCACACACACCAAAGACGTTGCAGCACTCGCTACGTTCTACGCCGGTAATGCCGCAACTGCCGGTGCAGCCGCGCAGGCCTACGACAGGACAGATCATGCAATCGCGTCAGATCTGACCGGCGCGGCTGGATCGACGAGTGTGACAGCGTGAACACCGGTCGCGTCAATACCGATCGCGTCAATACCGAAGACGACTCGACGACGGTCCTCGAACTCCTTCAAGGTGGTGCGCCGGACCCGGCAATGGCCTTGTCCGCGCTCGGGGATCTCTCGGACCTGCTCGCGTCACTTCCGACCCTGCCGTCGATACCGAGCTTCCTCGGCAGTCCACAGGCCCCGGCACTGCCGAACAACGCGGTCGACTCGATGCTCGCCGGCATACCGGTTCCGGCGCTCCCCGGAATCGAAGATCTGTTCGCGCCCCTGATCGAACTCGGGAAGAGTCTCGGCACAGGCACTTTTACCGGCATCGATCCCGTCGGCATCTTCAACCAGGCGTCCACGCTGATCGACCAAGCCATGGGACTGTCCGAAAGCGCGGTCGCCGAGGTGGGGCAGACATGGAACAGCACCGGCAGTGACGCCGCGACCGAACTGTCGCGATCCGCACAGAACAGCGGCGCAGAATTGAGCGAACGCGGAACTGCGATATCGAAAACCGCTGCTGCCGCAGCGGAATCGGTGCAACGAGGCAATGCAAATCTCGCGGCGATCGCCCAGTCCTTCGCCGCCACGGTTGCGGCTGCTGCACCGATCGCGTGGACACCACCCGGGCAGGCAATGTTGATTGCCTCCGCAGCTGAACACATGCAGGCAGCGGTCGCGGCGGTGACGCAGACTCGCGGCGAAATGCTCGGGCACACCGCTGCCATGAACGCCCTTGCCGGGTCGATCCCCGTTCCGACTCCACCGATCAGTGAGGCGCTCGCCAACCTTGCCGCTCCGGAGGCGTTCGCCGACGCCGCCCGCCAGATCGCCCAGCCTCTGTCGGCCTCGGCTGCATCCGCCCCACAGTCACCGGCATCAATCAACGCCGGCGACGCACCGTACTCCACTCACCCAGCCGCCGATGCAGTTCCGACCTCGGCAGCGCAGGCAGGCGCCGGACTTCCGGCCGGCGTCGAGAAGCTGTGGGGCGCAGGCAATTCGTCGGCGTCACTCGCAGCCGGTGGGTCGCCGTCACCCGGTGCGACCGCGAGCTCCGGCGGGGCGTGGGTGGGCGGGAACGGCGCGAGCGGTGGAACGATGAGAGGCGCGGCGGGAGTTGCTGCAGTTCAACCGGTTCCGGTAGCAACGCCCGGCCTGGGTGCAGTATCTTCGGCGGTCGGCGGCGGAAATATGACGCCTGGGGGAATGATGGGCGGCGGACCTCGCGGATCGCGGGACGACGAGTCGTCACGCACCACTCCGGGGTATCTCGTCAATGCCGGCGACGAAAATTCTATGGTCGACGATTTACCGATGGTGTCGCCGCCCGTGCTCGGCGCCGAGGATCCCGATCAGTACCTGTTACGAGATCTCTGATCGGACTCCCCGGCCGGGTGTCACCGGCCGGGGCGGCGGTTCAACCCCAGACAAAGCTCAGCTCAGACGAAGCCCAGCTCCCGCACCGACGCACGCTCCTGCTCCAATTCGCTGACAGACAGGTCGATCCGTTCGCGTGAGAAGTCGTCGATCGAGAGGTCCTGAACTATGGAAAATTCACCACCGGCACAGGTCACCGGGAAGGATGAGATCAATCCTTCGGGCACTCCGTATGAACCATCCGAACACACGGCCATCGATACCCAGTCATCCTCGGCAGTACCGATCATCCAGTCGCGGACGTGGTCGATCGAAGCACTGGCTGCGCTTGCCGCAGAGGACGATCCACGCGCAGCGATGATGGCTGTGCCTCGCACCTGAACCGTAGGGATGAAATCGTTCTCCACCCAGTCGCGATCGTCGATCATCGCGAGCGCAGGCTTGCCCGCGACGGTCGCATGGGACAGATCCGGGTACTGCGTCGCCGAATGGTTTCCCCAGACGGATACTTTGCGGACCGACGACGCACGAACGCCGGTCTTCTTTACCACCTGCGCGATCGCTCGGTTGTGGTCGAGACGCGTCAGTGCACTGAACCGAGTGTCCGGTACATCCGGTGCGTTGTTCATCGCGATAAGTGCGTTGGTATTGGCCGGGTTTCCCACGACCAGAACCTTGACGTCCGAGGCTGCGTTGTTGTTGATCGCCTTCCCGTGCGCTGTGAAAATCGCGCCGTTCGCGCTCAGCAAGTCGGCGCGCTCCATCCCCTTGCTCCGCGGACGCGCACCGACCAGCATGCCGATGTTCGCGCCGGAGAAGGCGACGTCGGGATCGTCGGTGATGTCGATGGAGCTCAGCAAGGGAAATGCGCCGTCCTCGAGTTCCATCGCAACACCTTCGGCAGCGGACACGGCGGCGGGAATCTCGAGCAGTCGAAGTTTGATCGGGACGTCCGCGCCGAGCATCTCCCCCGCAGCTATGCGGAAAAGCATGCCGTATGCGATCTGACCCGACGCTCCGGTCACCGTGACGGTTACGGGCGCAATACTCATTGCCGACTCCTCACCTGCCGTTTTCACGACTGTCCGTTCTACAACGCTGCAAGAACGGTTTCCACGCTAGTCGAGTAATCCGGCCACTTCGTGGTCTGTCAGTGTGGTTCTCGGCACTCGTCCCTCCGCCGTCACGAGTTCGACGGCGCGATACAGCGGACGCTCGGCCAGTCCGGCGCCGCGGGCTTCGGCACGCAACTGTTCGATCAGCACCGAGGACAACGCGGCAGCCGGCACCAACTCGCTGGCAGCGAGGGCGTCGGCGAGCTTGCGGAGTGCAAGGATCTCCAACTCGCGCCCGCCTCCTGCCGTGTACAGCGCGAGCGGTATCCGCACGGTGGACCGTCCGTCGCCGAGTGTCAGGCTGACCTCGCTGATCCGGCCGGATCGCACCGTCAACGCCGCCGTGAGTACCTCGGCCACGTCGACGTCGTTGGTTCGAAAACCAGCTTGCGCACGAACCCTGTTGCCGTACAACGTGATGTGTCGGCGCAGCGTCATCAGGATCGCCAGCGACGTCGGCACCGCGATGACGGCACCGACGATCACTCCAACGGTCGCCGTCGAGAACACACTGACGATCAACCCGACGACCACACCGAACACCACAACGACAACGGCGAACTTCTTCAGCCGCGGCGCGATCAACGCCACGGGAACCAGATCGAGTGAAACCGGTTCGGCCTCAGTGCTCAACGAGATCCCCGAGCTTGTCGACAACCTGGTCGAGCGCCACCGTCTCCTGCTCACCTGTTGCCAACTGTTTGACAACGACAACGCCCTCTTCGAGCTCACGCTCGCCGAGTACCAATGCGATTGCGGCACCCGAACGATCAGCTGCTTTCATCGAGCCCTTCACGCCACGATTTCCGTACGCCAGGTCGACACGAATTCCGTTGGCACGCAACTGATGTGCGATCTTCACCAGTGCCGCCTTCGCCTCGGCGCCCATCGGCACACAGAAGACATCGACACGTGCCGGTGGTGCAACCGACTTTCCCTCGGCTTCGAGAGCGAGAACCGTGCGGTCGACGCCGATTCCGAACCCGATCCCCGAGAGCGGCTGTCCGCCCAGTTGTTCCATCAGACCGTCGTAACGACCACCGCCGCCGATTCCGGACTGCGCGCCCAGTCCGTCGTGCACGAATTCGAAGGTCGTCTTGGTGTAGTAATCGAGGCCGCGAACCATGCGCGGGTTGACGACATAGGGAACACCCAAGGCGTCCAAGTGCGCGAGCACCTCGTCGAAGTGGGCCTTGCAGCTCTCCGACAGGTGATCGAGCATGAGCGGTGCGCCCGCAGTCATCTCACGTACATCCGGGCGCTTGTCGTCGAGCACCCGGAGCGGGTTGATCTCCGCGCGTCGACGCGTGTCCTCGTCGAGCGGAAGTGCAAGGAGAAACTCCTGCAGCAGTTCGCGGTACTGGGGTCGGCAGGTGTCGTCGCCGAGAGAGGTGATTTCGAGGCGGAAGCCGTCGAGCCCTAACGACCGGAATCCGGCGTCGGCGATCGCGATGACCTCAGCGTCGAGTGCGGGGTCGTCGATCCCGATGGCCTCGACGCCGACCTGCTGCAACTGACGGTAGCGACCGGCCTGCGGGCGCTCGTAGCGGAAGAACGGGCCCGCGTAGCTGACCTTGACCGGCAATTGTCCACGATCGAGGCTGTGCTCGATGACGGCACGCATGACGCCTGCGGTTCCCTCGGGACGCAACGTCACCGAACGATCGCCACGGTCGGCGAACGTGTACATCTCTTTGCTGACGACGTCGGTGGACTCGCCGACGCCGCGCGCGAACAGGCCGGTGTCTTCGAAGATCGGCAATTCGATGTGGCCGTACCCGGCCAACCTGGCGGCGCGCGTCAAACCGTCACGAACGGCGACGAATTCGGCTGACTGCGGCGGAACGTAGTCCGGAATGCCCTTGGGTGCAGAGAAGGTGCTGGCTTTACTCACGAGAGGTACTTTTCCTTATTCTTGTGCGCTGAGTCCAACGAGAAACGGGTTCGAGCTTCGCTCGGCGCCGATCGAACTGTTGCCGCCGTGCCCGGGCAGGACCACTGTCTCGTCACCGAGTCCCAGTAGCTTGCGGGCGATCGAGGCGAGCAACTGCTCGTGATTTCCGCCGGGCAGGTCGCTGCGCCCGATGGAACCCTGGAACAGGGTGTCACCGGTGAACGCCAAGTCCACGGGTCCGTCCTCGGTGTTCGCCTGGGTTCGGAACACCACGGATCCCTGCGTGTGCCCGGGTGTGTGGTCGACGACAAACGTCATTCCGGCTTCGGTGATCTTGTCGCCGTCGGCCAGTTCGATCACCTCGTCCGGCTCCACGAACGTCATGCCCTGAATGAATTCCTTCATCGTCGGGCCGATCCCCCGTGCCGGATCGCTGAGCATGTAGCGATCTTCGGGATGGATGTACGCGGGTACGGAATACCGCTCACAGACCTCGCGGGCCGACCACACGTGATCGAGATGACCGTGTGTCAGTAGTACCGCGTTGACCGTCATGTCCTTCGAGTCGAGATATTCGAAGAGCGGCTCGGCCGCATCCTGCCCCGGGTCGACGACTACGCATTCGCACGCGTCGTCCTGGGCGAGTATGTAGCAGTTGGTTTGGAACATCCCGGCCGGAAAACCAGTGACGAGCACGGGGGCAACTCCTCTTCGAAGGGCGGAAACGAACAACACGGTGTCGGTTACAGCCTAAGCTGCTGCCCCGCCAGTAAGTTCTCAGGTTGCAATGGGAGACTCTGACGACGAGTAGAGCCGCTTGCCGAAGCCGACCCCAGGGTGTCGCTCGGCCGGCCGACCACGATCCACCCGCGATACGGAGGACTACAGCAGTGCCGAGTAACGAGCAACGCCGCGAGGCGGCGAAACGCAAGCTCGAGCGTCAGCTCGAACGTCGCGCAGAACGTGCCCGCAAGCGCAAGCAGATGACCATAGCCGGAACTGCGCTCGGCGTGGTTGTCGTAGTCGGTGTCGTCGGCGGCCTCATCTGGCTGAGCAACCGCAGTGACGACGACGCGAACACCACCAACGCTGCTGCCGACGACTCGAGCCTCACGCCGCAGACCGCGGGTGCGATGCCTGCCGGTCTGTCGACGCCCCTGGCCGACACGGTTTCCTGCTCGTACCCGGCGGACGGTGCTACCGCGTCCAAGGCCAACAACCCGCCTCGTACCGACGGGATTCCCACCACCGCCCCGGACGCGACGCCGAGCATCAGCGTCGAGACGTCACAGGGGAACATCGGGCTCACGCTCGACGGAACGAAGTCTCCGTGCACGGTCAACAGCTTCGTGAGCTTGGCGCAGCAGGACTACTTCAACGACACCACCTGCCACCGCATGACGACGAGCCCCTCGCTCCAGGTTCTGCAGTGCGGTGATCCCTCCGGCACCGGCACCGGCGGCCCGGGATACGGATTCGACAACGAGTTCCCCACCACGGCGTACGCCACCACCGACCCGGCAGCGCAAGAGGCAGTCACTTACGCGCGCGGCACGGTTGCAATGGCAAACACCGGGGCACCCGGTAGCAACGGCAGCCAGTTCTTCCTCGTCTACGGCGACTCGCAGCTTCCGCCGCAGTACACGGTTTTCGGCACGATCGACGAGACCGGTCTCGCCACTTTGGACAAGGTCGCGGCTGGCGGATCGACGCCTGAGGGTGACGGCAAGCCGAATCTGACCACCGACATCAAGACAGTAAGGCTCGACTGATGCGACGTAGTCCTGTGATGCGCTTTCCTGTAGTTATTGCCGCTGCAAGCGCCGCGGCGCTGCTTCTGGCTGGTTGTTCCAGCGATTCCGGTAGCTCGGACTCGCCGTCCAGCACCTCCAAGGCGAAAACGACGACGGCTGCCATGCCGCCGCTCGACATGTCACAGTTCGACGCACTCCCGCCTGTCCCGACTCCTTCCTCGGCGACCGTCGACTGCTCGTACCCGAGCGCAGCAGGTGCAGCAAAAACCGTCAATCCGCCGAGTTCCACGGGCGTATCCACCGAGGGAACCGTAACCGTCGCGCTCACGACTACGGCCGGCCCAATCGGGATGGAACTGAACCGGGCGGAAGCCCCCTGCACGGTCAACAGCATCGTGAGCTTGACCGAGCAGAAGTACTTCGACGACACCCCGTGCCATCGACTCGTCACCACACCCGGTCTACAGATCCTGCAGTGCGGCGATCCCTCGGGCAAGGGCACGGGCGGACCCGGCTACGGCTTCGACAACGAGTACCCGACCACTGCCTACCCGGCCAACGATCCGGCACTCTCCTTGCCTGCCGTCTACCCCCGCGGCACGCTGGCAATGGCCAACTCGGGTGCCCCGGGTAGCAACGGCAGTCAGTTCTTCCTCGTCTACGAGGATTCGGTCTTGCCGCCCAACTACACGGTCTTCGGAAAGATCGACGACGCCGGCCTGGCGACGATCGAAAAGATCGCGGCCGACGGCGACGACGGTGGCATGGGCGCAACCGGCGGCGGTGCACCCAACACCCCGATCACCATCGAGACTGCAGTAGTCGCCTGACCCCCTGTGCGCCTTTATTAACCGCCCGCGGTTAATAAAGGCGCACAGCAGTTTACGAGGCCGAAGTCACGCGGTAGACGTCGTAGACGCCTTCCACGTTGCGAACCACGTTGAGCACATGACCCAGGTGCTTCGGGTCACCCATCTCGAAGGTGAACTTGCTGATCGCCACCCGGTCGCCGGAGGTGGTGACCGAGGCGGACAGGATGTTCACCTTCTCGTCGGCCAACGCCTTGGTGACGTCGGAGAGCAACCGATGACGATCGAGCGCCTCGATCTGGATCGCGACCAGGAACACCGATGTCGCTGACGGTGCCCATTCGACGTCGATGATTCGCTCCGACTGATCGTGGAGCGAGTTGGCGTTGGTGCAGTCGGTACGGTGCACGCTGACCGCGCCGCCACGCGTGACGAAGCCCAGAATCGAATCGCCTGGTACCGGCGTGCAACACTTCGCGAGTTTTGCCACCGTGCCCGGTGCTCCGGGAACCAGAATGCCGGAGTCACCCGTACTGCGGGTGCGCACCGGCATGGTCGACGGCGTCGAACGCTCGGCCAGTTCCTCCTCGACGGCGCCGACGCCGCCCAGATGAGCAACCAGACGCTGCACGACGTGGTGCGCCGACACCTGACTCTCGCCTACGGCCGTGTACAACGCGGAGACGTCGGGATAACGAAGTTCGTGCGCGATCGTGCTCATCGATTCGGCATTCATCAACCGCTGCAACGGAAGTCCCACACGGCGGACCTCCTTCGCGATCTGATCCTTGCCGGACTCGAGCGCCTCCTCGCGGCGTTCTTTCGCGAACCACTGACGGATCTTCGCCTTGGCACGCGGCGAGACGACAAACGTCTGCCAATCACGGCTCGGCCCGGCGGTGGCAGCCTTCGACGTGAAGACCTCCACCACTTCGCCGTTTTCGAGAGTTCGTTCCAGCGCGACCAGTCGGCCGTTGACCCTGGCACCGATGCATCGGTGCCCGACCTCGGTGTGCACGGCGTATGCAAAATCGACGGGAGTCGATCCGGCAGGCAACGTGATGACGTCACCCTTCGGCGTGAAGACGAAGATCTCCTTGACCGCGAGGTCGTAACGCAGCGATTCGAGGAACTCCCCCGGATCGGCCGCTTCACGTTGCCAGTCGAGTAGCTGACGCATCCACGCCATGTCGTCGACCTCGGCGATGTCACCCGCGTGCTTGCCCTTGGTCTCCTTGTACCGCCAGTGCGCGGCGATACCGAACTCCGCGGTCCGGTGCATGTCCTGGGTCCGGATCTGGACCTCCAGTGGCTTGCCTTCCGGTCCCACGACGGTGGTGTGCAGCGACTGGTAGACGCCGTAGCGCGGCTGTGCGATGTAGTCCTTGAAGCGACCGGCCATCGGCTGCCACAGCGAGTGGACAACGCCGACCGCGGCGTAACAGTCACGCACTTCTTCGCACAGAATGCGGACGCCGACCAGATCGTGGATGTCGTCGAAGTCGCGACCCTTGACGATCATCTTCTGATAGATCGACCAGTAGTGCTTTGGCCGGCCCTCGACGATGGCGTTGATCCGTGAGGCAGACAGAGTCGAGTTGATCTCGGCGCGAACCTTGGCCAGATAGGTGTCACGAGAGGGCGCGCGATCTGCGACCAGTCGAACGATCTCGTCGTACTTCTTCGGGTGAAGGATCGCGAACGAGAGGTCCTCGAGTTCCCACTTGACGGTAGCCATACCGAGTCGATGTGCAAGTGGCGCAATGACTTCGAGAGTCTCTCGCGCCTTGCGCGCCTGCTTTTCGGGCGGCAGGAATCGCATCGTGCGCATGTTGTGCAGACGATCCGCAACCTTGATCACGAGCACGCGCGGGTCCCGCGCCATCGCGATGATCATCTTGCGGATGGTTTCGCCCTCGGCGGCGGTGCCGAGAACGACCTTGTCGAGTTTGGTGACGCCGTCGACGAGGTGAGCGACCTCGTCACCGAAGTCCTTGGTCAACTCCTCTAGTGAGTAACCGGTGTCCTCGACGGTGTCGTGCAGAAGTGCTGCGACGAGGGTGGTGGTGTCCATTCCCAACTCGGCCAGAATGCTTGCGACGGCCAACGGATGCGTGATGTACGGATCGCCGGACTTGCGCCGCTGGCTCGAATGTCTGTCCTCAGCGACGTCGTACGCACGCTGAAGGAGCGCGAGGTCGGCCTTCGGATACAGCTCACGGTGGAGGCTGACCAACGGCTCGAGCACCGGGCGGATGGTGGCGTTGCGCTGACCGGTGATGCGCCGAGCAAGCCGAGCACGCACCCTACGAGAGGCGGAGGCGGGCACGGCCAGGTTCTGCCCACCCCGATTGCCAGTAGTTTGCGCAGATCCCGAATCGTCGGGCGCCGCGGACTTCGATGGTGTCGTCTCCGGAGACGGAACTGCATCCGTCTCCTGCGACACTGCACCCGAGTTCTGTGATCGATCAAGATTCGACGTCATGTCGCCACCTCCTACCACCGAGTTCGATGAGGCAACCGCCCTGCATCGGGTAATTGCCCTGGAGGTCTAACTCGACCCCCAGGAGACAACTTTAATACTCAGACCTTCACCAGGGATGTCAGTGGGTACTTCAAGAAGCGATCTCGACCGCGCAATTCCTCGATCTCGAGCACCACTGCGACGCCGACAACGTTCGCTCCACCCAACTCAACCAACTGTACAGCCGCCTCGAGTGTCCCTCCGGTAGCCAGAACGTCGTCGATCACCAGAACGTTCCGCCCGGTGAGATCGAAGCCATTCGCCGGGATCTCGAGAGTCGACGATCCGTACTCGAGGCTGTACGAGCGAGAGAGCACCGGCGGCGGCAGTTTGCCGACCTTACGCACGGCCACCACCCCAGCACCCATCTTCGCGGCTGCGCCGGCACCGAGCAGGAACCCGCGGGCATCCACGGCTGCGATCGTGTCGGCGTCCGGGGCACAGGCGACTAGGGCGTCGAGCACGGCGCCGAACCCCTCGGCGTCGGCGAACACCGGAGTCAGATCGGCGAACCGCACTCCAGGGCCCGGGAAATTGTCTGCCCAGCGGGTCAGCCGAACAACGGCGTCTCCGGCGGCCCGGTGGATGGCGATCAATTCTTCTGGCGTGTGCAAGGCAACGCCATTCGAGACGGTCATCTGCGTAGTACCCATCTGTCCATGTTCCAGCCGGTAGCGGCCCGAGTCGGATTGACCAAGACTGCCGACATGCCTGGAGCTACAGCGACAGTTCGTAGTTGATTGAACAGTGGAATCGTAGGCACCTGAGTCCAGAGGATGTTCTCCGCCTCCACCGAGAGTCCCAATTGCGCACTCGTGCTCGCATCCACGTTCAGCTGATCGATGATCTGATCGATCCTCGCGTTTCCGTAATTACCGAGGTTTGCGCCGTTGCCCGATCGCAACGCTCCACGCGCGTCGATCATGCTCGCTGTTCCGCCCGCCCCGACTTTGCCGGCCATGCCGGAAAGCACAGCGTCGACTCCCCCGGACTGCAGACTCGCAGGATCGAAGCTGTCGCTGCTCGCATCCTCGATCGTGATTCCCGCCGGAGCGCACGCTGTTTTTGCTTCGGAGACGATCTGCGCCCGCACCGGGTCCGGCGCCAGGTAGCCGACTCGGACGGTCAACTGGTCGAGGCCCGCTTCCGACAACGAGGTCTTCGCAGCCTCGACGTCGGAATTGGCATACCGATCACCGTCGACCGCAGCGGCGTCGCTGTAGACCAGTGAATCCGGCGCCATCAGTCGCGAATCGACCACGCCGGAGCCCAGACCGGCCTGCGGCGCATTCTCCGTCTGCCCGAATTTCTCGAACAACGATGTCCGCGGAACACAATGCGCGAACGCTCGACGCGCGGCTTCGTCGCCCAGAGAACCAGACGTCGCGAGAACGAACTGCTCGATCGACCGCGACGGAATCTGCTGGACGTCGAAACCTGACGGAGTACCGAGCTCGCCCGCCGACCCGGAAGCGACGTCGACGACCTCGATCGAGTTCTTGTCGAGATCCTCGTTCAGATTCACACCACGTGGCCAGACGACGATGCGATCGGTCGCCGGACGGTTGCCCCACCACCGATCGTTCGCAACCAGCACCAGACCGTCGTCGGCACTGTACGAGTCGATTCGATACGGTCCGGCGGAAGGCAGTACCGACGTGTCCACCTGACCTGGAGTCAGGTTCCACCCGGTGTTCCAGAAGTCCGCGATCTTCGACAACGCTTCGGTGTCACCGGCATTCACCGCGCTCACCACGTCGCTGACACCCGTGCGCTGCGTCACGATGTGCGAAGGCATCAACGCAGTTGCACCGAACAGCGACCGCCAATCGGTGAACGATCGCCCGGGTTTGAAGAACACCGTCGCATCCTTCGACCCGCTCTGGCAGTCGATCCGGTCGATGTCCGCGTAACCGAGATTGTTCGCCGTGTCGAACATGGGCTTCACGGAACCGTCGACGTCTTCGGTGAACTTGCCACTCGACGCCGCCCACGTGAGCACCAGATCGTCACAGGACATCGGAATCCCGTCGGAGTACACGGAAGCCGGATTGAGCTTGTACGAGACGGTGAGCACGTCACCGGGCAACTCCGACGCCGTTCCGATGTCGGTGTCCGACACGGGCGCCCCCGCCGGACCGGTGAACGTGAAACCGGGAAGCACCCGGCCGAACGCGGCCATCGCTCCGGACACCGACCCAGCTGTCGTATTGGCGTTGTACGTGGTGATGGAGTTGTCGATGGCGTATCCGATGGACGGAACCTGCTCGGCGCTTTCCGAGCAGGCCGCCAACGAACCCGCAGTCACCGCGGTGGCTGCAACGAACGTCATCGATCGAACCAGTGTGCGTGTTCTGGGGAGCATGTTCAGTGCCCCTTCTTGTTTCGCTTTCCGGTCGGCCGCGCACCCGGCTGCGGAGCAACCGGCGCACGACGTGCAACTGGTGCGCCGACGGCAACCGCCTGCGTACCCTTCTCGGCCAGCGTAGCCCGGCGGGAGAGCACCTTACGAGTGTGCGCGGCGACGGGTCCCCAGCGTTCCTTCATCGACACCAGGAGCGGCGTCGCGAAGAAGATCGAGGAGTACGCACCCACGATGATTCCGACGAGCTGAACGAGCGCAAGGTCCTTGAGTGTGCCGACGCCGAGCATCCAGACCGCGACCACCATCAGTGCGATCACGGGAAGCACACTGATGACGGTCGTGTTGATCGAACGCATCAAGGTCTGATTCACCGCGAGATTGGCCTGCTCGCCGTACGTCCGGCGCGTCAGGTGCAGAACACCGCGGGTGTTCTCTTCGACCTTGTCGAACACGACCACCGTGTCGTACAGCGAGAAGCCGAGAATGGTGAGCAAACCGATCACCGTCGCGGGCGTCACCTCGAAACCGACGAGCGAGTAGACGCCGGCGGTGACGATGATGTCGAAGAACAACGCGACGATCGCGGCTACCGCCATGTCTCGCTCGAAGCGAATGGCGATGTAGATACTCACGATCACCAGGAACACAATCAGCGCGATCAGCGCCTTCTTGGTGATCTGGCCGCCCCAGGTTTCACTCACGTCCGCGAAACTGATGGCTTGCGCCGACGGGTTCCCGTTCTTGTCCTTGGGCTGGAACTCGTCGAAGAGCGCCGACTGAAGATCGTTGATCTGCGTCGCATTCAAGGTCTCCGACCGGATCTGCACGGTGGCGCTGGCACCCGAGCCGACCGTCTGCACGCTGACCGGTTCGAACCCGAGTGTGTCGGAGTAGACGGTTTCCACCGCCGACGTCTCGACTCCGCCCTCGGCCGGGAACTGAATGCGTGATCCGCCTTCGAAGTCGATACCGAAGGTGAACCCGCGCAGGATGATGCTCAGCAGCGCAATGGCGACCAGAGCGCCGGTCAGTCCGTAGTAGAAGCGACGCTTGCCGACGACCTCGAACGCACCCGTTCCGGTGTACAACCGTGAGAGCCAGCTGTGCTTGGGCATCGCGCCCTGATCGACGCCGGAGTCGGTGATCTCCGATCGGGCGGCGGCGTCTGTGGACTCGGCCGAGGAACTGTTGTCGGACCCCACCGGGGAGTTGTTGGACTCGCTCATGCTCGTGTCTCCTTAGCCGACGCAGCGGCGGCAACCTTACGTTCGCGGGCAACCTCTTGCACTGCGCCGAGCCCGTTGACGCTGGGCTTGGACCAGAACGCCGAACGGGACGCCATGCTGACCAGTGGCCACGTCACGAGGAACACGACAATCACGTCGAGGATGGTTGTCAGGCCCAAGGTGAAGGCGAAGCCTCGCACCTGACCGACCGCCAGCACGTACAGAACTGCAGCGGCGATGAAGCTCACCGCGTTGCCGGAAAGAATGGTCCGACGCGCTCGCGCCCAACCGCGTGGCACCGCCGAGCGGAAGCTACGGCCCTCACGCATTTCGTCCTTGATGCGTTCGAAGAACACGACGAACGAGTCGGCGGTCATACCGATACCGATGATCAGACCAGCCATACCGGCCAGGTCGAGTGTGAAGCCGATGTATCTACCGAGCAGAACCATGATTGCGTAAACCATGACTCCCGAGAGAATCAGCGACAACGCCGTCAGGACGCCGAGCATGCGGTAGTAGACGAGGCAGTAGAGCAGAACGAGCACGAGACCCACCGCGCCGGCGATCAGTGCCGCCTGAAGCGAGGCCAGGCCGAGCGTGGCAGAGACCGTCTCGGCTTCCGAGGCCGCGAACGAGAGCGGAAGCGAACCGTACTTCAGCGTATTGGCCAATTCCTTCGCGCTGTCCGCGGTGAAGCTGCCGGTGATCGAGGTGGCGCTGCCCGCGGGCGTTGCGCCTTGAATCGTGGGAGCGCTGACGACCTTCGAGTCGAGCGTGAACGCTGCCTGCTTGCCGATGTTGGCTGAGGTGAACTCGGCCCAGGTGTTGCTGCCGCTTGTCTTGAACGAGAGGCTGATCTCGTGGCGCGACTGCTGCGAGTTGAAGACCGACGACGCGTCGGCAATCTCCTGGCCGTCGATGATCGAGGGACCGAGGAGATAGATGTTCAGTCCGTCTTGCGAGCACGCGACCAGCGGCAGCGTGGGGTCGTCGTTTCCACGAAGCGGATCTGCGACGGAGCAGTCGAGGTTCGCCACTGCTTGCTGCTGAACGGTCGGATCGCTGCTCTGTCGGAGGGCGCGCGCTGCGGCGATTTCCGCTGCTGCTGCGTCGCCTTCGTCGGTACCGTCGCTCGGCGCCTCCCCGGCGGGGGCCGGAGTAGTTGTCTCCGGCGCGGGCGTTGCCTCGGGAGTAGTCGGGTCCTGAGCCAGGAACGGACGGTTCTGCGGAGTCTGAGTCCCGTCAGCGGGCGCTTCGGGGGCCGGTGTTTCGGCCGCTGGTGTCTCGGCCGCTGGCGTCTCCGGTGTTGCCGTCCGACTCGCGTCACGGGTGGCGACATCGATCGAACCGGTCACCGGCCGGATGTAGAGGCGGGCGGTCTGACCGAGCGAGCGGGCCTGTGCGCTGTCGTCGCCGGGAACGGTGATGACGAGGTTGTCACCGTCGACGACGACCTCGGAGCCGGAAACGCCGAGACCGTTGACGCGGGTCTCGATGATCTCCTGCGCCTGCTTGAGACTGTCCTGACTCGGAGCGCTACCGTCCGGGGTACGAGCGGTCAACGTGACGCGCGTTCCACCCTGCAGATCGATGCCGAGTTTCGGCGTGGCCGACTTGTCTCCAGTGAAGAACACCAGGGCATACAGTGCCACCACCAAGACCCCGAATAGGGCCAGGTAGCGGACCGGATGCACCGTTCCGGTGGAAGGTGCCACGATCTTTAAGTCTCCTCAGTAGGTGCAGTGCTTCAGTAAGTGCAGTGCTTCAGTAACTGCACGGCTCGGGTGGTCGACGACCACCCGAGCTGCGGCGTTCGAACTGCAACGATTGATCAACGGGTTGAACTGAGCTGCTGGTGAAAGAACGGACAAACCGATCTGGACGTGTGTCCGAGTTCACAACTCTAGAACACGTGCCAGGTCGACGAAGTCAGGACTCCTTGGTGAGCCGGATTTCGGTGTCGGTAGCAGACTCTTCGATCTCGGAAATCGAGTCGTCGTCGTACTCGTCGGTCTCGGTCGTCTCGACGACGCGCTCACGGATGACCAGACGCGACCAGGTGGTGATGACACCGTCGGCGATCTCGAGGTCAACGGTGTCGTCGCCTAGAGAAGCGATCGTGGCGTAGAGCCCGGCTGTGGTCTGCACCCGATCGCCGACCTGCAGCGAGTCCTGCATCTCGGAAGTCGCGGCCAAGGCCTTCTTCTGCTTACGCATGCCCAGGAACATGGGCACGAGCAGTGCGAGGATCAAGAGGGGGAAAAGCAAACTCGACATGTGTTGATCAACCTCGGTTGTGTTGCACGTTTTACACCGCGATGGCCCCGGATGGACCTACGCAATACACCAGTGTGCCATTAGTTGCTGAGGATTCCTGACAGATCGGCCGACCAATGAGGCCTTTCCGGTCGAAATTCACGCTCCGTTCGGATCGAACAACGTGGCCTGCGGTTCGTTGACGCGAACCTCGATCCCGCCCGCGGCGGCATCCGGCGGCGGCGTCATTCCCAGTTGAGTCCAGGCAGCGGCCGTGGCCACACGACCTCGCGGCGTCCGGGCGATCATCCCGGCACGGACCAGGAAGGGCTCGCACACTTCTTCCACCGTCGACGGTTCCTCGCCCACAGCGACGGCCAGCGTCGACACACCGACGGGCCCGCCGCCGAATGAACGCACCAGCGCACTCAGGACGGATCGGTCGAGTCGGTCCAAGCCCAACTGGTCCACGTCGTAGACAGCCAAGGCGGCCTGAGCGACGTCCATGGTGACGATTCCGTCGGCGCGAACCTCCGCGAAGTCACGAACCCGTCGCAGCAATCGGTTCGCGATACGCGGCGTCCCCCGCGAGCGTCTCGCGATTTCGGCGCCGGCGTCAACTTCGAGATTGACTCCCAGAATTCCCGCCGATCGCATCAGAATCTGTTGCAGCTCTTCGGGTTCGTAGAAGTCCATGTGCGCGGTGAATCCGAAGCGGTCGCGCAACGGACCGGTTAGCGCACCGGACCGGGTTGTCGCACCGACCAACGTGAATGGTGCGACCTCCAGAGGAATCGACGTGGCGCCGGGCCCCTTACCGACGACGACGTCGACGCGGAAGTCCTCCATCGCCAGGTACAACATCTCCTCGGCCGGACGAGCGATTCGGTGAATCTCGTCGATGAACAACACGTCGCCCTCGACAAGATTGCTCAGCATCGCCGCCAAGTCGCCAGCCCGTTCGAGCGCCGGCCCGGACGTAAGCCGCAGGGAGGAGCCCAACTCCCCCGCGATGATCATCGCCATCGACGTCTTTCCGAGTCCGGGCGGACCGGACATCAGAATGTGGTCAGGTGTACTGCCACGAAGTTTTGCTCCGGTGAGCACGAGCTGCAATTGCTCGCGGACTCGGGGTTGCCCGATGAAGTCGTCGAGACTCTTGGGGCGCAAACTCGCTTCGACGTCGCCGTCTCCCGCCACCAATTCGGCAGAGACCTGCGATTCGTCGTCGAAATCATCGATCGGATCGAAGTTCATCGAGTCTTACCGAGCAGCGACAGGGCAGAACGCAGTGCCACCGACGTAGTGGCCTCGGGCGATTCCGCCAGAACCGAATCCGTGGCCTGCTCGGCCTGCTTGATCGGGAAGCCCAGACCTTCGAGAGCTTCGACGATCTGATCGCGGATCGAACTACCGGCGACGACTCCGGCGGCCGCGCCGGACGTCGTCGCAACCGCGTCGACCTTGTCGCGCAGTTCGACGACCATGCGCTCAGCACCACGTTTGCCGATACCGGGGACCCTCGTCAACGCCGTCAGGTTGCCTTCCGACAGAGCACGCCGTAATGCGTCGGGTTCGAGAACTGCGAGAGTTGCCATCGCCAGGCGCGGCCCGACTCCCGAGACCGTCTGCAAGAGGCTGAACAGGTCCTTCGACTCGGTGTCGGAAAATCCGTAGAGCGTCATCGAGTCTTCGCGAACGATCATCGTCGTGAACAGGCGTGCTTCGCTTCCGCGATGGAGCGCACCGAGCGTCACGGGGGTGGCGTTGACCCGATAGCCGACACCCGACGCTTCGATGACCGCATGGTCGAGCGCAATATCGAGTACCTCGCCGCGTACCGACGCGATCATCGTGAACCTGCCTTCTTCATCTCGGCCAATTTTGCCTGATACTTACGCATTTGTTCGGCGGCCATCGCCTCGGCGCGGGCCATTCGCTCGATCATGGGCGCTCGCCAGCAGTGACAGATCGCCAGCGCCAGAGCGTCGGCGGCGTCGGCCGGTTTCGGCGCCGTCTTCAGATTCAGGATTCGAGTCACCATCGCGGTGACCTGCGCCTTGTCTGCGTTACCGCTACCGGTGACGGCGGCCTTCACCTCGCTGGGCGTGTGGAAACACACCGGGATTCCGCGTCTGGCGGCAGCGAGCGCCACAACTCCGCCTGCTTGCGCCGTCCCCATCGCGGTACTGACGTTGTGCTGCGCGAACACACGCTCGATCGCGACAACCTCCGGCTTGTACTGCTCGATCCACAGTTCAGCCGCATCGGAAATCCGTAGGAGCCGAGATCCGAGATCCATCTCTGCCGGGGTCCGCACTACGTCGACGGCAATGGGGCGTACTTTCCTGCCGTTGCTCCCGTCGACCACACCCAACCCGCAGCGAGTCAAGCCTGGGTCCACTCCGAGCACGCGCACTTTGTCACACCTCTCCATACCGAACAGCTGTTCGATAGCTTAGCGGTGCGCGGGACTACTGCCCCGCATCAACACGCAACCCGGCCGTGACGAGGACGTCAGGGCCGGGTTGAGTTGAAAGGCAATCAGTCTTCGAGGGCCGCGAGAACCTCGTCGGACAGATCGATGTTGGTGTAGACGTTCTGCACGTCGTCCGAGTCTTCGAGTGCGTCGACGAGCTTGAAGATCTTGCGTGCGCCGTCGACATCCAGGGGAACCTCGACGGAAGCGCGGAAATCGGCTTCGGCGGAGTCGTAGTCGATGCCGGCTTCCTGCAGTGCCGAACGTACGGCAACCAGATCCTGTGGCTCACTGACGATTTCGAAGGTATCACCGAGATCGGTGACCTCTTCGGCGCCGGCGTCGAGCACAGCCATCAGGACGTCGTCCTCCGACTGGCCGTTCTTCTCCAGCGTGACGACGCCCTTGCGAGCGAACAGGTAGGAGACCGAACCCGGGTCGGCGAGGTTGCCACCGTTGCGAGTCATCGCGGTGCGAACTTCACCGGCTGCGCGGTTGCGGTTGTCGGTGAGGCACTCGATCAGAACGGCGACGCCATTGGGTCCGTAGCCCTCGTACATGATGGTCTGCCAGTCTGCGCCGCCCGCTTCTTCACCGGCGCCGCGCTTGCGCGCACGCTCGATGTTGTCATTGGGAACTGACGTCTTCTTCGCCTTCTGGATGGCGTCGAACAAGGTGGGGTTGCCCGTGGGATCGCCACCGCCGGTTCGTGCCGCCACCTCGATGTTCTTGATCAGCTTCGCGAAGGATTTGCCACGACGTGCGTCGATCACAGCCTTCTTGTGCTTGGTGGTGGCCCATTTTGAGTGGCCGCTCATGCGATTCAAGCCCCTTTCCTGCTGCGTTGCGCACGCCGAATGCGCGTCTTTCAGCTCTGCCGATGTTACCCGTCCCACGTCACAACTCGCTGCATCCCCCGACACGAATTGACCAAACACGGCATTGTTTGCATAGAATGCAAACATGTTGGTGCGAATAGATCACGCCTCCACAACTCCACTTGCGGAACAGATTGCCGCCGGGGTTCGGGGCTCGGTCATCCGCGGCGAAATCGGCCCGGGTGATCGACTGCCGTCCGCTCGCGCTCTCGCCGAGTCGATCGACGTCAATCTCCATACGGTCCTTCGTGCGTACGCAACACTCCGCGACGAAGGCCTGATCGACCTCCGACGCGGACGTGGCGCCGTCATTCGCGCCGAATTCGACTCGGGAAGAACAGCTCTCAACGAATCTGCACGCGAGTTCGTGCGGCAGGCCCGAAACCTGGGACTCGACACCGCGCACATGCTCGACCTCATCAAGGAGACCAGCACACAATGACGACCAGCAAGATCCGACTCTGGACAGCAGCTTCGCTGACTCTGATCCCGACCTTGATCCTGGTTCTCGCGCGCTTCGCGTGGGGCGATCGGCTACCCCAGACCGTCGCGAGCCATTGGTCCGGATCGATCCCGGACGGGTTCAGCACCACAACGACGTTCTTCGCCATCGCGCTGGCGCTTTCACTGGTGGCAGTCGTTTTCGCGTGTGTCGTCGCGGCCCGTTCGAGCGCCAACGCTCCCCTGTTTCTGGCCGTCACCTCGATCTCGAGTGCGACGTTGGCAACGATCTGGATCCTGAGCGTCGCCCTCACAATCGACGCCGGAGCACCGGAAGACGCACGTATCGGTTGGTGGATTCTTGCGCCGATCGCGGCCGTGCTCGTCGGAGTTCTGGCGTATGCACTGCCTGAGCAGCAACGCGACGACCCTGAGTCACCACTGCCGACCCCGACGCTGGACACGCCGCTCGCAGCCTCCGAACGTGCAGTGTGGGTCGGGCAGGTCCGCAGCATCTGGCCGTGGATCCTCACCGCCGGCCTCGTAGTACTCGTGATCGCCACTGCCGCGTATTCGGACTGGTGGGTTGCCGTAGTCCTGGGTGTGTCGACCCTCGCGATCACGGCTTTCGCTTCGGTCACCGTGCGCGTCGACCGCCACAGTCTCGGCATCAGTTCCTGGGGCGTTCGATGGAAGAAAATCCCCATCTCGAAGGTGAAGTCCGCATCGGTCGATTCGATACGTCCGGCCGAATGGGGTGGATGGGGTTACCGGATCACACCGCGCGGAACGGCCGTCACTCTCCGCTCGGGTGAGGCGATAGTGGTCACTCTCGAGAACGGACGACTGTTCGCCGTGACCGTCGATCACCCGGAAGACGGTGTGAAGCTGATCAATTCGCTGGTTCAGGCTGGTTGATTCACGAACAACACAGCCGCGGCATTGCCGGCGAGGTAGAAGCCGGCAATGCCGAACACCCATCCGATCGCACTGTCGCCGTAGCGAGACATCAACGAATCCACCTGGCGCAGCGGCTTGTCCAAGCGGTTCCCGGCCACAACCCGACCGCACAGAAGAATGGCTGCCGGTGCGGCCATGATCAGGCAGTAACCGGCAAGTATCGACGCCGACATGACTGAGGACAGCCCAGCAGCTGTGATCATCGCGATCGCCGCCAAGTAGGGCAGCATCGTCACCAATTCGGCGGTTCCGGCTGCAATGGCCAGAAGTACGACGCTTCTCGCCGAACGACTCGAATCGAGTACCCGCTCCCGCCAGGCGTGCGTTCGATCGGCCTGACCGGATGTGCGCCGCTTCTCGGAGTCGAATCGAAAACTCAACGCGAACAACGCGATACCGAGGATCAACTGTGCGCCGCGGGCTACCGGTGTGTCGAGAAGCGGGGCGACAACCGGCATGCCCACGCGGGCCGTCGTCCAGACGGTTATCCCGACAACAAAATAGAACGTCGTGATGACTACCAGGTAGGTCAGCAGACTGCGAACCTGCGGCCGTCCCGGTTTCAACAACATCCACACCGGGACGACCAACGTTCCGATGCTCGTACTGTCCAGCAAGGCGAGGCCGCCCAGGGTCGTCAGAAGGACGAGTTCCACGTCAATCGTGTCGGCGCTCGGGTGTCACCGTGTCCCTCGTCCGGACTGCGTTCACGATGTCGAAAGCACCGATGATCGCCAAAATCACCCCGAGTGGCCCGCCGCGAAACCAGAAGAACTCGGCGTCGCGTGCGAACAGCCACAGACAAGCGCCACCGACGACGAGAAGAATACCGATCATCAACTCGAAACGAATTTTCATACCTCGAGCGTGTCGTCTCGCTCGGATCCGCACATCAGCCGTCGGAACAACGCCGACCTCATCATTTGGTATGACAAGTCAGGCGCCCCGATGTGCTCTGATAAGTCTGTGGTGACCAGAAGTCGGAGCGTCGGCAAGTGGAACGATCCGCTCATCGCCATCGGTCTGTTCGCGATCGGGGTACTTCTCTACCTCGTCGGCCTGTACAAAATGTGGACCGATGTCGGAGGTGTCGCCGACGTTCCCATCGGGGTTCGGATCGGGATGCTGGCTCTGCTGTGTGCGATCGACTCGTTTCGGCGGGTGCGCCCGGCAACGGCCTTGGCGGCGGGAGCCGTCATCGTCGCGGTCGACGCCGCCCTGGGCCCCACTCTGCCGATGTGGCTTGTCCTCTCGGATCTCACCTACGCCGCAGTTCTGTACGGGACGGCGCGGCTGGGCCGAGGGGTGTGTTCTCTGACCGCGGTGACGGTTGCCGCGCTCACCGCACTCGTTTACCTGTCCACCAGGGACGTCCGCGCTGCGGCTGGGGCGGGCGTCGTGACTGCTCTGTTCTTCGGTACGCCGGTGTGGTGGGC
The DNA here is from genome assembly GCF_053608585.1 of Rhodococcus sp. NPDC055024. Lineage (NCBI taxonomy): Bacteria > Bacillati > Actinomycetota > Actinomycetes > Mycobacteriales > Nocardiaceae > Rhodococcus > Rhodococcus sp. NPDC055024. The sequence continues at coordinate 417,683 of NZ_JBSGVT010000003.1, forward strand.
ACTGGTCATCCGTCGACAAGTCGAACTGACCGAGGCGGAACGCGAGCGTTCCAGAGTCCACGAAGCACTCGCCGCGCTGGACCGCGAGGCCGCTGTCGCTCACGAACGCGCAACCATGGCGCGGGATCTGCACGACGTGATCGCAAGCCACCTCTCTGCCATCGCCATCCACTCCGAAGCTGCACTCTCCACCGCAACTCTCTCCTCTGAACGGGGTGAACCCGACGATGGCTTGCGGGAGATGATCGGGGCGATCAGATCGAGCAGCCTCGCGGGGCTTTCCGAGATGCGGTCGATGATCGAACTGCTTCACGCCGGGGACTGCGAGACGCCTGACCCGCGTTCCTCTCCCCCGCGGCTTACCGAGTTGCCCGTTCTACTGAACGCGGCCCGTGCCACCGGCAGCGCAGTGGATGTAGCGATCGACGTCGACGCCGCCGAGCTGCCGAGCGTGGTCGATCACACGGCGTATCGAATCACCCAGGAAGCGTTGACCAACGCACTCAAGCATGCGCCGGGCGCGCCGATCTCGATGTCGATCTCCCTCCAGCACAATGCATTACAGATCGAGATCCGAAACCCCATCGGTCCCGACATATCCAGTCCGCGGGCACGAACGCGCGGGCTTGCAAACATGCGTCATCGCGCCGAGCTGCTGGGCGGTTCACTCGACGCACTGCCGGTCGACGGAGAATGGACGGTATGTGCGCAGCTACCGGTCCACACACCGAACGGCACGGATCAGTGATCACCGTCGCCCTGGTCGACGACCACGCCGCGATCCGCTCCGGCCTGTCGATGATCCTGCGGCAGCATGACGACATCGATGTCGTTGCAGAAGCGGGAGACGGCGCGTCGGCGATCACCGTCACTCGCACGCATCAACCCGACGTCGTGCTGATGGACATCCGGATGCCGGGCACCGACGGCATCGAAGCGACCCGTCAGATCATCGCTACGACCCGCAGCCGCGTTCTGGTGTTGACTACCTTCGACCTCGACGAATACGTCTTCGCAGCTCTGCGCGCCGGTGCGTCGGGCTTCCTGCTCAAGACCGCGACAGCGGACGAGCTGACCAGCGCCATCCGCAATGTCGCGGGCGGCGATGCGGTGCTCGCTCCCCGAGCCGCACGCGCACTGATCGGCGAGTTCGTTCAGCGCACTCCCAAGCCTGCCGAGCCGCTCGGACTGAGCGAGCTCACCGATCGCGAACGCGAAGTGCTCGTTCTACTGGGTATGGGTCTGTCCAACGCCGAACTGTCGCGTGAACTCGGTGTCGGTGCTCCGACGGTGAAGTCACATGTGTCGCGAGTTCTGTCGAAGCTGCACCTCACTTCACGCGTCCAGGCGGCAATCCTTGCCCGCGAACTGGAGCTGTAATTCAGCCGAAGTGAACTAGCGCCCTAGCCGCGCACCAGATCGACGAACATCTCATGGACTCGACGGTCCCCGGTTACCTCGGGATGGAACGAAGTGGCGATCACCGAACCCTGCCGAACCGCGACGATCCGGCCCGCGGCCTCCCCCGCCGCGGCGGGAACCTGCGCGAGCACCTCCACACCCGGACCGACCCGCTCGACCCACGGTGCGCGGATGAAGACTGCGCGGATAGGGTCACCGATGATTCCCTCGAACTCCAGGTCGGACTCGAAGGAATCGACCTGACGACCGAAAGCGTTGCGGCGCACCGTCATGTCGATGGCGCCGAGATGTTCGGCGTCCGGCCGGGTGTCGAGTACCTCGCTGGCGAGCAGAATCATGCCTGCGCAGGATCCGTAAGCCGGCAGCCCGCCGCGGAGTCGATCACGAAGCGGTTCCAGCAGCTCGAAAACCTGCAGAAGCCGGCTCATGGTGGTGGATTCGCCACCCGGGATCACGATTCCGTCGACCTTGTCGAGTTCCTCGGGTCGCCGGATACCGACTGCGTCCGCTCCCGAATCATCGAGTGCGGCAAGGTGTTCGCGAACATCACCTTGCAGGGCGAGAACACCGATCAACGGACGAGTCATCACACAGTTCCTGTCTTGTTCGCACTGCTGTCGGGTTCGCGTTCCAGCCGCGTCAGACCCTCCTGAACCACCGCTGCGACCATGTTGCCATCGCGATCGTAGATACGCCCCTGAGTGAGCGCGCGACCGAAACCTGCCGACGGTGATGTCTGGTCGTAGAGCAACCACTCGTCGGCTCGGAACGGACGCAGGAACCACATCGCGTGATCCAGCGAAGCGGTCTGCGTCTTCACGCCCCGGTGCGGGACTTTGGAAGTTCCGAGCAAAGTCATGTCACTGAGGTACGCGAGGGTGCAGATGTGCAGCAGCGGACGATCCGGCAGAGCCTCGCGGTAGCGCATCCACACACGCTGCTGGGCGGCCAGATCCGGCGCTGACGCACTCTGCTCGGCCGGCACAATTCGGATGTCCCAGTTCTTCCATTCCTGGTAGAACTGCGATTCCGCCAACTTCGGAACGGTCTGCGCATCCGGCAAGTCCTCCGGCGCCGGAACGGAGGGCATCCGATCCTGGTGCTCGATACCTTCGTCGTCGACGTGGAACGAGGCCGACATCGTGAAGATCGTCTTACCGTCCTGGACGGCATTGACCCGACGCGTGCAGAACGAGCGCCCGTCGCGAATCCGGTCGACCAGGTAGACCGTCGGAATCTTCGGGTTGCCCGGTCGCAGGAAATACCCGTGCAACGAATGCACGTGGTAGCTCTCGTCGACGGTGCTCACGGCAGAAACCAACGACTGCCCGGCAACCTGCCCGCCGAACGTCCGTTGAAGTGCAGTGGGATGGACCGCACCGCGGAAGATGTCCTTCTCCAGGTGTTCGAGCGCGAGGATCTCCTCGATACCAACCATGAGTCCTCCGGAAACATTGACCGCATACACAGACCGCCGCACTAGGCGCGATGACGGTTCACAATATCGCCTTGGCGAGCGGGCACGGCACCATGGTGGGCGTGAGTACATTCATCCCGTCCACTCCCCTCGCTCTGGCCGAGCAGATCGCAACGCTGAGCGGATCATTTCCATCGGTGGTGGTAGTTGCGATCGACGGACCTGATTGTGCGCACCCGTCTCGGCTCGCGGAGCTGGTCGGGGTTGCAGTCGAGTCGCACAGCAGGCCGAGTGCCGTTGTGTCACTGCACGACTACGTGCGGCCGGCGTCGCTGCGATACGAGTTCGGCCATGAGGATGCGCCGAGTTACCGCACCATCTGGTTCGACTACCCGGCACTCGATCGTGAAGTGATCACCGCGGCCCGCACCAAACGAACGCTGTTGCCGAAACTCTGGGACGAAACCACTGATCGCTCGGCTCGCTCGACCCGTATCCCTGTCCACGAACGCGCGGTCATCGTGATCGCCGGTCCGATGTTGCTCGGGCGCGGACTGGAGTTCGACATCACCGTCCGCCTGGACATGAGCGAAGCTGCCATGCGGCGGCACACACCGCAGGCGGATCTGTGGACAATCGACGCACTCCTCGCGCACCGCTCAGCGGTGTCCGAGGAGGTCGATTTCGAGGTCAGGTACGACCATCCGGCCCGGCCTGCGGTGCGCTCTCACCGCGGTTGATTTCACAGCGGTTGATTTCACAGCGGTTGATCTCACTTCGGGCGATAGAGCCTGGTCAGGCCTTCCTGGACGACCGCGGCAACCATGTTTCCTCGGCTGTCGAAGATGCGTCCCTGCGTCAGTGCCCGGCCGAAGCCCGCCGACGGCGACGTCTGGTCGTACAACAGCCACTCGTCGGCCCGGAACGGCCGCAGGAACCACATCGCGTGGTCGAGCGACGCGCTTTGCATGGCGACATCCATGTGGGGGCCGCGAGAAGAGCCGAGCAACGTCATGTCGCTCATGTATGCGAGCGTGCAGACGTGAAATACCGGGTCGTCCGGGAGCGCCTCGCGGGAACGGAACCACACTTGCTGCTGTGCGGCAGCGCCCGGACGTTTGTTGATGTCGGCCTTCGGCACCATTCGCAGGTCCCAGTCGGACCACTCGCGAGCCAACCACGCGGTCTCGGGGTCTTCCGAATCCTGGGCGATAGCCAGCGTTTCAGGGTCAGGGACGGGCGGCATCTCGTCCTGGTGCTCGATGCCTTCGTCCTGGACGTGGAAGGATGCCGACATCGTGAAAATGGCTTGTCCGTCTTGAATTCCGGTGACCAGGCGAGTCGCGAACGATCGTCCGTCGCGAACACGATCCACCAGAAAGACGGTCGGTTCCATCGGATTTCCCGGACGCAGGAAGTATCCGTGCAACGAATGAACTGAATAGGCCGGATCGACCGTTCGTACTGCCGACACCAATGCCTGGCCGGCGACCTGGCCGCCGAAAGTACGGGTCAGGGTGGTCTCCGCGATGATTCCTCGAAAGATGTCACGCTCGAGACGTTCCAACTCCAGAATTTCTTCGATCCTCGCCATCGATGCTCCACATCTTCCCGTGTACCGACGTCTACCGACCTTCACACAATGCCTGATGCAGCCCCGGCCACCAAAGTGGGCATCCTAAATCATGGAGTTGCACGCCGCCCTACTCAGAATGGGGGCGGATCGTCTCCGCTGTCGAAGGTCCTCCTCTTGGCCTTCTTCTTCATTCGCAGGTGCATTCGTAACCGCTGCCGCCGGCGTTCACCCCGCACGCGGGCCGCCTTGTTCTCCAAACGTGTACGTCGACGCCGACCACCCTCGGGCAGTACGGGCTCGAGCATTCCTGCCAGCAGACCTGACGGCCGAGTTCGGTAACAATGTCCGGTAATCGACGTCAGGGTAACGCTCCGGTCCGGATTCGAGCTGTGCACCCACTGACCGGAATGCTTGAGGCGGTGATGATTTCGACAATAGGCACTCAAGTTCGAGGCCATGGTCTTTCCACCGCGTGCTGGATCGCGATGATCAAAAGGTTCAGTGTGATCGAGATCGGAATTCCATGCCGCAACATCGCAGTGCAGCCACTGACAGCTACCCGAGATCACCCTCACCCACGTGTCGAGGACAGCGCCCGGGCGGTACACCATCGCCGAAGGAACTACAGGCGACGGAACTACAGGCGAAGGTACTGGCTCGCCCTCATCGGCAGACTCGAGCGCCGCATCGGCTGGTACCTTCACATTCCGAATCAACGCACCCGCGGCGATGTCACGCGCATGCTCTGCACTGATCACTCCGTATCCGTCGAGGTGAGCGGGTTCGTCTGTATCTGGCGAGTCACCGCCCTGGAGCGCGGATTCCACCATGACCACGTGCACTAACGGCCGACGCACCACAACAACCCCTCTGCGGTCTTGTGGGCAGTCGGCCCGGCCACAGTCGCACGGCAGAATTGTCGACCCAGCTACCAACGCTCCCAAGGCGTCGGCTCGTCGCTGCTCGTATTTACGGGAATCGTGTCGGCACACCGACATCGCCAACTCCCGCAAACGACCGTCGAAAGCCCGTGCGTCCTCCGCCGGAATACTCCCCAAGATCCGCGCCATTCCGTCTTCTGCGGCGCTCACGCCTACGAATCGGTCAGCCAGGGCGCGGCGTCGACGCTCCCGCATCCCCTCCGGATCCACCACGGCGACGATTCGGTCGATGGCCGCCATCAATCGGCGGCCGGTCAACCCGGTACCGCCATGTATTGGTGGTGCTGAAATCTTCTCGAGGAGTTGGCGTTCCACCTCGTCTATCAAATCGTCATCGACGTTGGCTGTAGCGGAGTCGATCAATCCGACTCGATACAAATCCAGTTCTCCGCGTGCCATAGCGGCACGCGTGCGATGGAGTCGAGTCTTCAGAGAAAAGCCGAGGCCGATCAACTTTCCCGCCGCGGCACGGCCCATGGTCAACGCTGCGCCGAGCTCGGCCTCAGCTAGTTCGTGCGCGGTGGACGACCACGCGCCGGCATCGGAGTGTTCAGCGCTGCGACGCTCGAAAAACTCGGCAACGGCAGCGAGTTTCCGTTCCACGAGCATCGACTCGCGCGCATGCAGTTCGGCAATGAGATCGATGAGGGCGCAGTCGGATTCAGCACCGAACAGCTGCGCTGCGGTACCCGAACTTCTTACTCCGGTATCAAACATTCCTCCACAATATTCGAAACTATGTTCGAACCTCTACAGTTTCCAGAAATCAGTCCGAAGAATCCCGTTTGACCGAAAATCGTTGCGGAGCAACCCTTGCGGCCACTCTTGTTCCGGCAACGGATTCCCCTACTAAACCAGAGCATTGACAATGCGGGAGACTTCGGCCGGATAGATAGGGCGGTCGGTCCCACCTGCCAACACCCAGTGGACTGGACTACCTTCGTCAAGGACATGGAGTTGCACGTCGAGCGGAAACGCATCGATGTCAGCTGAGTCGACTGCAAAGACATGAACAATCTCATGCCCAAGTAGCCCCTCGAACTCGAAGATGTTCTCGACGACCTCGAGCAACTCGACACTTCCCAGCGTGACGCCAAGTTCCTCCGCGAGCTCGCGTCGCAGCGCTGCCTCGGCCGTCTCACCGAACTCGATACCGCCACCGATCAATCGATGGAAGTTCTCCCCCGTGACAGAGTCCGTGCCGTCGAGTACCAGTACGTGACCGGAACGGAGCGGTATCCCCAGTGAGATGTTACGAATTGACGACATACGACACAGTTTAGGTGGCCAATTCGAACACCATTTAGATTCCGACGACGGCGAATATCACCAAAAGTGATGGGGTGGGCGCAATTACGACTTGGACTTGCCGAGACTCCCGATGACAGACTCGAACATCATTCCCAGACAAAAGAATCCATTGAGGAACTCGATGACCGACGCCAGTACCTGGACCGCACGACTCGCCGCACTCGACCTGACGCTTCCGCCGGTCGCTACCCCGGCAGGCTCCTACCTCCCCGCCGTTCGGACGGGGGCATTCGTCTACACGTCGGGGCAATTGCCGCTCGTCGACGGCACCACGACGTGCATCGGCAAGCTAGGTGAAGGCGTCTCCGTCGAAGACGCCGCCCAGGCTGCGCGGTTGTGCACTCTCAACGGACTCGCGGCCGTCGACGCCCTGGTCGGGCTCGACCGCATCGTTCGCGTCGTCAAGGTCGTTGGATTTGTTGCTTCCGGATCCGGATTCTCCCAGCAACCCCAGGTGATCAACGGTGCGTCCGACCTGCTGGCCGAGATCTTCGGTACCGCAGGACAACACGCACGCTCCGCGATCGGCGTCGCAGAACTCCCCCGGAACAGTGCCGTCGAGGTGGAATTCGTGTTCGAGGTCTCCGACAGCATCTGACGGTCTGACCGACACACACCGAAGGGGCGCCGGGTTGCATCTGCAACC